>JBIKSX010000077.1:0-2961 GCA_044348405.1 Candidatus Planktophila sp.
ACAACAGAGGCAAAGGCAAAGCGCCTACGTCCTTTGGCAGAGAAGTTAGTTACCTTCGCAAAGAAGGGCGATCTAGCAGCTCGTCGTCAGGTCATGGCTCAGATTCAGAACAAGAACGTTGTACACACACTGTTCACTGAAATCGGTCCACGTTTTGCAACACGCGAAGGTGGATACACACGTATTACTAAGGTCGGTCCTCGCAAGGGTGACAACGCACCAATGGCGGTAATCGAGCTATTGACTGAGAAAGATAAGTAAAACTTTCTTTCTAAGAAATTATTATCATGACGGAACCCACTCTCTACCCTGAGAGTGGGTTTCTTCGTTTGCGGCTTGATCTTGCTTACGATGGAACAAACTTTTCTGGTTGGGCAACTCAACCTGATCGACGCACCGTACAAGAAGAAGTCGAAAAAGCAATTGGGACAATTTCACAATCAAAGGTTGAAACAATTGTGGCCGGCCGAACCGATGCTGGAGTTCACGCATCTGGTCAAGTAATTCATGTTGATATTCCGCAGGGCGTTAATCTTGATGACATCGCATATAAGTTGAATCGAATTTTGGATGAAGATATTCGCATCATGCAAGTATCTGTTGCCCCAGAAGCTTTTCATGCAAGATTTTCGGCAATTCGTAGAACCTACACATATAAAATTCTTGATAAGAACTTGCCAGTTCCACCGATAAATCGAACTGATATTGCTTCTTGGTATCGACCGCTCGATGCCGAATTAATGAATGTGGCTAGCGGTCTTGTCCTTGGCCATCATGATTTTGCGGCATTCTGTAAGTTTAAAGAAGGCGGAACAACGATTCGGACCTTAGAGAATTTCACTTGGGAACGTCGTGGAGAATTACTTGTAGCCACGATAATCGCCGATGCCTTCTGCTATTCCATGGTTCGTAACTTGGTTGGGGCAGTTGTATGTGTTGCAGATGGCCGTAAAGATTCAGAGTGGATACGTCAGTTATTGCAGAATAAAGAGCGAGTAAGTGATTCCTTAGTCTTTCCAGCCAGGGGACTAACCCTTTCTTCAGTTGAGTATCCAACCGACAATCAACTATTAGAGCGTGCAAAGGTGACGATCGGAAAGCGCGACAATGGGTCACATTGATGTTTCAACAGTCGAATACACATTGTCCGATGGGCGATTACTTCTAAATGATGTGAGTTTTAGAGTTGGCGATGGTGCGAAAGTCGCTTTGATTGGCCCGAACGGCTCTGGAAAAACAACTTTGATACGAATGATTTGCGGTGACATCAAACCAGATAAAGGCAGTGTCTCGATAACAGGCGGATTAGGCGTCATGCGCCAGTTCATCGGTTCGGTACGTGACCAATCTTCAGTTCGGGATTTATTGATTTCAGTAGCTCCAAAAAGCATCCGGGATGCTGCAAGCAAAGTCGATGAAACCGAAAGACTTATGAACCAAGATTCAACGGAAAAGTCACAAATGAATTATGCGCAAGCCTTGATTGATTGGGGCGATGCTGGGGGATATGAGTTCGAAGTTTTATGGGATAAATGCTGCACCGAAATGCTGGGCAAGTCTTTTGAAGAGGTTTCACATCGATTAGTTAATTCCCTCTCGGGCGGAGAACAAAAAAAGTTAGTTCTCAGAGCGCTTTTGGAAGGGCCAGAAGAAGTCCTTTTGTTGGATGAACCAGATAACTATTTGGATGTTCCATCCAAGCGCTGGTTAGAAAAAGTTGTAACCGAAACCAAGAAAACCGTTTTGTTTGTAAGCCACGATCGTGAACTACTTGAAAACACGGCGACTCGTATTGTGACCTTGGAACAAGGCATCAGTGGCAATACAGCTTGGGTTCATGGTGGAAAGTTTTCAACTTGGCATGATGCGCGATCTGCTCGCAATGAAAGATTTGCCGAACTTCTCTTTCGCTGGGAACAAGAGCACCAGCGATTAATCGATCTAGTCAAGACTTTACAGGTGCAAGCTGCTAGTTCTCACGATATGGCAAGCAAGTACCATGCAATGCAAACTCGACTTCGTAAGTTTGAAGAAGCTGGTGCCCCCGAAGCACCACCAGTAGAACAAGATGTAAAGGTTGCACTTAAGGGTGGTCGTACTGGACTGCGTGCACTAACTTTTGAAAATGTTTCTATCGGAACCCTAACTCAGCCATTTAACTTTGAAGTTTTCTTTGGCGACCGAATTGCGGTTCTTGGAAAAAATGGAACTGGTAAATCCCATTTCCTTCGTTTGATTTCTGGGGATTCAACCGTTGCTTATCAAGGAAACTTTAAAATTGGCGCTCGTGTTGAGATTGGATACTTTGCCCAAACACATTCTCATCCAGAGTTCGAGGGTAAGACTCTGCTTGAGATTTTGTGGGAGCTACATTCTCTTCAGCTAGGTCCGGCAAAAAGTGTTTTGCGCCGATATGAAATTGACCAGCAAGCAAACCAAAAATTCACATCCCTATCTGGTGGCCAACAAGCGCGATTCCAAGTCTTGTTGTTGGAATTAGCTGGTGACACCTTGTTGTTACTTGATGAACCGACAGACAATTTAGATTTGGCCAGCGCTGAGTCCTTGGAAAATGCGTTGGGTCGATATGAGGGGACGGTAATCTCGGTTACCCACGACCGCTGGTTTACTCGTGGTTTTAATCGCTTTTTAGTCTTCGGCAAGGATGGGGCGGTCTATGAGAGCCCAGAGCCAGTATTTGATCACTAGGTCGCAGGGTTTACGCACGATTTTGACCCCTGAGCCTGGCGCGGGTACCCTTACTCCTCTGCGCTTCACAAAGGCGCCGTCCATCAAATAGTTCAAAGAAGTTCCAAGAAAAGAAGGTAGGCAAAAGCGTGCGTACATACAGTCCAAAAGCTGGTGATGCAGTCCGTAACTGGCACATCATCGATGCACAAGATGTGGTCTTGGGCCGTCTTGCAACACATGCTGCCGTTCTTCTTCGTGGAAAGCACAAGC
>JBIKSX010000027.1:0-10013 GCA_044348405.1 Candidatus Planktophila sp.
AAGAAGCTTTCGATTCTTTTGCTGAAGAAACTGATCACTATCTATATAGCCGTTTCCATAACCCAACGATTGCGATGTTTGAAAAACGTTTAGCCGCAATTGAAGGTGCTGAAATGTGCGTGGCAACCGGTTCTGGAATGTCGGCGATGTTTGCATCCCTTGCCTGCCTAGTAGAACAAGGCGACCATATCGTTGCATCAGCTGCCATGTTTTCTTCTTGCCATGTTGTTATTACAGAATTCTTGCCTAAGTGGGGCGTGACCTTTGAACTAGTAAAAGGAAATGATCCTGCTGTGTGGGCAAAAGCTCTAAGTAAAACTACCAAGGCTGTGTTTATCGAAACCCCGAGTAACCCTTTGCTAGAGATTGTTGACATCAAAATGGTGAGCGATCTTGCACACAAGGTTGGTGCGACAGTAATTGTTGACAACGTAATGGCATCACCGGTTTTGCAAAAGCCTTTAGCACTTGGCGCAGATGTGGTTATGTATTCAGCAACAAAGCACATCGATGGACAAGGCCGAGTACTTGCCGGTGCTTTGTTAGGTTCGGCTTCATATATTCAAGAAAAACTTTTGCCATTCGTGCGTCATACAGGTCCTGCACTAAGCCCATTTAATGCTTGGGTATTGGTTAAGTCTCTTGAAACTATGCATATGCGCGTTGAAAGTATGGTTTCAAATGCACAAGCTGTTGCAGAATTTTTGGAAAAGCAACCTGCGATTAAATCTGTACGTTACCCAGGTTTGAAGTCTCATCCAGGTCATGAATTAGCCATGAAACAAATGAACAATGGTGGCGGATCAACGATTGGTATTGAATTTAAGGGTTCTCAAGAAGAAGTTTTTGCCTTCATGAATAAGCTGTGCGTCATTGATATTTCCAACAATTTAGGCGACAGCAAATCACTAATCACTCATCCATCATCGACTACGCATCGTCGTTTAGCGCCAGAAGTTCAAGCTGAAATGGGAATTACCCCATCGGTATTGCGTTTATCGGTTGGCTTAGAACATGCCAGCGATTTGATTAAGGATTTGCAGCAAGCTCTAGCTAAGTAGCTGAGCAACAACTAACAAAACAGATAGCAAGCTTAAATAAGTAATTGACCACTGAAAGATCTTGCCAGCCACTTTTGTATATTCTGGTGAACCCTCTTTAAGTGCAATTAATTGACGCGCAAATACAAGGCCAAGTGCCACAGTTATTGCAAGTGACCACATTGGCAATTCAGCGGCAAGAATCAACCACACCGATGATGCAATCATCAAGGTCGTGTGGAACCACATTTCCTTCAGAACTCGACCCTTTGTTGCAACAACAGGAAGCATTGGTGTTCCAGCAGCCGCATAATCATCTTTGTACTTAATTGCTAGTGCCCAGAAATGTGGCGGCGTCCAGAAGAAAATGACAAAGAAGAAAGCCCATGCTGTTACTGAAAGTGAATTAGTAACCGCTGCCCAACCAATAAGTACTGGCATACAGCCTGCGGCTCCACCCCAAACAATGTTTTGCGCTGTGCGTTGTTTCAAAGCCATCGTATAAACAACTACGTAAAAAATAATTGCAATCAAAGCTAACAGAGTTGCAAGTGGTGTTGTAAAAACCCAGAACAAAATAAGCGAAAGAACGCCAATAAGTGTCGCAAAAACCGTTGCGTTCTTTTTTGAAATCTGCCCAGTAACGACCGGTCGTTTTGAAGTTCGTGCCATCAACTTATCAAGATCACTTTCAATAACCATATTGAAAGCATTAGCACTTCCAGCAGCAAGAGTTCCTGCAAAAATTGTTGCCAGAGCTAAACCAAAACTCGGTAAACCTTTGGCAGCTAAGACCATCGCCGGTAAAGTTGAAACGAGTAAGAGTTCTACCACTCTTAACTTCATTAGATCGAGGTATCCCCGCATAGCGCTGCTCACGCGCCAAGATTACTGCACCTGTAGAGTTGTGCCATGCGGTTAAAAATCCTTCTGCTTTGCTTGTCACTACTCACAACACAGGCTCAGTATTCATTTGCTGAAGTGACACCAGACACAATGAAGTTGATCCATACGATCAACGGATCAATTGCACCTAAATCAGTTCGCTCTTCAGGTGATGGCGTTGTAAGCGCGCACAACATGATGTACCGACACACAGTCACTGTTTATGACGCAAATTCTTTTGAACTACTGCACACAGTTTCTGATTCAGTTTCCCTAAAGGATTTTGGCTTTTCAAAAACAGCTGGCAATTACAAAGGTTCTCCTGTTGAAGGAACTTTTTCCCCCGACGGCAAGTATCTGTATGTCAGCAACTACGCCATGTACGGCAAGGGGTTCAATAAAGAAGGAACTGACACTTGCTCACCAGCAGATGGATATGACAAGAGTTTTGTCTACAGAATTAATCGAAGTAATTACCAAATTGATTCGGTATATCCCGTTGGATCTGTACCAAAAGTTGTTGAAGTTACACCTGACAACAAATATGTATTAGTAGCCAATTGGTGTTCATATACCGTTTCTGTTATTTCGGTCGAAAGCAATAAAGTAATTAAAACCATCAAAATTGGGCGATACCCGCGCGGAATAGCGGTAAACAACGATTCAACTAAAGCCTATGTAGCTGAAATGGGTGGAAACCGAATTCATGTAATTAATCTGCAAGATTTTTCTACTTCCTACATTCCAATTGGTAGCAATCCACGTGCAATTGCTTTATCACCTGATAATTCGATGATGTACGTGACCATGAATTTATCTGGTCGAGTTGCATCGTGGAATCTTGTCACTAACAGTGCGGGAAAATCTGTCAGAACCGGAAACGCAGCTCGAAGTCTAGCGATTTCAAAAGATGGATCAGTTTTGTATGTGGTTAATTATAAGAGCGACACAATGTCCCGAGTTCGTACAAGTGATATGAAAGTAACTCAAAATATTAAAGTCTGTAATGAACCAATTGGAATCACCTACGATGTTCCAACTGGAAATACTTGGG
The DNA here is from genome assembly GCA_044348405.1 of Candidatus Planktophila sp. Classification (GTDB taxonomy): domain Bacteria; phylum Actinomycetota; class Actinomycetes; order Nanopelagicales; family Nanopelagicaceae; genus Planktophila. The sequence goes on from JBIKSX010000027.1 coordinate 2,980, forward strand.
TTGCTTGCTACAAAGGACAGATAAAGATTTTCTCTAACAACTAAGGCGCGGGAGAAATTTGAGCTGGGATGTTTGGAGCGGCGATTCTTCCAAGTACGCGATCTATCGCTGCTCTGGCTTTATTAAGTGCGGAGTTTCCCTTTGGGATCTCATCGGCCAATGTTACAAAAACATATTCGCGATCAGTTGATTCAACATATCCCGCAAGGGTTGCCGTTCCGTTAAGGGTTCCGGTTTTAGCTCTGACTAAACCAACCGCGGTTGGTGCGGTAGTAATAAAGCGGGTTCGTAGCGTTCCAGAAATTCCACCAATAGGCAGGCCTGTGTAAATCAAAGCGTACTTTTCATCTTTCCGAAGTTTGTAGAGCAATTCGCCCATTAACTTTGCCGTGATTTTGTTTTTCCTAGACAACCCACTTGCGTCAGCAACAACTAACTTTGAGTCATCAATTTCAAGTTTGAGCAAGATCGCTCTAAAAACTGCATCTACTCCAGTTTCATCCATTTTAAATCCGGCAGCCTTAGCTGATAGTCGCGCTAGTCGCTCCGATATTTGGTTATCACTCCAAAGCATGATCCAGTCCAATAAAGCGCCCACTGTTGGTGAATTCTCCGCAACGATCAATTCGCCAGGGGCCATAGCGGCTTCATCGTCTTTGACAGACTTCATTGCTGGTTTGAAATTACGTTTAGCCCAAAATGCTTTCAGATTCTTAACATCTTGCGAGTACAACCCACTATACAAAACCTTGTAATTCTTTAATGATCCACCATTGAATTCTTTTACATAACTCATGGTGCGAAACCCAATGTAAGGCAGTGATGCACGATTCATTTTTCTAGCAGTGTTGTGATCCAAGCTGATCCATGGGTCATAGGATCCTCGAACAATTACAGTTTTGATTTCTGGGTCAATTGTCACCGTTGTCGCAAAAGTTGACAGCGGATCTAGATGTTCAAGCACTACCGCCCCAGTTAATATCTTCATGACTGATGCTGGCTTGCGCTGCGAATAAGCATTCTTTTCATAAACAATCGCACCTGTATTGCCATCAATCACAATCATTGCCGGGTTAGAAAGGCTCTGATTTTTTAGAAGTTCATCGAAAGCAGCTGGAATTGATTCTGGTGCCAGAACTGCCTGTGCCGGAAGTACCGAAAGAATTGTCGCAAGGACAATTACAAAAAACCGGTACAAGAAAGTCATTATTACTTTCTAGCGCCAGTAAGCAATAACGATATTTGTAATGGTTAAGCCAAGCATTGTTAGCCAAATATTCTTTGGCAGTACAGGCTTCTTAACATTTACGTAGCCCAAAACCAGAATGATGAGAAGGAAAATAAATTTAATTCCGACTTTTATATGATTTAACTCTTCATCTGGCTTTACATTGTTGTGTAGACCAACCAGCACGATTCCGGCAACCAGTGCGGTTAACCCGGCATGGAGTACCCCAGGATTTAACTTACGTGGCGACTTGTTCCATTGAAGTAAAAGCAAAACCAAGATCCCGATTACCGAGAGTAAATGGATTACATACGCGACTGTGTTGATAGCTGACATGCATTCAGTTTAGAGTGCATACATGTCTTCTCCAACAACCCCCGCCAGCATTGGCCCAGGTGAATTTTTCCCTGTTGTCGGCGTTGGTCCCCATGAGAAGCCTTGGCCTGAAGGGGATCAATACGACCCTGAATTATTACTGAATGGTGATCGCAGAAATGTCCTAGATCACTATCGATATTGGACCGTAGAAGCAATTGTTGCGGATTTGAACACTAAGCGTCATAAATTGCAGATTGCAATTGAAAATTGGCAACACGATCTAAATATTGGTTCGATTGTAAGAACTGCTAATGCATTTAATGTTTCAGCAGTGCACATCGTCGGAAAACGCGATTGGAACAAGCGCGGCGCAATGGTGACTGATCGATACTTAACTGTATTGCATCACCCAACAATTGAAGATTTTGCAAAGTACTGCAAAGAACAAGCGTTACCAATTATTGGCATCGATAACGTGCCTGGATCAAAACAATTAGAATCCGCAGATTTGCCCGAAAGCTGTGTTCTTTTATTTGGTCAAGAGGGCGCTGGAATGTCCGATGAAGGAATTGCAGTATGCGAAGTTTTGTATGAAATCAATCAATATGGTTCGACTAGATCTATGAACGCGTCTGCTGCCGGTGCAATTGCCATGTATCACTGGGCCTTACAGCATTTGCCTCGTTAAGCTTTTAATTCGGTAAGTAATCCATCTACTGCACGTTCAACCATAGCTAGTGTAGCTTCGTAGGCTTCATCACTCTGGTTGTAAGGATCTGGAACTTCTAATTTGAAATAGTCTGCAGAAGTTGGATCAATTCCCTTAAGAGCTGGATCAAAACTTCTTAAGTAGAAAACTTTTGAACGATGATCATCATTTTCTGCCAAAGAAATAACGTTGTGATAATTACTAGAATCCATCACAAGGATTAAATCATGGACATAAAAATCATTAACTGTGAACTGCTTGGCTGTGTGCTCGTGCTTATAGCCAGCTTTTTCCCAAATCTTCTTTGATGACGGATGAGGGCCTTGCCCAATATGCCAAGGGCCGGTACCAGCACTATCGACAGTGATAACTGGTGATTGAATCGCCTGTTTTTTGTTTGCTAATACCGCTGCTGCCATTGGTGAGCGACAAATATTGCCCATACACACCATGGTGATACTGATCTGGCCCCGAGATTTAATTGAGGAGATCACGCTCTGGTTCATCTTCTAAAGCTTCTTGAACTGATTTCAAGCGGCGTTCTATTTCATCAGCCTCTTCAATCCGTCCTTGCATGCGCATAATCTTGGCAATTCTTGATTCAATGTCAACAATAAATTCAAAATCCTTAGGCTCATCTTCGCTAACAATCGCCAAAACATTTTCCAAGGTCGCTAATCCTTCATCATATTTTTCAAGCAAGATTTGAGCTTTGCCATATTCGAAGGAAGCAAAAGTTTCACGTCGATGATCATGACCTGTTTCAAACACATCGACAGCTTTGCGGGCAGTCTCTAATGCAAGTTCACCTTCGCCTAGTTCAATAAGACACGAAGCCATTTTCTGATCGCATCTGGCTACATGAATTACTTCTTTGTTTCGCTTAAACAAAGCGCGTGCTTCTTTAAAAGCTTCGATTGCTTTCTCGTAGTTCTTTAACTCGCGCTCTGCGCAACCAATCAAATGTAAATCATTTGCTGCGCCAATTTCGTTACCATCAACTAGATGCTCTTGTGCGCATTCGTTCATCGTTTCAACAACTTTGTCGTAGCTCTTTGACGAATACCACCATTCACCAAGCGTGCATGCAAGCTCTAAAGCAATTGGAGATTTGTTTTCGCGCAAAATCTCAACAGCTTTGCTCATCGCATTAGCTGCCTCATCCATGCGCTTAAGTTGGTTTAAGTTATAACCGATCGCCGAATACGCTTGTGCTAATCCTTCTGAAGAAACAGTTTCGCCAAGTTGTGAATAAATATCTCGAGCAGTTTCTGCAAGTGCGAGCGCTTCGTCATATTGACCTCGGGCATAAATTCGCGCGCTTAATTCGTAGTAAGTACTGGCACGTTCTTCACCTTCGACTTCGGGGATTCGATCCCACAACATTTCCTCGGTGACGAGCTCTTCCATGCCTTCGTCTTCACTCATGTGCGCGACCTTATCTTTACTAGGTGAGCCAGGGCTCAGGATTAGGCTCCCAAGACATGAATTCTCAGCCTTCTGCCTAACTGTTGCAGATGCGAATCATTTGCATTAACCTTTTCCCATGCATATTCCTGATGGTTTCATTGATGTTCCAACCTCAGCCGCCTTTGCTGGCTTAGCTGCCGCAGGCATCGCGGTCTCGCTCAAGGGTGCGCGCGCCCAACTCGATGAAAAGAGCGCTCCGCTGGCCGGACTCACTGCCGTCTTTATCTTCGCAGTTCAAATGCTCAACTTCCCAGTCGTTGCTGGAACAAGTGGACACTTAATTGGTGCCGCACTTGCCGCGGTACTTGTAGGCCCCTGGGCTGCAACTTTGGCGCTAACTGTGGTGCTCATTATGCAAGCATTTCTTTTTGCCGATGGTGGGCTTACAGCACTGGGTCTGAGCGTATTCAATATGAGCTTCATCGCCGTTTGGGTTGGTTACGGCGTCTTTCTGCTTGTTAAAAAGATTCTTCCAAAAACCAAATCTTCGATTGTTGTTGCATCTGGAATTGGTGCTCTTATTTCAGTTCCTGCTGCTGCCCTTGGCTTCACAATTCAATATGCGATCGGTGCGACAGGGACGTTTTCTATATCAGCGGTGCTGGGTGCAATGGTTGGCACGCATGTATTGATTGGTATTGGAGAAGCAATCATTACTGGACTAACAGTCAGCGCTGTGATTGCAAGCCGCAGTGACCTTGTTTACGGTTGGAAAGACAGCAAAACACAATTGGAGATTCGCCATGGATAAGAATAAAAAATTTTTAGCTGCTGGATTTCTGGTTTCACTTTTCTTGGCTGGCGTTGTTTCCTTCTACGCTTCATCTGATCCAGATGGTTTAGAAAAGGTTGCTGAAGACATCGGCTTTATTGAAACTGCAAAAGATCACACTTATGCCGATGGTGCGTTAGCTGATTACGGTGTCAAAGGAATTGAGAATGAGCGGGCATCAGTTGGTGTAGCCGGCGTTATTGGTGTTATTGGTACAGCTGTTGTTGCAGGTGCAATGTTTACTTTCATCGCACGTAAGCCAAAAAAGGTAAACAAATAGAGCTTAAATCCGATAAACATGGTCACCATCACGGCCATGATGTTGGGGAAAGACTTTATTTACACCGACATTCGGTGATTCATTCCCTTCCTTCGCATGCAAAAATCGTTGCTGCATTGCTGTTTATCTTGGTTTGTGTTTCAACTCCAATTAACCGCTGGCAAGCCTTTGTTGGCTACTTTGTAGTTCTTTTCATTACGGTAGCTGCGGCAAAAATTCCTTTCACTTTGCTGTTCAAGCGTGCATTAATTGAGATTCCCTTCATCTTCTTCGCTTTACTCATGCCATTTTTTGGAACAGGCGAGCGATTTGAAGTTGGTCCACTTAATCTCTACCGAGAAGGTTTACTTGCCGGTGCGGGTATTTTTATTAAGGGCACTTTGGGTGTAATCACCGCAATCATTCTTTCTACAAGTACTACTGCTCGCGAAATTCTTCGAGGATTAGAGCGCTTAAAGCTTCCAACGTTGATGGTACAGATCGCTTCCTTTATGTTGCGATATGTAAATGTTGTCAATGATGAAATGGAGCGCATGAAGATTGCCCGTGAATCACGTGGCTTTGAAGCAACCGGAATCCAGCACTGGAAAGTTATTGCAACAGCAGCTGGTGCCTTATTTATTCGTTCATACGAACGTGGCGAACGAGTTCACCTTGCCATGATTTCTCGTGGTTACGATGGTGTTTTGCCCCATGATGAACCGCCACGCATTCCGCTTTCTACTTGGATACGTTCACTAACGCTTCCAATCTCGGCTTTAATAATTTCCATCACTACTTTGGCGTTAGGATTCTGAATATGAGTACACCAAGCCTTGAAATCAAAGAGCTTGCTTTCGCTTATCCCGATGGCAATCAAGCGCTATTTGGTGTAAATCTGTCAGTTCAAAAGGGTGAACGCGTTGCACTTCTTGGACCTAATGGTGCCGGTAAGACAACACTTGTCATGCATATGAACGGAATCCATCCAACTTCGCATGGTTCGGTACATGTAGCGGGCCAACTTGTGGACGCAAAAGACAAAGCATCGCTGAAACAAATTCGCTCAAAAGTAGGAATTGTTTTCCAAGATCCTGACGATCAATTGTTTATGCCAACTGTTGGTGAAGATATTGCCTTTGGTCCATACAACATGGGCAAAAGAGGTGCTGAACTTGATGCGATAGTTGATGAAGCGCTGCAACTTGTTGGAATGAGCGAATTTAAAGATCGCCCACCACATCACCTTTCATTTGGCCAACGTCGCCGTGTAGCTGTTGCAACCGTGTTAGCCATGAAGCCTGAAATTCTTGTGCTTGATGAACCATCTTCAAATTTAGATCCTGCAAGCCGGCGCGAATTAGCCGATATTTTGCGATCGCTGGACATCACAATGGTGATGGTCACGCATGATCTTCCGTATGCATTTGAACTATGTCCTCGCTCGGTAATCCTTAAGGGCGGCATCATCGTTGCCGATGGTTCTACGCATGAAATCCTTACTAATTCGGCGTTGTTAGCAGCTAATCGACTTGAATTACCTGTTGGTTTTTCCATTCAATAATCCGCGGTAGAATTAACCCGTTGGTGCGACCGCACCAAAGCACTTCCCCCAAGTGCTGCAGATGCAGCACTACATGCGAGTCTTATTTTCGCCCTAGCCGCCAAAAGTGCGAGCTATACCCGAGACGCGCTTGTCGTCTCGATTGGTATGCATTTCTATGTCTCTACAACCACGTACTAGCGCGCCCGGAAAAGCCCGTCGCGCAGCATCAGCAGGTAAGCCTAAGCGCGCAAAGAAAGCTGTAGCTTTTAAAGAAGCAGCACCTAAGGCGCGTCACACAACTGCGCAGAAAGCAGCTCGTAAAGGTGCATCAGCTAAGCCTGCTTCAACTCGTCGCTATTCAGATGTTGATCCAACAACAACATCAAAGAAAGAAGTTCGTTTAGTCGAACGTTCAAAGTTGCGCGCAAAGCGTTACCAAGAACAGACTGCATCAAAGCCACGTCCGATTGAAGCACCCGAAGAACGCAAGGCACGTATCGAACGTTCCCAGCGTCCTGATTCACGTGCGAAGAAGTTTGTTAAAGAACGTGAAGTTCGTGAATCTGCACCACGTGCAGAGCGCACCGAACGATCAGAGCGTCCAGCAAAGCGTCCAGATTTTAAAAAGAGTTACAAGAAGGCAGAGCGCCCAGAGCGTCCAGCATTTAAAAAGGATTCAGACACTCGTCCAACAAACCGTCGCGATGCGGTGAAAGCAAAGATTGCACGCAC
>JBIKSX010000078.1:0-2947 GCA_044348405.1 Candidatus Planktophila sp.
GGTGTAAGAGCCCCACCTTTTTAAATGATAGGTTTGTCTTCCATGGGCCAAGCACATGTGACTAAACACTTATTTGTAACCGGCGGAGTCGCCTCAAGTTTGGGCAAAGGACTCACAGCCTCAAGTCTTGGACGATTATTAGTAGCACGCGGAATCCGCGTAACAATGCAAAAGCTTGACCCTTACCTAAACGTGGACCCTGGAACCATGAATCCGTTTCAGCATGGAGAAGTTTTTGTTACCGATGATGGCGCTGAAACCGATTTGGATATTGGCCACTACGAGCGGTTCCTTGATCGCAATCTGCATGGTTCTGCAAATGTGACCACAGGCCAAGTTTATTCCCGCGTCATCGCGCGAGAGCGTCGCGGTGAATATCTAGGCGAAACGGTTCAGGTGATTCCGCATATCACTAATGAAATTAAAGAACGTATCATCGCAATGGCAGGTCCAGAAATTGATTTAGTCATAACAGAAGTTGGCGGAACTGTGGGCGACATCGAGTCACAACCATTTTTGGAAGCTATTCGACAGATCCGTCAGACAGTCGGTCGCGACAATGTTTTTTACCTTCACGTTTCGCTAGTTCCGTACATCGGACCATCAGGTGAATTGAAAACAAAGCCAACGCAGCACTCTGTTGCAGCTTTGCGAAGTATTGGTATCGCACCTGATGCCATAGTTTTACGCTCTGACCGTGAAATCCCGGAAAGTGTAAAGAAAAAGATTTCATTGATGTGTGACGTAGATTCCGAAGCTGTTGTCGCAGCGGTTGATGCTCCTTCAATTTACGATATTCCAAAGGTTCTGCACAGCGAGGGCCTTGATTCATATGTTGTACAACGTTTGGGTTTTGATTGCCATGATGTTGTGTGGGGCGAATGGGATGCTTTGCTCGAGAAAGTTCATCACCCAAAGCATCACATTAAAGTTGGCCTTGTCGGCAAGTACATAGATCTTCCAGACGCGTATTTATCGGTATCAGAAGCCCTTCGCGCAGGAGGTTTCGCGAATGAAGCGAAAATTGAAATTGTTTGGATTGCAAGTGATGAATGTGAAACGCCAGAGGGTGCAAAGAGAAATTTAGAGAACGTGGATGCAATTTGTGTTCCAGGCGGTTTTGGAATTAGAGGTATTGAAGGAAAAGTTGGCGCGCTCAAATACGCCCGCGAAAATAGAATTCCAACATTGGGGTTGTGTTTAGGTTTACAGTGCATGGTGATTGAAGCTGCGCGCAATCTTGCTGGAATTAACGATGCAATCTCAGCAGAATTCTCTGATTCAGGTACTCCGGTTATTGCAACCATGGCTGGACAAAAAGATGTTGTTTCTGGAAAAGCAGACATGGGCGGCACAATGCGTCTTGGTTTGTACAAGGCTGATCTAGTGGCAGGTTCGGTTGTCGCTCAGACTTATGGTGCAACAGAAGTTTCAGAGCGCCATCGTCACCGTTATGAGGTCAATAACCAGTACCGCGAGAAAATTGGGAGTGCTGGCCTTGTTTTCTCAGGATTATTCAAGGAACAAGATCTTGTGGAGTTTGTAGAACTTCCGCAAGAGGAGCATCCTTACTATGTAGGCACGCAAGCTCATCCCGAGCTTCGGTCACGTCCAACGAGACCACACCCTCTCTTCATTGGCTTGATTGCTGCAGCGGTAAAAGCGAAAGGCTAAAAATGATCGTCGGAGTTCCGAAAGAGATCAAAGTTCATGAAGCACGTGTGGCAATCACTCCTGAGGGAGTTTCGGAGTTTGTTCACGCCGGACATACGGTCATCATCGAAGATAAAGCAGGGATTGGATCTTCGATTACCAATGAAGAGTTTGTTGCAGCAGGGGCTTCTATCGTCCCTTCAGCTGATGATGTTTGGCAAAGGGCTGATTTGGTTCTGAAAGTAAAGGAACCTATTGAAGTTGAATACCCTAAAATGCGAAAAGGGCAAACACTTTTTACTTACTTACATTTAGCGGCTTCTAAAGCATGTACAGATGCATTAGTGAAGTCAGGTGTCACAGCGATCGCCTATGAAACCGTCGAAGTAAATGGAACTCTTCCCTTACTTGCGCCTATGAGCGAAGTTGCAGGACGTCTTGCAACACAAGTTGGCGCGACTGCGTTGCAAAAGCCTCACGGTGGGCGCGGAGTACTTCTAGGCGGTGTTCCAGGTGTGGCACCAGGTCGGGTAGTTGTTATTGGTGGAGGAGTGGCCGGATTGAATTCTGCGGTGATCGCGCTGGGTATGGGCGCAGATGTCACCGTTTTTGATCGGTCGATCAATCGGTTGCAGTACATCGACACTATCTATAGTGGCCGAATCAAGACCTTGGTTGCCTCAAAGCATGCGATCGAGCGAGAAGTCAGAAAAGCTGATTTAGTTATAGGCGCAGTTTTGGTTCATGGTGCAAAAGCGCCAAAGTTAGTTACTAATCTTCTAGTTTCACAGATGAAGAGTGGGTCAGTTTTAGTTGATATTGCAATTGATCAAGGCGGGTGCTTTGAGGATTCCAAACCAACCACCCATGCTGAACCGACTTATAAGGTTCACAACTCTATTTTTTATTGCGTAGCAAATATGCCAGGAGCGGTACCAGTTGCTTCTACTTATGCGCTGACAAATGCAACCCTTCCTTATGCGCTTTCCTTAGCTAGTCATGGTTGGGAAGCAGCAATCGTTAAGGACAAGAACCTTGCCAAGGGTTTAAATGTTCATGATGGAAAGATCTATTTCTCCGCCGTTGCAGAAGCGCATGGTTACGCAAGCACCGAACTTTGATATAGCGGCCACATCCTTTCTCAATCATCTTCAAATTGAGAGGGGACTGGCCGCAAACTCTATTGCTGCCTATCGGCGCGATTTAGAAAAGTTCAAAATGTTTTTGAATGGTAATGAACTAAGCAAAGTGACCCCCGAAGTAATAACCGCTTTTGAAACCTCATTAAGACAGG
>JBIKSX010000028.1:0-9285 GCA_044348405.1 Candidatus Planktophila sp.
AACATCTTTAGATCTGTTGGTGTCGCAATCTCTTTTTTGGCTGATATCAGCTCGGATGATGGCCTCATGCCACGTCGCTTCATATCCTCGGTAAATGAGAGAAGTACGCCCTCTCTTCGGTGTAGGGGGTTGTCTGCAATAAAAGTTCCAGCACCGCGTCGGCGATCTACTAGCCCTTCGCGCATTAAATTAAGCACCGCTTGTCGAGCCGTCATTCGACTGACTTCAAAGCTTGCAGCAATTTCAACTTCCGATGGGATCACTTCTCCAGGTCGTCCTTGAAGGATTATTTCCCGCAGCCATGCCTCAATTTCGCGATAGCGAAGTCCTGAGTTTTCACTCCGTGTCCCTTGACTTGCCTTCATGAAGGGACTACTTTGAACTCAAAATTGGTATAGACATTCTGTTCACGCAAAAAGGGTACCAGTTGACCTAGTTCGAATTGAAGGGAGATTTGCGCTCATGAGTTCCTCACTCGCTGGTCTCTGGAGCACAAAAGCCCTTCAATTACTTCAGGATTTGATGGACCAGCAAGGCACAAAAATCAGCACCGCAGCACAGTGGTGCGCAGATTCAATTTTAAATGATGGCGTAGTTCACCTCTTTGGAACGGGACATTCCAGAATTCCACTGGAAGAAATGTTTCCACGCTATGGCTCTTATGCAGGATTTAATCCGATGGCCGAGCTTTCAATGACCTTTCATACCCAGGTCGTCGGATCTAATGGACAGCGCCAAGCCATGTTCATCGAACGCGTTGAAGGTTTTGCTGATGAGATCCTGAAAAATTGGCAGTTTCGCGAGAATGACATTCTTATGATTTTTAGTGTTGGAGGAAAGACTGCAGTACCTATTGAAATGGCAATGGGTGCCAGAAAGCGTGGCATCAAAGTAATTGCCGTTACATCAATGGCAAGTAATAAAGCCGGTGAGGCAAACCATTCTTCTGGAACAACACTTTCGGACAACGCAGATTTAGTAATTGATTTGATGGTCCCACTTGGAGATGCGCTTGTTGAAATTCCTGGGATGCAAACACCAGTTGGTCCGGGTTCGACCATGACAGCCATTGCTATCGTAAATGAGATAAAAGTTCAGGTTGCGGAAAAATTATTTGCAAGCGGATATACACCGCAAGTACTAACTAGCTCGGCAGTTGTAGGCGCAGCAGAAAGTAAACGCCTATTTGACGCCGCCTACGCCGAACATGCTCGGCGCCTATCGTCTCGACTAACAGGATCGAATGCTCTTAAGGGGGGTACTGGCTAATCGAGAGGATATAAATACGCTCGTCTTGCGAGTGTGTTTGTATCAATTTGGTATCAAAACGCAAGAAAGGGATAGAGGGGGTTGTAATCTCCAACTTAATGGTTGAGGATTCAACTTAAGTGCCAATCGACAATCGAAAGGAATGCAATGAAACTAAGTTCAAAGCGAATTAAAGCGGCAGTTGCAGTATCTGCATCAGTTGCGCTCGCAATGGGTGTATCTGTATTTGCCATTCCTGCGCAAGCTAATAGCTACAAAATTGGTGTCAGCAATAGCTGGGCAGGAAACTCTTGGCGTGAAACTATGGTGTGCGCAATCAAAGCTGAGGCAACACTCTCAGGCAAGGTTGCAAACGTAACTGTTCTTTCACGTAACACAGATGCAGCTGGTCAATCAGCTGATATCCGTACTTTGAAGTCACAAGGTATGAATGCAATCATCGTTAACTCTGGCGATCCTGCAGCTAACAACGCAGCGATTAAGGAAGCAACAGATGCTGGTATTAAGGTCATTGCGGTAGATAACGCAATCACAGCTCCTAATACAACATTGGTTGCAAATGACCAGGTTGAATATGGTCGCGTAGGTGCAGCTGCACTTGCTAAGGCAATGAAGTTCAAGGGTAACGTTCTATACATGCGTGGTGCCTCAGGTGCTGGTGCAGATACAGATCGTGATGCTGGATTCAAAGCTGAGATGAAGAAGTATAAGAACATTAAAATCACCAAAGAGGTATTTACTAACTGGGATTGGGCAACAGGCGGAACTCTTGCTAACCAATTGCTAGTTCCAGGTAAGTTCCAAGGTGTATGGACATCAGGTATCGATTACAACATCGTAACTGCGATGACAACTAAGCTAAAGGGTAAGTACATCCCTGTTGTTGGATCAGATAACAACGAGTTCATGAAGCTAACTGCGTCCCTTGCTCCTAAGGGCTTTGTTGGAATCGTTGTTCCTAACCCAGCAATTGTTGGTGGATATGCTGCACGAGTAGCTATCGATCTTCTAGATGGCAAGATGGTTCCAGCTAAGAACCTATTGGCTCCAAAGGCACTTACATATGCTGCTAACAAGAAGGAAATTGATGCACGAATTGTTTCAACTCAAGAAGCAACTTTCTCTGCGACTCTTTCACTTCCTGGAAAGACAACATTTACACCTACACAGCTATTCCGTTGCAAGGCTCCACAAGATTCAAATGACGGAGGACGCTAGTAGTTATTAGTTCAACTAATAGCTAGAAAGTTGCTTTACATTAGTTGAGGCTTGGAGAGAAATCTTCAAGCCTCAACTAATTAAAATCACAACGTAAGATTGGAATGAAATTGGCCAAAGATCTACTGCTCGAGATCAACTCTGTAGCAAAATCTTATGGTCCTGTGGTAGCCCTAAAGAATGCCAATTTGTCTGTAAAGCCTGGCGAGATTCATGCACTTCTAGGTGCAAATGGCGCTGGAAAATCCACTTTAGTAAAAATACTGACTGGTGTAATTACATCTGACACTGGGCACATTTCATTGCACGGTAAAAAAGTGCAATTCTCATCTCCAGATGATGCGCGAAAAAATGGCGTTGCACCGGTTTTCCAAGATCCAGCATTAATTCCAGACGTATCACTTCAACGGAATTTAGCCCTAACCGGAACTAATGAAAAACGTTTTCTAAAAGAGTTAGAAGCTATGGGTTTGACTGTTAACTTAAATGAAATCGCAGCAAACATTGAATTACCAACTTTGCGAATGATCGACCTAGCTAGAGCACTCAGCCACGATCCAGAGATTCTTATTTTGGATGAAATTACTGCGGCTTTACCAATTGACTTAGCGGACAAAGTTATCGAGATCATGAATACTCAGAAGAAAAAGGGTAAATCGGTAATTTTCATCTCACACCGACTGGCAGAGATTGAAAGCATCTGTGATTGGGCCACCGTTTTAAGAGATGGTATTGATGTTGACTCATTTGAAACCAATAAGCAGATTGAAGAAAGAATCGTTTCGGCAATGCTGGGCGAAAAGAACAAAGTTGCTAATGCTGCTAAACACTCAAAACAACGTACTCAAAAATCAGAAACCTTATTAGAAGTAATCAATCTTTCAGGTGGTAAAAACCTGACTGATGTGTCATTTGAAATCAAAAAAGGTGAAGTTCTAGGTGTTGCTGCTCTAGAAGGTCAAGGCCAGGACTTCTTGTTTGAAATTTTAGCTGGACAAGCAAAGCCTGACTCTGGTGCGATCGTGGTGAATGGCAAGACTGTGTCATTTAAGCATCCAGCCGATGCCATCAAGTTAGGAATTTCATATGTTCCTGGGGATCGCAAATCTGCATTAATGCCACAACGCTCAATTAGAGAGAATTTAGCTTTAACTAGGTTTAGAGGATTTAAAAACTGGGGTCGAATTAAAGGCAAAGAAGAGAATAGAACCGTTGATAACGCGGTGGCTTCACTTGAAATTGATACTCGGGCAAAGTCACAAGTAAAGCGACTGTCCGGCGGAAATCAGCAAAAAGTGACCATTGGTCGCTGGGTTACAACAGGTTTTGATTTACTGCTTTGTTTTGACCCCACAAGAGGTATTGACGTTGGAACAAAGCAGCAGATTTATGAATTAATTAGAAAATTTGCCGATGAAGGCAAGTCAGTCCTTTTGTTCACATCAGAGCTTCGTGAGATTCAGCTGACTTGTGATCGTGCAATTGTTATCTATGAAGGCAAAGTCCAAGCTAATCTAGAATTTGAAAAGTGCAGTGAAGAAAACTTGATGAATGCTGCCCATGGAATGCTGGTTTCATCATGAATCTAGTCCAAGCACGCAGACAAAGTTGGAATGTTGGAATTGTTGCTTTAGTTCTAATCCTTGGATTTTGGAGAATCAGTCAACTGCCTCAGTTTGGTTCCTATGAAGCACGCACTTTTGTTTTAGGTATTTTGCCAATTGCTCTATTGTCTATGGGCCAGGCGGTCATCATCATCGGTGGTGGTATCAACCTGGCGATTGGCGCTGAAGCGGTATTGATCAACTGTTTGAGTGCTAAATATATGGCGGGCACTTCCTTTACGACCTCAGTTTTATTGGCAATCTTCTTCGTTGGACTAGGTGGTCTCATTGGCGCCATCACTGGATGGATTGTTTCTACTTCTGGCATCGCCGATATTGTCGTCACATTAGCTACAAGTTTCCTACTAGTCGGTGTGGCGATGTTTGTTATGCCACAACCAGGTGGCGGTATCAACCAAGGTGTAGCAGACCTAATCGGTGGAAAAGATCCGAACTTTATTCCACCTCTTATTTGGTTAATTTTGCCACTACTTGTTATCTGGATTCCGCTATACAGAAGTCGCACAGGTATTGCGATGTATGCAATTGGATCCAACAAGGACGCGGCTTTTCTTTCTGGCGTAAATGTCAACCGCACTCGAATCAAGTTGTATGCAGTTGGCGGACTCTTTGCTGGTCTATCAGGTGTGGTTCTTACCGGAATCACTCTCAGTGCTAGCCCATTCGCAACAATTAGTAATACAGCAACCCTAAATTCAGTTGCTGGCGCAGTCTTGGGTGGCGTATCTCTAGCCGGTGGAGTTGGCGGTTTAGCTGGACCTGCGATGGCGGCGTTGGTTTTGTACTTTATTCCAAATATTTTGCTCGCTTATGGAATTGATCCTGCTTATTCACAAATCATTACTGGTGCTCTGACAATCATTGTGGTTCTAGTTGGTGGATTACTGCGCAATCGAACGGGAAAAACTTAAATGAGCACAATAAAGAACTTTGCGACAGTAAGAGTTTCCAAATCAATCTGGGCACTTGTTGGAATTCTTATCGGCTTGTTTTTGCTGACAAGCTTTATTGATCCGTACTTTTTTTCAATTCCAGCAGTTGGAGTTACCTTTGCACTTGCCGCTCCGCTTGGTCTGCTGGCTGCGGGCCAAACTATCTGCATGCTCACGGGCGGAATCGACCTATCAATTGCAATGATCGCAGCAGGTGCTGCATTTATTGTCAGCGTTAAATCCCCGTCAGGAACTTTGAACGCATTAATGTGGGGCGCATTATTCTGCATAGTTGTTGGATCAATTAATGGTCTAGCCGTTGGATTATTTGGTATGAATCCTTTGATCATGACACTTGGAATGAACGCAGTGCTGATCGGTGTATTTACAGTTGGCGTTACAACTTTCCTTAAGGGAAGTTCATCAATGCCAGAAATTTTAGTAACGGCAAGTAATGCCACCTTCCTCTTTGAACCCTTATCGTGGCCCTTAGTCATCTGGGCTGTCATAGGTGGAATGCTGCTATTTCTTCTAAATAAAACCGGTCTTGGCCGCTTGATCTATGCAATCGGTGATAACGCGCAGGCAGCGCGCCTAGCTGGCGTTAAAGTCTGGCAAGTTCAGTGGGCAACCTATGTAATCTGTGCGCTTTTAGGTGGAATTGGTGGCGTAATTATTGGCGGACAATCTGGCGCCGTTGCTATCAGCCTGGCAAATCCATTCTTACTTCCATCGGTTGCTGCAGTAGTAATTGGTGGAACTTCCATCATGGGTGGAATTGGAAATTACACCGGAACGATTCTAGGAACATTAATTCTTACTGTTTTGTCTTATTTATTGGCGACGATTAATTCATCCGAGGCGGTAAAGCAGATTATTTATGGAGCAATAATCCTGACTTTAGCCTGGACGTATTCCAAGATAGCTCAGAATTCATAGAACCATGAAGATCAATTCCGCAGCAGTTATCGGTACAGGATTTATCGGTACGGTCCATGTGGAGTCAATCCGGCGAACAGGTGTACATGTCAAAGGTGTCCTTGCGGGCAACGCTGAGAGTACAAAAATTGGGGCCAAAAAACTTTCGGTAGATCAGGCTTATGTTTCCCTGGATCAGATTTGTGAAGATAAAGATGTAACTGTGGTCCATGTGACCTCACCAAACGCACTTCATTACCTACAAGTTAAGCAGTTGCTCAACGCCGGAAAACACGTAGTCTGTGAAAAACCACTTGCCCTTTCTGCCCAAGAAGGTAGGGAATTAGTAGAGCTAGCTAAGAGAACTGGCTTAGTTCACGCAACTTGTTTCAACACTCGGTTTTATCCCATGGTTCATGAAGCTAAGCATCTGATCAATGAAAAACTGATTGGTGTTCCGCGCTATGTAAAGGGTCATTACCATCAAGATTGGTTGACCCTGGATACAGATTGGAACTGGCGCCTTGAATCAGAAAAAGCGGGCCAATTACGCGCAGTTGCCGATATTGGCTCACATTTAATTGATCAAATTGGTTTTGTCACGGGATTAAAAGTCACTGAAGTTTTTGCTGATCTGCATACGCTGGTGCCAGTTAGACAAAAACCAACTGGGCCAGTTCAGACTTTCACCATAGATTCAACCTCTGTGCGAGAGCCAGTAAACATGAGCTCTGATGATGCTGCTGGAATTCTTCTACGATTTAGTAACGGTGGGCGTGCAACGATTTCAATCTCACAGATTTCATCGGGCCGCAAGAATTCGATTAACTGGGAAATAAGCGGACCAGAAGGTTCTCTCGCCTTTGATTCAGAAAATCCAGAGCAGTTATGGATTGGTCACAGAGGCAGAGCCAATGAAGTCCTTCATAAAGATCCTGGCATGCTCTCTGCCGCCGCTGCAAAAACTGCGTTTTATCCTGGTGGTCACGTAGAAGGATTTTCTGAAACCTTCCGTGGATTATTTGAAAGAGTGTATGAAGATATCAATAATGAAACTGAATCAAGCACCTATCCAACCTTTGCAGATGGAGTGAAAAGTTTAGAAATAACCGATGCGATTGCTCAGAGTTCGAAGAATTCGACTTGGGTCAAAGTTGCATAGAGATAATCCACAGGCGAACAGGAGAAACAAATGAAGCTAGGACTACTAACAGCCCCACTGCCAGATCTATCCTTACTTGAAATCGCAGATTGGGCAGCTGCCGAAAAGTTCGAAATGCTCGAAGTGTGTTGTTGGCCAAAGAGTGCCGGTGCCAATAGAAGATATGCGGGTATCACCCATATCGAAGTTGAAGATCTGAGCAAATCTGAAGGCGAAGAAATTGTTGGCCAGTTGAAATCTCGCAATATAGAAATGTCGGCTCTTGGTTACTATCCAAACAATCTGCATCCAGATCCAGAGCAGCGCAAGTTAGTTAATGAACACACTAAGAAAGTTATTCGGGCCGCCGGAATCATGGGTGTTCCCGTAGTAAGTACTTTTATTGGCGCAGATGCTTCAAAGACCCAAGACGAAAACTGGGCTGAAGCGCTTAAGGTTTGGCCAGAAATTGTGAAAGTTGCAACAGATAGCAATGTGAAAATCGCAATTGAAAATTGCCCAATGATCTTTAGTAAAGATGAGTGGCCAAGTGGACACAATGTTGCTTATTCACCAAGAATTTGGCGCGAGATGTTTGATAAGTTCGGCCCAACCGTAGGCCTGAACTTGGATCCATCACATTTGCTATGGCAAATGATCGATATCGAGCGCGTAATTCGTGAATTTGGTTCACGGATTTATCACACACATGTCAAAGACATGGAAATCGATCGCGAAGGTTTATATAACAATGGAATTATGTCTGGGGGAATCGGCTGGCAACGTCCACGTTTGCCTGGCTACGGCGAGATTAATTGGGCCAGTTTCGTTGCCACCCTGTCACAGGTCGGATACGACGGAGTTCTGTGCATTGAACACGAAGATCGTCGCTTTGAAGGCACCAATGATTTAGTAAAACAAGGCTTCTTAATTGCTCGCAATCAAATTGCAGCTTTACTTCCGATGACCTTATAAGGAACTAAACCACTGTGCCGGTACTTCACATGCATCCACCCACCGCACATGTGCCACCCCGGATGCGAAGATCTGCGCGTTTTTGGCCCAAATCTCTAGAAAACGCCCAATGGTTGTCATATGCTCAAGAGGATTACTTTCAAGGGTGAGGGGAATTAGAACTTGAGTGCGGGCTTTGTCTCACTTCGTGGCGTCAATAAATTCTTTGATGATGTTCACGCAGTTGCTAACTTGGATTTAGATGTTCATGCCGGTGAATTTTTCTCCATGTTGGGCCCATCTGGTTCTGGCAAGACAACTGTTCTTCGATTAATCGCAGGTTTTGAAACTGCTAGCACTGGAACAATTTCAATCGAATCACAAGATGTCACAGACTTAGCGCCATTTGATCGCCCAGTAAATACAGTTTTCCAAGATTACGCACTCTTTCCTCATATGAGCATTCAAGAAAATGTTGAATATGGACTTCGCACAAGAAAAGTTCCAAAGGCAGAACGTGCAAAGCAAGCGCTAGAAGCGATTGACTCAGTAAAACTCACACATCTTTCTCAGCGTTTACCTCACCAATTATCAGGTGGACAGCGCCAACGCATCGCACTAGCAAGAGCCCTAGTACTTCGACCAAAAGTTTTGCTTCTTGATGAGCCGCTTGGTGCATTGGATAAGCAATTGCGTGAAGAGATGCAGGTTGAACTCAAGCGAATCCAACGTGAAGCTGGAATCACATTTATTTTTGTAACCCATGATCAAGAAGAAGCAATGCGGATGAGCGATCGCATCGCAGTCTTTAATGAAGGTGCAATTGAGCAAATCGGTACTCCGCAAGAGGTATATGAGAAGCCGCAAACTAAATTTGTTGCCAGCTTTTTAGGGGTATCCAATATTTTTTCAGGAGAAAGTGCGAAAGAAATTTTTGGAAGCTCAACAATGGTCAATATCAGACCAGAGCGGATCAAATTAGTTTCAGCCAATACCAAGCCAAAAGCCGATGAACGTGGGGTAGTTGGAACAATTATTGAAGCCTCATATATCGGAGCAAGCACAATATTTTTACTTCAAACAGAGTCGGGGCACAAGGTAATAGCCTCCAGATTAAATGAAGAATTGCCAGATCAAATCAACCGATTTGAGATTGGCGATCGGGTCGGTGCCGTTTGGAAAAGCGACCACTCGGCAGTGATACCTAGTTAATTGACTTTAAATAGTC
>JBIKSX010000079.1:0-2710 GCA_044348405.1 Candidatus Planktophila sp.
TGAATTATGAGATTCTGAAAAACGCATCTGATGCTGATTGGACTCGAGTTTCTACACACCCAGACCGCGGTGAAGTAACTCTTTTACAACTTGTCACACTTTCTGCAAACCACATTGAAAGCCACATCGCTCAACTAAAGAACGCAGCTAGTTAAAACTCTTTGCTTTCTTGAACACTGAGTTGAGCATTGGTTCGGTCAGTTTTCCAGTAAATGTGTTTTGCTGACTTGGGTGATAACTTGCTAGCACTAAGCGTTTGATTGCATCTGGCCCTACCCACGTAAAGCTTTCACCATGACCAAACTTTGGTGTGGGTGAAACGATTTCATGATCAAGCGTACGTAGGGTCTTGATTATTGCGCTCCAGGCAAAGTTGCCTAAAGCAACAAAGGTACGTGCAGTTGGCATTAAAAGTTCAATCTCATTTACCAGGTAATCAGAGCATTGAATCTTTTCTTCAGTTGAAGGTTTGTTATCAGGTGGCGCACAGCGAACAGCGCAGGTGATTCGGGTATCGATAAGTTTCTGTCCATCATCTGCGGATGTGCTTGTCGGAATTTTTGCTAAGCCATTCTTATGAAGTGCTTTATAGAGCCAATCCCCCGATGAATCTCCGGTAAAAATTCGACCTGTTCTGTTGGCACCGTGCGCACCTGGTGCCAAACCAACAATCACAATTCGCGCATCGGCTGGGCCAAAGCCAGGTACAGGTTTGCCCCAGTACTTTTCATTTTCATAGGATTTGCGCTTTACAACAGCTACTTCTTCACGCCATTGCACCAATCGTGGGCACTTTCTACAGGCAACAATCTTTTGATCAAGCAGCTTTATAGATTTAATTGCGGGCAAGAGAAAAAGCCATTCCATCCAAAATATCTGATTCAGATGCCACGAATTCAGTAGCCCCAGTTGCCTTCATGATCTCTGAAAGAACTAGTGATCCAGCTGCAATGACATCGACTCGACCTGGGTGCATATAACCCAAAGCTAAACGTTGTTCGCGTGTGCTTGTGGCAAACATGGTGGCCGCATCATGGGTTTGTTGTGCGCTTATTCTGGACAAGTGAATCGCATATCGATCGTATTCGGGTAGCGCTAATGCTGCGGCGGCAACAGTAGTCGCAGTACCTGCAACCGCAACCAAAGTTTTGGCTGTTGTTATTGGGACCACGGCTGCGGCTTGTGCAATTGCTACCTGGATATCGCTGCGCGCTGATTCAATTTGTTCTGTTGTTGCAGGATCTTTTGCAAAATGTCTTTCAGTCATGCGTACACAACCGATATTGACACTTCGGGCTGCTTCTACTGTTGCTGTTCCAAAAACAAATTCGGTTGATCCGCCACCAATATCAACAACTAAGAATGGGCCATTGGATGGATCTAAATCTTTAATCGCACCAGCAAATGACAGCGCTGCTTCTTCTTCACCTGTAATAACTTCTAGTTCGATACCTAAGCGTTCGCGAACCCCATCAACAAACAAATGGCGGTTAGTTGCATCTCGGGTGGCACTAGTTGCACAAAAACGAATCTTTTCAACACCGCGCTTGGCAATCTCTAGCGCGAACTTATCGACCGCAGCTAATGTTCGCGCAATTGCATCAGGATGAAATTGTCCTGTTTGGTCAACACCTTGGCCTAAGCGAACGATTTCCATATCGCGCACAACTTCACGAAAGTTGTGGCCATCAATGTCTGCAATCAGTAAACGAATTGAATTAGTTCCACAATCAATTGCTGCTACTCGCATGGGTTGTTTTTCCACCATTCAGGCAGCTTTGCAAGCGCTTCATCTCCTAATGGATTGACATCTGGGCCAGCCGAAAGTGAATGCGCAACCAGTGAATGTAAGCACTTAACGCGAGTTGGCATTCCTCCTGCTGAAACATCATCAACTTCTGGAACATCTACGCCCAGTGCCGAACGTGATGCAATGTAATCATCATGTGCTGCGTGATAAGCCCCAGCTAACTCAGGATCATTTTCTAGACGCTCATTCATCTCGCCCATCAGGCCAGTTGTTTCAAGGGTTGAAATCACGGCCGTTAAGCGCGGGCAGGTTGCATAGTAGAAGGTTGGAAAAGGTGTTCCATCTTCTAATCGTGGTGGAGTTTCAACAACGGCCGGCTTGCCGCATGGGCATCGGTATGCGATTGCATGTACATCTCTAGGAGTGCGACCTAGTTGATTTTGAATGCAATCTAGATCTGCTTGAGTAACTTCACGCATTAATTGCCGGTTTCGCTAATTGATGCAATCAATCGTGAATACCACGGTTGTCCATCAGCTAAAGAGCTTGCAATCTTTGTTGTGCTTTGTTGATTACCTGTTGTATCGCCTTCGGTAACGATGTATTGGCGCTCTCCCGGCAAAACAAAGTGCAGACGTTCACGTGCTTGAGACTTTACATATTCTGGGTCGCGCCACAGTAATAATTCTTCGCGAGCATTCTGTAAAGCGATGTTATCTGCAGAAAGCTGCGCCTTGAGTGCACTGATTTGCGCACGCTGCGTGAAGTAATGCTTCACGGGAGGAGCGATTGTCAATGCAAGAATAAAGAAGATAACCGATAGTGTTAAAACACGATTAGAGGTACGGCGGCGACCAAAGCGCAGTTGTCGACGTGCCATGGCTAATTCTTACCCCTTGAAACGTGGGAAAGCGTCACGACCCGCGTAACGACCACCCTCTGCTAGCTCTTCTTCAATAC
>JBIKSX010000080.1:0-2656 GCA_044348405.1 Candidatus Planktophila sp.
TATTTACCACGCTTTGAAAGACGTTCGAAATCGGTAATTAGAACTGCGCGACCATCTAGCTTGAGCCAGTTGCGTCCTGCGAAATCAGCAAGAGCTTTGTTAACGGTTTCGCGAGATGCGCCAACTAGTTGAGCTAGTTCTTCTTGAGTTAAGTCGTGGTGAACAAACAAACCTTCTGCTGTCTGCTTTCCGAAACGCTCGCCCAGGTCAATAAGTGCTTTAGCAACACGTCCCGGTACATCTGAAAAGACTAGATCTCCAACAGCTTCATTTGTTCGGCGTAAACGTTGTGCTAAACGAGCAAGAAGTTGAAGTGAAACTTCTGGATTTGTTGCAAGCCAAGGAATTAATTTTTCCTGGCCAAGACTTAGTAATTTCGCATCAGTTACAGCAGTTGCTGTTGATGTGCGGGGACCTGGATCAAACAGGCTTAGCTCACCGAACATTTCACCTGGACCGAGAATAGACAACAAGTTTTCGCGACCATCACCACTAGACGTTCCCAGCTTTAGCTTTCCTTCTGCAATTACATATAGGTGATCGCCTGCATCGCCTTCGGCAAACAAAATCGTTCCCTTTGAAATCTTTACAGAATCCATATTTGCCAGCAAAGAAGCGGCAGCAGCGTCGTCCAAGGCGGTGAACAGTGGCGCTTTGCGAATAACTTCTTGATCTATAGGCACGAGGGGTACTTTACTACCCATGGCGGTCGATGGCGAAACCCGAAAAGGGGCAAAGGCGGTTTATCGCATCCTTACAAAGACCTACCCCAATATTCGCTGTGAATTAGATTTTACAAACCCGTTGGAATTAATTATCGCTACCGTGTTAAGCGCCCAGTGCACAGATAAGAGAGTTAACACTGTCACCCCAGCGCTATTTAAAAAGTATAAGAACCCAAAGGCTTACGCAAAAGCAGATATTCACCAGATTGAAGAGCTGGTCCATTCCACCGGTTTTTATCGAGCAAAAGCCCGAAATATAAAAGCGCTCAACATTAAATTACTAGAAGATTTTGGGGGAGAAGTTCCTAGAACTCTTGAAGAGTTGATTACCTTGCCAGGCGTTGGACGCAAAACTGCAAATGTTGTTTTAGGACATGCCTTCGATACACCGGGAATAACCGTTGATACTCACTTCGGACGTTTATCACGCAGATTTGGCTGGACCAAGGAAACTGATCCAGTAAAAGTAGAAATGATTGTTCAGCAATTAATTCCACAACCTGAATGGACAAATCTTTCACAACGCATGATTTGGCATGGACGGCGAATTTGTCATGCGCGTAAACCAGCCTGCGGTGCATGCCCAGTAGCAAAAATCTGCCCAAGTGTTGGAATTGGTGAGATGGACAAAGAGAAAGCTTTATTGTTAGTTAAGACCGATAAGGATTTTAGATGAAGAAAGTTATGTTTGCAGCAGCGTTGCTTTTGCTGACTGCATGTTCTTCTTCAGCAACATTTGTTCAAGGCGAAGTTGTTTCTTGCGAAACTATTACTCAAGCTGCAAACTTTACTGACGGTGTCGCAATGGATTGCCTTGATGGTTCAGAAGGTGCTCGACTAGGTGGCTTGCGTGGGCCAATGGTGATTAATGTTTGGGGTTCATGGTGTGGTCCGTGCAAAGAAGAAATGCCCGTTCTTCGTGCGTTTCACGAAAGAGCTAAAGATAAAGTTCAGTTAGTAGGCGTTGATGTTGAAGAAGCAAGCCTTGAAGATGGCCGTACTTTTGTAGAGCAAAATGGAATTACTTGGCCCAATTTGTATGACCCAGATGGCCGTTCACGCCAGTACTTTGGTTTAGGCGTGCCTGTTACCTGGTTTATCGCCGCTGATGGAAGCGTTGCTCACAAGCACATTGGAATCATCAATGACTTAGATGAAATTCTTACCCTTACTGAAAAACATTTAGGTGTGAAACTTTAATCTTCATCCTTTGAAGTATGTAAGCCTTCTGAGATCAGCTTCATTACATTGGGATCAGCAAGGGTTGTGGCATCTCCAACCTGGCGGTTTTCAGCCACATCCTTAAGCAATCGACGCATGATTTTGCCGCTTCGAGTCTTTGGTAATTCAGCAACTACCAAAATTTGACGAGGTTTTGCGATCGCACCGATTTCTTTAGCAACGTGATTACGTAATTCGGTAACTAATTTTTCCCCGCTGGCGTGGACAATTCCGCCACGCAAGATAACAAAGGCAACAATTCCTTGCCCCGTCATTGCATCTTGTGCGCCAACGACGGCAGCTTCTGCAACAGATTCATGGGAAACAAGTGCTGATTCAACTTCAGTTGTTGAAATGCGGTGACCTGAAACATTCATTACATCATCAACGCGACCGAGTAACCAGATTGCGCCATCTTTATCTAGCTTTGCACCATCTCCTGCAAAGTAAATTCCCTTAAATCGCGACCAATACGTTTCTTTGTATCGCTCATCTTCGCCCCAAACACCACGTAACATTCCGGGCCACGGTTTATCAAGAATTAAAAAGCCACCGTGACCTTTTGCAACTGGGTTTGCATTATCGTCAACTACTACCGCGCTGATTCCAGGAATCGCTGTCATTGCGGAGCCAGGTTTAGTAGCAGTTACACCAGGCAAAGGTGAAATCATGATTCCACCAGTTTCTGTTTGCCACCAGGTATCAACAAT
>JBIKSX010000008.1:0-27726 GCA_044348405.1 Candidatus Planktophila sp.
TTTTTTATCCAGAGCGAATGGCTTCTCGAATCTTGGGTCTGGGCGATGTTGCAACTTTGGCCGAACAAGCAAAGAAGGCATTTGATACAGATACATCGGCAAAGCTTGAAGCAAAGTTTGCAAGCGGCGAAGACTTCACGCTAGAAGATTTCCTTGAGCAACTGCAGGCGATGTCAAAGATGGGCAATATGTCTAAATTACTGGGCATGCTTCCAGGTGCGGGCCAAATGAAAAAACAGATTGAAAACTTCGATGAGGGCGAGATTGTTCGCACCAAAGCCATTGTTCAATCAATGACACCAACAGAGCGCCGCGATCCAAAGGTGCTCAATGGTTCACGCAGAGCTCGTATTGCTTTGGGTTCTGGTCGAAAAGTTTCAGATGTAAATAATTTGGTAGATCGCTTCTCTGCTGCACAAAAGATGATGAAACAGGTCCGCAATGGTGGGATGCCCGCTGGAATGCCTCCCGGAATGGGTATGCCGGCCATGCCAAAGGTGTCGACCCCAGTTGTTAAGAAGAAGAAGTCCAAATCTGGAAATCCTGCTAAACGAGCGCAGGAAGAAGGACAGTAATCGCCGATTTCCCTCTTTTGGGCATAAATGGCAGAATTGGCAACCTGTTGACGGGGCCCTCTACCCCCAGCAACATCCACAATTCGATAGTCATATGAATTGATCGCGCACCCCGCTGCGGTTGATACGCATGACACACATTTACAGGAGTACAACTTTCTTGGCTACAAAAATTCGTTTAATGCGCATGGGCAAAATCCGCACACCATTTTTCCGCGTTGTAGTTACAGACTCACGCAAGGCACGTAACGGTCTATCAATTGAAGAAATTGGTCGCTACGCACCAGGACAAGAGCCATCACTAATCGAGATCAACTCAGAGCGCGCTCTGTACTGGCTCGGCGTTGGTGCACAACCATCTGAAGCTGTAGAGGCTTTGCTAAAGGTGACTGGAGATTGGCAGAAGCACAAGGGTCTTCCTGGAACTGAAGGAACTCTTAAGGTTGCAGCTGTTAAGCCAGGAAAGGTTGTTGCTTACGAAGCAGCGATGAAGGCAGCAGCTGCAGAACCTGCAGAAGGTGCAACAACATTGAAGAAGAAGGCACAAGACAAGCTTGCGGCTAAGGCAAACCCAGTTGTTGCGTCCGAACCAGAAGCAATCGCCGAGGTGGCAGAGGTTCCAGCTGTAGATGCGAATGCAGATGCAGTGGTTGAGACAGAAGCGGCTGCAGAATAACAATGATGGATGAAGCCCTAGAGCACTTGGTCAAGGGAATCGTCGATAACCCTGATGATGTCGTAGTCGCTGAAAAAAGCGGACGTCGCGGAACAACATTAGAGGTTCGCGTTAACCCTGAAGATATCGGTAAGGTCATTGGTCGTAATGGTCGTACCGCAAAAGCACTTCGTACCGTTGTAAGTGCGCTCGCAGGACGTACAGTCCGCGTCGATCTCATCGAGACCGACGAAGTTCGATAACAATGCGCTTGCTCGTGGGGCGAATTGGTCGCGCTCACGGAATTCTTGGTGAGGCGACGATAGAGGTTCGTACAGATGAACCTGATCGTCGCTTTGCTATTGGTGCAACTGTTCAAACTGATACGCATGGAAATCTAAAGATTATTTCTGGTCGAGTTCATAATGGGATTTTGTTGCTTGGTTTTGATGGGATAAGTGATCGCAATAGCGTTGAAAAGCTGAGAAACACTTTGCTCTACGCCGATGTTGACATAAATGAGCAAAGCGATGATGAGGATGAATACCACGTTCTTCAATTGATTGGTTGCCAAGCAGTCCTTGAAAGCGGAGAAGCTTTTGGCGAAGTTAGCGATGTGATTAATCTTCCGGGCCAGGACTTGCTTGCTATTAAAACAAGTAATGGGGAACAGTTGATTCCTTTTGTGCATCAATTGGTTCCAACGGTTGATATTGCCAACAAAAAAATTGTTGTGATTCCACCTTCAATTACGGGAGTAATCGAATGAAGATTGATGCAGTAACAATTTTTCCTGATTACTTTGCTCCCTTGCAATTGTCGCTTCTTGGTAAAGCCCAAGAGCAAGGTTTAGTTGAGTTTGGAATTCATGACTTACGAGCTTTCTCAACTGATAATCACAACACCGTAGATGACACTCCTTACGGTGGTGGTGCTGGAATGGTGATGCTTCCTGAGGTTTGGGGTAAGGCACTTGATCCTTTAATGACTCCACACACTGATCTGATTATTTTGACCCCTGCAGGAAAACGATTTGATCAACCCATGGCCACCGCTTTTTCGCAATCACAACATTTGGTGTTTGCATGTGGTCGCTATGAGGGTATCGATGATCGCGTTCGCCAACATTACGAAAACAAGAATTATCGAGTCCATGAGGTATCTATTGGTGACTATGTTCTTGGCGGCGGAGAAGTTGCTTCGTTAGTGATGATTGAAGCAATCACGCGATTAATCCCTGGCGTCTTAGGAAATCCAGAATCCTTAGCCGAAGAGTCGCACAATGAAGAGGGCTACCTTGAGTATCCAAATTTCACGAAACCATCTATTTGGCGTGACCTTGAAGTTCCGGCAATTCTGCTGAGCGGAAATCATGGCGAAATAGCTAAATGGCGTGCGGCTCAAGCAGTTGAGCGCGCAAAGAAGAATCGCTAAGCATCAAGTAGAGTTAACCCATGTGCAGATTACTAGCCTTTACTTCTTTAGAGCGTAAGAGTTTTTATGATGTTGTCGGATCAGAATTTGAGAAATTCGTTGCCTTATCCGCCGAGCATAAAGATGGTTGGGGTATCGGTTACGAAGGCGAAGTAATTAAGGATCTTGCTCCTGCAAAGGAAAGTGATCTATTGACTCAAACCGGTAAGAGTTTAGAGACAGCCGGAGCTCTATTTCATCTGCGTCTTGCCTCAAAGGGTTTAACGATTGATATTGATAACAATCACCCATTTACATATGGCACCACGACTTTCATGCACAACGGCACAATTCGACCTGCTGATACGGCTGAGCAGTTCATTAACGAAAAATACCGTTCGCTGATTACGGGAACTACAGACAGTGAGCGATTCTTCTATGCGCTTTTATCCCAGATAGATGAAGTTGGCTTGGTCGAAGGTGTTCGAAAGACTGTCAATTTGGTTCGCGCAATTGCTGATTATTCAGCGATAAATATTATGGTTCAAACACCCGATACTTTGATTGCTGTGTGCGAGTTCAACGAGAACAACACCAGCGAATGGAGCGGGCCTGATCACTACGAACTTCGATTCGCGGTTCGCGGTGATGATTTCTTGATTGCCTCAACTGGTTGGGGAAATACAGATTGGCAGCATCTTGATAATCATCAGATGCTCGTGGTTAATCGTTCGACGCTTGAGTATTCAATTTCTCCTCTATGACCCGTACTTACACAGTCGAAACCTACGGCTGCCAAATGAATGTTCATGATTCTGAACGAATAGCAGGTCTCTTGGATGAAGCGGGTTTCATCCCAGTCGTAACTGGAGAACAAGCAGATATTGTTGTTTTCAATACATGTGCTGTTCGCGAAAATGCTGATAACAAACTGTATGGAAATTTAAGCTTTCTAGCACCAATAAAGAAGGCAAATCCTAATATGCAGATTGCAGTGGGTGGCTGCCTGGCCCAAAAGGATCAGGAGACAATTCTAAAAAAGGCCCCTTATGTTGATGTTGTCTTTGGTACTCATAACGTTGGCTCTTTACCTGTATTACTTGAGCGCGCACGCATTGAAGAAGAATCACAGATTGAAATTCTGGAAGCGCTAGAGCATTTCCCATCAACGCTTCCAGCCAGACGCCTCTCTGCTTTTTCTTCATGGGTTTCTGTGTCAGTTGGTTGCAACAACACATGTACTTTTTGCATCGTTCCGGCTTTACGAGGAATTGAAAAGGATCGTAATGAAGCTGACATTTTGTCTGAAGTTAAGGCACTTGTTGACCAAGGAGTAATAGAAATTACTTTGCTTGGGCAAAATGTAAACGCTTATGGCGTGGATTTTGGAGATCGCCAAGCTTTTGCCAAACTGCTCAAAAAGTGTGGCCAAATAGTTGGTTTAGAACGTGTTCGCTTTATGTCCCCACATCCGCGTGATTTCACTGACGATGTCATTGATGCCATGGCACAAACACCAAATGTTATGCCACATCTGCATATGCCTCTGCAATCTGGATCAGATCGCATCCTGCAACACATGAGAAGGTCTTATCGAACTGACAGATACTTAGGAATTCTAGATCGCGTTCGGAATGCTATTCCTGAAGCCGCAATTACAACAGACATCATCGTCGGATTTCCAGGTGAAACTGAAGAAGACTTTCAGGAAACATTAGATCTTTGCACGACGGCGCGATTTACTGCCGCATACACCTATCAATACTCCAAACGGCCTGGCACTCCGGCTGCAACGATGCCAGATCAGATTTCACCAGAAGTAGTCGGAGAGCGGTACACCCGCTTGCATAACCATCAGCAAGAGATTTCTTTGTCAGTTAATCAAGAAGCCATAGGCACAACACACAAAGTGTTGGTTGGAGATTACGAAGGTCGTCGTGATGAAGCACAAGAGCGCTTAACAGGACGTAGCGAAGATTTTAGGTTAGTTCATTTCGATAATAAATTTGTTGCACGCCCTGGCGATGAAGTCACAGTAAAAATCACCCAGGCATCTGCGCATTATCTGATTGGAGAACCATTGTCGGTTCGCCAAACCAGGGGAGCAGATGCGCATCAATTGCGAATTGCCAACCCAGGTCCGGCATCGACCATGCTTGGA
Organism: Candidatus Planktophila sp.; assembly: GCA_044348405.1. Classification (GTDB taxonomy): domain Bacteria; phylum Actinomycetota; class Actinomycetes; order Nanopelagicales; family Nanopelagicaceae; genus Planktophila. The sequence goes on from JBIKSX010000008.1 coordinate 4,805, forward strand.
ATTCCAACGGTTAAGCGATGAGATTGATTGTCATTTGTGGAGCAACTGCCACAGGCAAGAGTGATCTTGCGGTTTCACTGGCACAAAGTTTAGATGCTGAAGTCATAAACGCTGATTCTATGCAACTGTATAAGGGCATGGATATTGGAACTGCAAAGATCACAACGGATGAGCGAAAAGGCATTCCGCATCACCTGCTGGATTTACTTGATGTTAACCAAGATGCCAATGTTGCCTGGTATCAAGAGAGAGCTCGTGCTGTCGTTTCAGAAATTCATGGCAGAAATAAAGACGCAATCATCGTTGGTGGTACAGGCCTTTATATTAAAGCGATCCTAGATGAACTTAATTTTCCTGATACTGATCCTGTAGTTCGGGCTGAACTTGAACTTGAATTTGCAACAAAAGGCATTGGTCCACTTTTTGAACGGTTAGAAAAACTAGATCCCGCTGCGGCTTTGGCTATTGATAAAGCAAATTCACGAAGAGTAATCCGAGCTCTTGAAGTTATCAAAATTACTGGCAAACCATTTACGGCAAACTTGCCACGCGAAGAAAGTTCACGCTATCCATTTGCAAAGCAGTTTGGCCTTGTTATGGATCGCGACACTTTGTCAGAGCGAATCTCAAATCGCGTAGATCGCATGTGGGAGCAAGGATTAGTTGAAGAAGCGCAGGCGCTTTTGCAAGCAGGGATAATGCAAGGAACAACTGCTCAAAGGGCATTGGGTTATGCGCAAGTGATTGCCCAAATCGAAGGCAAAGTAACGCAAGAAGAAGCCCAGGAAGAAACCAAGCGAGCCACGCGACAATATGCAAGGCGTCAGGAAACCTGGTTTTCTCGCGATGATCGCATAACGTGGATTTCGCCAGTGCAAAACGCCCTCGAGCGCATCCTTGAATCGATAAACTAATAACAATGATCGCAACTTATGGCCATGGCACCGAAAACGATTTTGTTCTCGTTTTTGATCCCACTGATGAGCATTCCATCACTACCGCCCAGACCGCGGCAATTTGCAATAGAGAAACAGGCATAGGCGCTGATGGATTGATTCGCATGATCAAGCGGGACGGTAAATGGTTTATGGATTACCGAAATGCCGATGGTTCGTTAGCCGAAATGTGCGGCAACGGTATTCGCGTGATGGCCAGATACTTAGTTGAACGTGGACATCAGCCCGAAGGAATTTTCGCAATCAATACTCGCGATGGAGTTAAACATTTACGTGTTCCGCTCACAGATGACATTTCAGTCAATATGGGTCAAGTTACAGATGAGGCAGAAAGCATTACGGCGGGCACTAACGGGCATATCTGGAACGGCTACAACATCAGTGTTGGCAACCCTCACGCTGTTGTATTTGTAGATGACATGTCCCAAGTGGGGGAATTAAATGATCCACCTGTAGTACGTCCACGAGATTCATATCCAGAAGGCGTCAATGTTGAATTTGTAAAGATCACTGAAGGCAATTCCATTCAGATGCGCGTTTTTGAAAGAGGTTCTGGCGAAACTCGTTCGTGTGGAACGGGCACCTGCGCTGTTGCACTTGCTGCAACCTTGCATACCAAGGGCAAACTTCCAGCAACTTGGATTATTAACCCACCAGGTGGTCGACTTGAAGTCACAATTGATGGACATTCCAATGCGACGCTTACTGGTCCAGCAGTTTTGATTAGAGATGTAGATATTTCCAGGTTCCTCCTTGAGTAAAGATTTTGATTTAGAGTTTGAAAGACTTCTTCAAGAAAGTGCTCGAGTAGCGGCCGAATTTGATGCAAGTGAAGAAGACCAAAACATTGATCAATCTCAGGAACTCTCTGAGCGCCATGCGTTACGGCGTGTACAAGGTTTCTCAACCGAACTTCAGGATATTTCTGAGGCTGAGTATCGACAGCTTCAACTTGAACGTGTGGTCTTGGTGGGCGTATGGACTGAAGGAACAATAAAAGATGCCGAGAACTCTTTGGCAGAACTTAAAGCTTTAGCCGAAACTGCAGGTTCAGAAGTTTTGGAGGGTTTGATTCAAAGACGAGACAAGCCAGACCCTGCGACATATATTGGTTCTGGAAAAGTTGTAGAGCTCAAGCAAGTTGTTGTTGCAACAGGAGCCGATACAGTCGTGTGTGATGGCGAATTATCTCCTTCTCAACTTCGTCAACTTGAAGATAAGTTGAAAGTTAAGGTGGTAGATCGAACCGCACTAATTCTTGATATTTTTGCACAGCATGCAAAAAGTAAAGAGGGTAAGGCTCAAGTCGAGCTGGCACAGATTGCTTATTTACTTCCTCGTTTGCGCGGTTGGGGAGATTCATTATCACGCCAGGTTGGTGGTCGTGCAGCCGGTGGTGCCGGAATCGGTGGACGTGGCCCTGGTGAAACCAAGATAGAAACAGATCGACGTCGCATTCGAGACAAGATGGCAAAACTGCGTCGAGAGATTGCAGAGATGAAGATATCTCGCGATACCAAGCGCCAAGAACGTCGTAGATTCAATATCCCATCTGTGGCCATCGCAGGGTATACAAATGCCGGTAAGTCTTCACTGCTTAATAAATTGACCGACGCTGGTGTTCTAGTAGAAAACGCGCTCTTTGCAACCTTGGATCCAACGGTTCGCAAAACACAAACTAGTGATGGTCGAATTTATACACTAAGTGACACTGTTGGCTTTGTAAGACATCTTCCACATCAACTTATTGACGCTTTCAAATCAACCTTAGAAGAGGTTTCAGAATCAGATTTGATCGTCCATGTTGTAGATGGATCACATCCAGATCCATTTGAACAAATTAAAGCGGTTCGCTTGGTCATTGATGAGATCGGTGGCAAAGATATTCCAGAAATCATCGCAATCAACAAGGTTGATATTGCTGATCCAAACGTGATTATGGAGATTCTGCGCAAGGAACCCAATAGCTATGCCTTTTCTGTGCGCACTGGTTTTGGTGTTGAAGGTCTACTTCATGCAATTGAAAATTCACTGCCTCGGCCATCAGTTGAAATAAATGTTGTGATTCCATATGACAGAGGTGATTTAGTACATGCCATCCATGAGCGGGGAGAGATTTTTTCAGAGCAGTACGTCGAAGCAGGTACCTCAATTCACGCACGCGTAGATGGGGGATTGGCACAAAGAATCGAGAATTCCCGCATAAGTGGGGAATAACACCGACACGCCGTGGGTTATACCAAGCAGAACACAGTCAAATGCGCCATGATGCGCCCGCAAGCCCAATTTGAAGCGGTAACGGCGAGACATTGAAAAGGTGGTGAGAGCAATGGCAACAGATTACGACACACCCAGAAAAACAGATGAGGAACTCCATGAGGAGTCTCTTGAAGAATTAAAGGCTAAACGTGTTGATGCTCAATCCGGTCAAATCGATGTTGATGAAGCAGAAGCTGCTGAAAACTTAGAACTGCCAGGTGCCGATCTTTCAGGTGAGGAACTCGCGGTTCGAGTAGTTCCAAAGCAAGTTGATGAGTTCACATGCTCTCGTTGTTTCTTGGTACATCATATGACCCAGTTAGCTAAGGGCGAAGGAGCTAAAGCTGTTTGTAAAGAGTGCAACTAACTCTTAAGAGCATTAAGTAATTCTGTTCCTTTTTTCGTTGTGATGAGCCAGTATGGCGTTCTGTCCCGGGGATCTGATATTTCAACCTTGATCGCCTTGCTGCTCCAAAATCTAATTGCAAGGAAGGCTAGAGGATCTGCATCTCGAGTGCGAATCAGCTTGACCTCGGCCGGAGAAAGAACAATTACTTCTCCAATGTATTTGTGTTCGATAGAAGCCCCACCAACCCGAAAATGAGTTTGGTCTACTTGAATTCTGAGGGCAGTTTTGAAGTATAAATAAACAAGCCAGATGGTCAGCAGTCCAAAGGTGATGAGTGCTGGCGTGTTTCCAAGGGCTGCCCACATTGATAAAACCATGGAAAGAAAGAGAAAGTACACAAAGGCGATTAGCCATAGTGGTGCATGTATTACTTCTTTAAATCTCACACCTTGATTTGGCACGGGATTACCGTATCTGATATTCAAGGAGTAAAGTTCAGGTATGGCACGCATTCCTAGTACGACCGCTCCAGAAGGGGCGTTAATACCTGAGAGACATCCAAAAGCTCCTGCAGTCGGTAGCAAAATCCCATCTCACTTCGGACATTGCTTTGGTTGCGGAGAACTCCATCCAACTGGGCTTCACTTGGTTGCATATGCAGGTCAAGGCATGGATGTCTCTGCCGAATTTACAGTTACTGAAAATCACCAAGGTGCACCGGGACTTGCACACGGTGGACTTTTGTCCCTGGCATTTGATGAAGCTTTGGGAAAGTTAATGTGGTTGTTACGAGCACCAGCGGTGACTGGGCGCTTAGAAACAGATTTTTTAAAGCCAGTACCTGTGGGATCAACCCTTCACATTAGTGCTCAAATCACGGGTCAAGAAGGGCGAAAGGTTTACACAGAAGCTATAGGTCGCTTAAATTCTGCAGAGGGCGACATCGCAGTTAAAGCAGCAGCGTTATTCATTGTCGTTCCGATGGATCACTTTTTGAACAACGCCCCTAAAGAATACATAGAGCAGTTAGCAAAAACGCCAGAGTTGATGGCTTATGTTGATTCGACCTTTGGAGTTAATCCATAATCATGAGCCATGTTCAGGTCTTGATAACACGTCTGGATGAATCTATACCGCTGCCACATTATGCAAAGGGTGGGGATGCAGGTGCGGACATAGTGACGCGAATAGATATCACTTTAAATCCAGGGGAGAGAGCATTGGTGCCAACTGGGATTTCTATTGCTCTGCCGGATGGGTACGCAGCATTTGTTCATCCACGTTCAGGTTTGGCCATCAAACATGGCGTAACTATGGTCAATGCACCAGGCACAGTTGATGCTGGTTTTAGAGGTGAACTGCAATGCATCATAATCAACCATGATCAAAAGGAAGCCATTACTTTTAAAAAGGGTGACCGCATCGCACAGCTAGTGATTCAAAAGGTAGAAAGAGCAGACTTTGTAGAAGTCTATGAACTTCCAGGATCTGGCAGAGGCACAGGTGGCTTTGGATCAACGGGTCGCGCATGAGCCAACATCACGAAGATCGCGACAAGGTCGTTAACGCACTAGGTGGAAAAAAAGGACTGATTGATTCGGGCGTTCCTGCTGTTGTTTTCTTGATTGTTTTTAACTTTACTAAAGAAGTTTCGACGGCAACGTGGGCTGCACTTTCTTTATCTTTAGTGTTGGCGATCTTTAGATTGATCAAAAAGGACACGATTCAACACTCAGTCTCTGGCGTAATTGGCGTCTTGATCTGTGCTTACTTTGCTAATCGCAGCGGAAACGCCGAAGATTTTTACATTCCAAAATTACTAACAAATCTTGGTTACGGAACGGTTTACTTGATTGCAAACCTTGTGGGCTGGCCAATCTTGGGTGTTGTCCTGGGGCCGCTGCTGGGCGAGAATTTCACTTGGCGAAAAAATCCTGCGCGCAAGAAGATGTATATCAAGGCAAGTTGGCTTTGGGTAGCCATGTTCTTTGTGCGAATTGCAGTTCAGTATCCGATCTATAGGAGCGGAAATGTTAATCTGCTGGGGACAGTCAATCTTGCAATGGGATATCCATTATTTTTCATCACTGCATATGCAACTTGGCTTGTAATCAAAGCTGGTCCACCAGCGCAGAAAGTTGCTGATTAAGAAATAAAGCAGGCTTTAATCTGAGCTTCAGCATCAGCTGATGCAACAAAAAGAAGCTCATCACCAGCAACAAAAACATCGTGCGCTTTTGCTGTAATTACTCGACCATCACGAACAATGGCAGCAAGTGCGGCATTTTCTGGCAATTCAATCTCTTCAACTGTTTTTCCGATGCAAGCAGAACCATCCGGAAGGGTAAGTTCAACAAGGTTAGCTTGGCCTTTTCTAAATGAGAACAAGCGAACCACATCGCCCACACTTACTGCCTCTTCTACAAGGGCGGCAATGATTCGTGGCGTTGATACCGCAACATCAACACCCCACGAAGAATCAAAGAGCCATTCATTCTTTGGGTGATTAATTCGAGCAACTACACGTGGGACGCCGTACTCTGTTTTTCCAAGCAACGAGGTAACCAAATTAGCTTTGTCATCACCTGTAGCTGCAACTAAGACCTGGCAGTTATTCAAATGAGCATTGTCCAGTGAAGTGATTTCGCATGCATCAGCCATAAGCCATTCTGCATCTGGAACGCTCTCTAACTTTAGGGCCTTTGGGTCCTTATCAATTAAGAGAACTTGGTGCCCGTTATCTAAAAGTTCGCGAGCAATGGCTCGTCCGACATTTCCAGCTCCTGCAATTGCAATTCTCATTAACGTTCACCTTCTGGGCTACTTGCAAGAATTTCCTCGGTACGTGCTACATCAGCATCTGAAACCATGACGTGAATCAGATCGCCTTGCTGCAAAACTGTGTGTTCATTGGGGATTAATCCTTCACCGAGGCGAGTTATAAATGCCACGCGAGCAGGTGTCATTTCATCGATAAGCAATACCGGACGGCCATACCAATCATCTTGTGGATGCACTTCACACAGCTGGACCATTCCGGTTGCATCGCGCCATTCCGAGCGTGAACCTTCGGGAGCCAGACGTCGCAAAATTTGATCTGTAGCCCATAAGACTGTTGCCACAGTAGGAATTCCCAGGCGTTGATAAATTTCTGCGCGGCCTGGATCGTAGATTCGAGCAACAACGTTTTGAACACCGTACGTTTCACGGGCCACGCGCGCAGCCAGAATATTTGAGTTATCACCATTACTTACGGCAGCAAATGCATCTGCTTCTTGGATACCTGCCTCTAGCAAAGTGTCTCTGTCAAAACCAACACCAGTGACTGTTCGTCCCTTGAAGTTAGGACCTAAGCGGCGGAAAGCTTCACGTGCTTGGTCAATGACTGAAACGGTATGGCCTGCACCCTCGAGTTCTATGGCTAGTGATGATCCAACTCGACCGCAACCCATGATTACTACGTGCACAGGAAGTAACTTACACCCATAAACTTCCTTCCATGGCATCAAAGAAGAGTTCAGCGCTAAAAATTGGTGATTTGATCGATGTCACTATCGAAAAGGTCGCGCATGGGGGACATTTCATTGCCCGCCATGAAGGGGCGGTCATCTTCGTTCGCCACGCAATTCCGGGTGAACAGTGCACGATTGAAATTACTAGTGCTGGTTCCTCCTTTAACCGAGCCGATGTCGTTTCAGTTGCACAAGCTTCCGAATTTCGAATTGAGCCGCCATGTCAGTACGCACATCGCTTGGGATGCGGGGGTTGCGATTTTCAACATATAACACCCGTCCACCAACGAGCCCTTAAGTCCGATGTCATCACCGAGCAATTTTCTCGAATCGCTAAAAAAGATATCCAAGTAGAAGTTGAAGAGGTAGGCCCATCAATTGGTTGGCGCACTCGTGCAATAGCTACCACTAATAGCAATGGAAAATTAGGATTTTACAAATCACGTTCACATTCGATTGCCCAGGTAGATGATTGCATTATTTGTGTTAAAGGTATGAACTTTTCAGAAATTGCAGTGCGTCCACTCAAAGGTGATGTTCGAGTTGAAATCAGTGCTTCTAATTCGGGCGAGCGAACTATTGCTTTAGCTCCAACGCGTGGTGAAGAAAAGGCGCGAATCACAGAAGGCCAGAGTGTTCTTCACGAAAATGTTTTTGGTAACGCGCTGGAAGTTAGCCATGAGTCATTTTGGCAAAGCCATGTAAAGGCACCTGAAGTGTTGACTAGCGCTGTACTTGACTTTGCTCAACTAAACAAAGGTGAGCATGTTTTGGACTTGTATGGCGGTGTTGGTCTTTTTACTGCGGCTTTAGTTGACGCAGTTGGTGCAACTGGACAGGTGGATCTGATTGAAGGAAGCAAAGTTGCAACAGAGGATGCGCGAAGAAATTTCGCCTCTTTTAAAAATGTAACTATTGCGACCGGAGATGTTGCCAAGCTTTTACCGCGAGTTACTGCCGCAGATGTTGTAGTTCTGGATCCACCACGTGAAGGTGCAGGGCGGGATGTAATCATGCAGATTGCGGAGCTAAATCCTCGAGCAATTGTGTATGTGGCGTGCGACCCAGCAGCCCTTGCCAGAGACACCGCCTATCTTGAAGATCACAGATATGCATTGGCAAAATTGCGTGCTTTTGATCTCTTTCCTATGACACATCACATCGAATGTGTTGCCCTGTATGAGCGTGCTGAGGTATCTTGAGCGCTGGTTACGCGCATCGACGAAAGGCAGATAATGAGTAAAAACTCTTTCAACGCAAAGAAGAATCTAGAAGTTGCGGGTAAGAGTTTCGAGATTTTTGATATCTCGCAGATCGATGGAGCTGCCACCCTTCCTTATAGTCTCAAGGTTTTGCTAGAGAACCTGTTGCGCACCGAAGATGGCGCAAACATCACAGCAGATCACATCAACTCGCTTGCTTCTTGGGATCCAGCCGTTGAGCCTGATACTGAAATTCAATTCACGCCAGCTCGCGTGATCATGCAGGATTTCACGGGCGTCCCTTGTGTTGTCGACTTGGCAACTATGCGTGAAGCAATTGTTGAACTTGGGGGAGATCCATCAAAGGTCAATCCGCTGGCACCTGCCGAACTAGTTATTGATCACTCAGTAATTGCCGATAAGTTCGGAACCAAGGATTCATTCGAGCAAAACACCGACATTGAATATGAGCGCAATCAGGAGCGTTACCGTTTCTTGCGATGGGGTCAGACCGCATTTGATGAATTCAAAGTTGTTCCACCGGGCACTGGAATTGTTCACCAAGTAAATATTGAATACCTTGCACGAGTTGTCATGACACGAACTGTTGATGGAACACTTCGTGCATATCCAGACACTGTTGTCGGAACTGATTCCCACACAACCATGGTCAACGGACTCGGAGTCCTTGGCTGGGGTGTTGGCGGTATCGAAGCAGAGGCCGCACTCCTTGGCCAACCGGTTTCAATGTTGATTCCACGTGTAGTCGGCTTCAAGTTGACCGGGGAACTTCCATTGGGAACTACGGCAACAGACATGGCGCTAACGATCACTGAAATTCTGCGTAAGGTCGGTGTTGTAGGCAAGTTTGTCGAGTTCTTTGGAACCGGCGTGACTTCTGTTCCCATGGCAAATCGAACAACAATCGGAAACATGAGCCCGGAATACGGTTCAACCTGTGCGATCTTCCCAATTGATGAAGAAACCCTTCGTTACTTGCGTCTAACTGGTCGAAGTGATGAACAAGTTGCTTTAGTTGAAAAGTATGCCAAGGCGCAGGGAATGTGGCATGACCCTTCAGTTGAACCACGTTTCTCACAAGTTGTAGAACTTGATCTTTCAACTGTAGTTCCATCAATTTCTGGTCCAAAGCGTCCGCAAGATCGAATCTCCTTAAGTGATTCAAAGAGTGCATACGAAAAGATTGTTCCTAGCTACTTTGGTGAAAAAACCAATAAGGCAGAAGTGCCAGCGGGTACAACTCGTGTTAAAAATGGTGATGTCGTCATTGCTTCGATCACCTCTTGCACCAATACTTCGAACCCTTCAGTGATGATTGGTGCAGCTTTGCTCGCAAAGAAAGCGGTAGAAAAAGGTCTTAAGTCCAAACCGTGGGTTAAGACGACTTTAGCGCCTGGTTCAAAGGTTGTCACTGATTACTACGATCGCGCAGACTTAACCAAGTACATGGAAGCTCTGGGATTTAACCTTGTTGGCTATGGTTGCGTGACGTGTATTGGAAATTCTGGCCCGCTTCCTGTTGAGATTAGCAAAGCGATTAATGAATCAGATTTAGCAGTAACCGCGGTTTTATCTGGTAACCGTAACTTTGAAGGCCGAATCAGCCCGGATGTAAAAATGAACTATTTGGCATCACCTCCACTAGTTGTGGCATATGCAATTGCCGGAACGATGGATCATGATTTTGAGAAAGACTCCTTGGGCAAGGATTCAGCCGGAAATGATGTTTACCTCAAGGATATTTGGCCAACTCCACAAGAAATTCAAAGCGTTATTGATTCTTCAATTTCATCTGAAATGTTTACCAAGGATTACGCAACCGTTTTTGAAGGCGATCATCGCTGGAAGTCACTTGCAACTCCTACTGGCAAAGTTTTCGAATGGGATGAAAAATCAACTTATGTTCGCAAACCCCCTTACTTTGAAGGCATGCCTAAGAACCCAACACCGGTAACCGATATTTCGGGTGCAAGAGTTTTGGCGGTCCTTGGCGATTCTGTTACAACAGACCACATTTCTCCTGCAGGTAACATCAAAGCTGACTCACCTGCAGGTAAGTATTTAGCTGAGCATGGAATCGAACGTGCTGATTTCAATTCTTACGGCTCACGTAGAGGTAACCATGAAGTAATGATTCGCGGAACCTTTGCAAATATTCGTCTGAAGAACATGTTGCTTAATGGAGTTGAGGGTGGCTTTACTCGTAACTTCTTAGCTAACGGCGAGCAAACCACGATTTATGATGCATCAGTTGCATATCAAGCCGCTGGTGTTCCGCTAGTTATCTTGGCTGGTAAAGAGTACGGATCAGGATCTTCACGTGACTGGGCAGCCAAGGGAACCGCATTACTTGGTGTGCGCGCAGTAATTGCCGAAAGCTTTGAGCGTATTCACCGTTCCAATTTGATTGGAATGGGCGTGCTCCCTCTGCAGTTTAAGGATGGCGAAACAGCAGCGACTCTTGGTTTAGATGGAACCGAAGTTTTTGCAATTAGTGGAATCACTGCGCTCAATAGCGGAGGCGTTCCAAAGGAACTCAAGGTAACTGCAGGGGATAAGAGTTTCACCGCAAAAGTTCGTATCGATACACCAGGTGAGGCTGATTATTACCGTCATGGCGGAATCATGCAGTACGTTCTTCGATCATTGTTGGCTGAGTAACTTCTTACTCACTTACGATGAAAATCAATATTAAATCGCCAGATGAACTTCGGGCGATGAGCCATGATCAACTAAATGAATTGGCTGCCGATATACGTGAATTTCTGATTGAAAAGGTTTCGCGTACAGGGGGACACCTTGGACCAAATCTTGGAGTTGTTGAATTAACTATCGCAATACATAGGGTTTTTCAATCTCCGCGAGACATTGTTCTCTTTGATACTGGGCATCAATCCTATGTACACAAAATCCTGACCGGTCGAGCAGATCAGTTCGATCTTTTGCGTCAACGCGACGGAATTTCGGGTTATCCCAATCGTCGCGAAAGCGATCACGACGTCATAGAAAATTCCCATGCATCAACAGCCCTTTCATGGGCCGATGGAGTTTCTCGCGGGTTTTCATTAACGGGGCAACCCGATCGCCACGTTGTGGCGGTGGTCGGAGATGGCGCATTAACTGGTGGAATGTCCTGGGAAGCCCTTAACAACCTTTCCCCAGAGTCAGATAGAAATCTGGTGATTGTCGTTAACGATAATGAGCGTTCTTATTCGCCAACTATTGGTGGATTAGCTACTTACCTGACTACTTTGCGAGCCAGTAAAGAGTATGAGCGCATTCTTAGCCGCGGTAAAAGAATGCTGCACAATACGCCTTTGGTAGGAAAGTACGTATACGGAACTTTGCATGGAATTAAGAAGGGCATGAAAGACATGCTTGCACCCCAAGGTATGTTTGAAGATCTTGGATTTAAATACCTAGGTCCAATCGATGGTCACGACATTGAAGCTATGGAAAAGACACTTCAGATGGCCAAAGAGTTTGGTTCGCCAGTAATTGTTCATGCAATTACTGAAAAGGGCCGTGGCTATAAACCAGCTCTTGAAGATATGGCTGAAAAGTTCCATGCCGTTGGAATTGTGGATCCGGCAACTGGAAAGCCACTAAAAGCTTCGGCAACTTCTTGGACCAATGTGTTCTCTGATGAAATCACTCAAATCGGTTCAGAAAATCCTGATGTTGTTGCAATCACTGCTGCAATGCTTGGTCCTACCGGATTGGATAAGTTCGCAGCGAAATATCCTGACCGAACCATTGATGTTGGAATTGCAGAACAGCACGCGGTTACCAGTGCAGCAGGTTTAGCCTACGCAGGTGTTCACCCAGTTATTGCTATTTACTCCACATTCTTAAATCGCGCTTTTGATCAATTGCTCTTAGATGTTGCGCTGCATAATGCCGGCGTAACATTTGTGTTAGATCGTGCCGGAATCACAGGAGATGATGGCCCTTCTCACCACGGAATCTGGGATCTTGCCTTAACCGGCATAGTTCCTCACATGCATGTTGGCGCACCACGAGACGGTGCGCGGCTTAAGGAATTGTTGCGACAGTGCATTGCAATCCATAATGCACCATCAATGATTCGTTTCCCAAAGGGTGCAATCCCAACCGATATTCCCGCGCTGGAAAGAGTTTCAGGTATTGATGTCCTACATCGCGGCCAAAGCAAACAAGTTCTTGTAATCAGTGTGGGCTCGATGGCTGCTATGGCTTTAGAGGTTGCCCAACTTGCGCATCAACAATCAATCGAAATTACAGTGATCGATCCATTGTGGGTCAAGCCAATTTCCAGCAATGTCACCGCGTTATGCGCCGAATACGACACCATTGTTGTGATGGAGGATGGAATTAAGCACGCCGGAATAGCAAGCACGATTTCTGAGGCGTTGGGTCAACAAGGCAGCAATCGGATCGTGCATTCAATTGGCATACCACTTGAATTCATCGAGCACTCAAAGCGCAATGAAATTTTGCACGATCTAGAAATCACGCCTGCTGCGATAGTGCAACAGATTGCAGGATGGATTTCTTAGATTTAGGGAAGTGAAGCAACGCCCTTTTCATGGAAACGCTTACCTGTTACAGCTTCGCTAATTCCTTCACGATCCAAGTACGGCAAGATTCCACCCAGATGCATTGGCCAGCCGGCACCCATCAACATGCAAAGATCAATCTCTGCAGGAGTTGTAACAACCCCTTCATCTAGCATCATGCGAGCTTCTTCAGCCAAAGCCTTAAGTGCACGTGAGCGCACCTGTTCAGCAGTCGATGGAGTTGTTCCCTTTTCAATCAATGCTAGCGCTGCCGGATTCGCAGAAACTGCGCCACTGTCATCCTTGACGTAGAAATTGCGAACTCCTTCTTTCACCATTCGTTGCATGGTCGGTGAGATTCGATAGCGAGGCCCTAGGTTGTTGTGCAAAGTTTCTGACACATGTAGTGCAACACCGGGGCCTACTAGATCCAACAACTGGAACGGAGACATTGGGAAACCGATCTCCATCATCGCTGCATCGGCTACTTCAGGTGAAGTTCCCTCATCGACAGCATCGGTGACTTCACCCATGAAACGAGTGAGCAAGCGATTTACGACAAAGCCAGGCGCATCCTTACAAATGATCATGGTCTTCTTGAGCTCTTTACCAACAGCAATAGCAGTTGCTGTAGTTGCATCATCTGTTGTAGATGTGCGAGCAACTTCAAGCAAAGGCATAACGGCTACTGGATTAAAGAAGTGAAAACCTACAACACGCTCTGGGTTCTTTAAACCTTCAGTCATGCGTTCAACCGATAGCGAAGAAGTATTTGTGGCAAGAACACATTCGGGTGAAACAATGGTTTCAAGCTTTTTAAATAGCTCTTGCTTCAGAGAAAGTTCTTCGAAAATCGCTTCGATAATGAAGTCACAGCCGGCAAAGACTGATTGATCTGCTGAACCTGAGACTAGAAGTGATAGGCGTCCAGCCGATTCTGGACTCATGCGCTTCTTTTCAACCAACTTAGCAAGTTCATTTCTTACCCAGGCCACGCCCTTGTCGGCGCGTGCTTGATCAATATCTGTCATGACAACTGGGCACTTTAGGTTTCGCACCAAAAGTAGTGCCAACTGGGATGCCATTAAGCCGGCACCAACAACTCCGACCTTAGTTACTTTGCGGGCCAATGCCGGCTTTGGTGCACCTTCAACCTTTTTGCGCTTTTTCTGAATCAAATTAAAAGCATAGAGCGAAGAGCGAAGCGGATCAGACATTGTTAAATCAGCTAGGACTTGATCTTCGGCATCAAAACCTTCACTCAGGGTGTTGTTCTTGGCCGCTGCAATCAGTTCAAGTGCTTTCATAGGAGAGGCAATGGTGGCACCGCCATACTTCTTTAACGCTGCGGCTTTACCGGTTGCAAGGGCGCTTTCCCATGCAGGATCGTTGCTGTAATCAGCACGTTCAATTTTTGTTGTTCCATTTAGGATTCCAACAGCAAAACCAATAGAACGCTCCAGGAAATCTGCTGGCTCAAACATGGCATCAACGACACCAAGCTTTAACGCATCTTTGGCTTTCATCATGGTGTTGTTGTTGAGTGCGTTAAGCATGATTACTTGAACTGCGCGCTCTGGACCAATTAGCTTAGGCAAAATTGTTGCACCACCCCATCCTGGAACCAATCCTAGGAAAACTTCAGGCAGAGCGGTAAATGCCGTTGACGCGACTGTGCGGTAGTGGCAGTGAAGTCCAACTTCAAGACCACCACCAAGTGCTAATCCGTTGATAAATGCAAAGGTAGGAATCTTTGACTCACCTAGCCGGCGGAAAACATCATGACCTAGTTTGCCGATTGCAAGTGATTGACTGCGATCATTTAAAAATGAAAGTGCAGAAAGATCTGCGCCAGCAGCAAAAATAAATGGCTTTCCTGTAATTGCAATCGCTGTAGGGTTACGACCGATTGCATCAGTAATTGCTGCATCAAGTGCTTTTACTGATTGCGGACCAAAAGTATTTGGTCGATTGTGATCATGTCCGTTATCTAAGGTAATCAAAGCCATCACACCTTTGCCGCCGAAAGCAGAAAGATCGAGCTCTCGAACTAATGCATTGGTAACAACTTCTTCGGGTGCCCCAGCTGGAAGTGTGATATCTGCGCTCATGATTACTTAGCTCCCTTAAAGTTAGGGTTTTCCCAGATAACTGTTCCACCCATGCCTAGACCGATACACATTGTTGTTATTCCATACTGAACTTCAGGGTGTGATTCAAAGGTTCGCGCAAGATTAAGCATCAAACGCACACCAGATGATGCAAGTGGATGTCCAACTGCAATTGCGCCACCATAGGGATTTACTCGAGGATCATCATCGGCAATTCCAAAGTGATCCAAGAAAGCAATAACTTGAACCGCAAATGCTTCATTAATTTCGAACGCACCAATATCTTCAATTTTCAGCCCAGCTTGCTTGAGCGCTTTAATCGTTGATGGCACAGGTCCGTAGCCCATGATTTCTGGCTCGACTCCGGCAAAGGCATAGGTAACCATTTTCGCCTTTATCGTTAAACCAAGTTCTAGCGCTTTCTCTTCGCTTGCAAGCAACGCAGCGGTAGCTCCGTCATTTAGTCCAGATGAGTTACCAGGAGTTACACGACCTGCAGGACGGAATGGAGTCTTTAATCCGGCAAGACCTTCCATTGTAGTTTGCGGACGTGGTGCTTCATCGGCGGTTGCAACTGTCCATCCTAATTCTGCATTTCGAGCAGCTGTCGGAATCAAATCTCGTTGGATTTTTCCATCAGCATAGGCCTTTGCAGTTTTAACTTGCGAATTCATGGCGTAGCGATCTGCGCGTTCCTTGGTTAATTGTGGAAAGCGATCATGCAAACGCTCTGCTGTTGCACCCATTGCAAGTGCGTCCTGCTCAACAATTCGTTCGGCAAGATAGCGTGGGTTTGGATCCATTCCTTCACCCATTGGATGGTTACCCATATGTTCAACTCCGCCAGCAATCGCAATTTCATTTGTTCCCATTGCAATCGCACCCGCAATTGTTGTGACGGCAGTTAACGCACCGGCACACCAACGATCGATGGAATAGCCGGGAACTGTGTTCGGTAAACCTGATAACAATGCAGCGCTTCGACCAATGTTCATTCCTTGATCTCCAGTTTGCGTAGCTGCAGCAATAGCAACATCTTCGATTGATGCAGGATCAATTTTTGGGTTGCGCTCCAACAATCCGCGAATAGCTCGAACCATTAGATCATCAGCGCGAGTACCGGCGTACATTCCTCCGGCTTTTCCAAATGGCGTGCGGACGGCATCAACGAGAACAACAGTGCGAGACATGGCGCTTCCTTCTCTAGGTCAGGCGTTTCTAGGTATGAGCCATATGTTACTCATGAGTATGACTTTGTGACAGTACCTAGTTAAGCCTCTTCTGTCACCGTTTCTACAACTTCTACAGGGATGGGTTCACGCTCAAGTAAGGCGGCTGCCACGGCAGGTGCCACCAGATCAATCTGCCATTGTCTGGCTCCGAGCTCAGTTAAAGCATTTTCAACCGCCGCGACTGACAAAGTCAAAGTTGCGCCAACTGGCGGCTTCCAGCAAATCCGTCGCACATGTTCTGGTGTAACTAAGTTTTCTACGGGAATCTGATTCTCCTGCGCAATTAACTCGATAGCCGCACGAGCGTGAGACAAGGGAGCATATTTTTCTGGAAACTTGTCACGCCACAATTTTATTGGAGGCAAAGTGTCGGTATTTGTGCGCATCGCTGGCCATTGATCATCGGGTAATGCCATAGCAATAGCAATAGAGTCCAACCACAACTGTAGGTTTTCTAGCCAGCGAGCTCGAAGACCAAGTGGTCGTAAGCATTTTTCAAACTCTTTCTTACTTGTAGGCACCGCTATTGCGAGTTCTACAATTGCCGTGTCATTCAGTAATTTTCCGGGTGCAATATCTTGTTGGGCGGCAACCTGGTCTCGCGCTATCCATAATGATTTTATTACCGCCAACTGATCGCGTCTTTTAATCTTGTGCATACCTGATGTTCTTCGCCAAGGATCAACGCGGGCCGGTGCTGCCGGGGCTTGCAGAATAGAAGCAAATTCTTCAAGTGCCCAAGGTAGCTTTTTTGCATCTTCTAGAATTGAGTACATGTGATTGCGAAGTTCAATCAAAAGCTCAACATCAAGTGCGGCGTACGTTAGCCATTCTTTTGGCAAAGGCCGAGCAGACCAATCCGCAGCGCTGTGTTCTTTCGCAAGTAGCACTCCCATTAAGGATTCAAGCAATGGCCCCAGACCAACTCGGGGTAAACCAGCGATTCTTCCGGCTAATTCAGTATCAAAAAGCCGTGCCGGGTTGATCCCAAGTTCGCGCAGACATGGTAAATCTTGGGTACTTGCATGAAGAATGACTTCGTCGGTATTGAGAAGATCGTTAAGTTCGGTGAACAATTCATGGCCCGGACCAAATGGGATTGGATCAATTAAATGCAACCCACCATCAGTCCTCTTTATCTGAATCAAATAAGCTCTTGCGCTGTATCTAAATCCTGAGGCACGTTCGGCATCGACAGCAAAAGGCCCAGAGCCTTTGGCTAATTCTTGAAGTGCTTGCCGAAAGGAATCCTCAGTGTTTATTAATTCGGGAGTACCAGCACTTGGTTGCAAAAGTGGAACTGCAACTATCTCTTCACTCATACCTAGCGCCTGCGCGAAGAAGAAATTGCCGAAACTCCGTCAGGCATCGGTGGCAGACCTGCGATCTCTGAAATCAAATTGCACCAACTGTGAATGTGATCAATGATCTCTTTTGGGTCTTGAACAATAGGGGACCACGACGCACGAATTTCAATTTCAGTTTCGTTGTTTCGAGGAGATAATTTCCCAAAAGAAGCGCTGCTTACTCTAGTGACTGTTCCACTTGGGGAATTGTATGTGCAGTTGTTTGATTCAAGCGATTCAAGAAACCAACTCCAGCCGACTTCTGGAAGCAGCGGATCTTCTTGCATAATCGGGTCAACATCGGCGCTAACGAAAGTTACACAACGAAATTCACCATCCCATGTGGCTTGGCCACCTGGTTCGTGAAGTAAAACAAAACGGCCATTAGCAATTTCATCCTCTTGCTCACCCAGAAGCCCATTTGAAACATCAACCGAGAATGCGAAAGAAAAGGTAGCTAACTTTTGAGGTGCAGGAACCTCGGTCAAAGTTAACTCTGCTCGAGGAGTTATGGTGCGTAAATGGTCAATTAAACGCTCGAAACCATTTGCATCCACTGACTTAGAATAAAGATGGCATAGCCTGATTCTTGGGAGGCAGGGCGGTAACCTTGCTTACATGGCATCAATCTTGGCACTTCTATCAAGTGCGCTCTGGGGAACGGCTGACTTTTTTGCAGGACGTCTTAGCAAAATGCATCATCCATTTGCCGTCCTAGGTTTATCCCAGGTTTTCGGACTGATAGTTGGATTGCTGATTGTTCTTGTCTCAGGGGATCTGTATGGACAAGCCTTTGGCATGAATGGGTATGTTTTGTCAGGAGCGCTAGCGGGATTATTTGGTTACATCGGCTTAGCTTGTTTATATGAAGGCTTAGCTACTGGGCGTATGGGTGTTGTCGCTCCAATAAGTTCTATGAGCGCAGTTATTCCCTTGGTGTATGCAATTGTCACTGGCGACAAACTTTCCATGATCGCATCAATGGGTATTGTGATTGCATTAGTGGGAGTTTTTTGCGCAAGCGGGCCTGAACTCTCAAATGGTTTGCCGATCAAACCTTTGTTATTGGCGTTAGGTGCTGCTGCAGGTTTTGGAATGTCACTAACTTTTATATCTATTGGTTCACAGGAAAGCGCATTGCTTACGATGGTGTCGATGCGTTGCGCAACTTTCTTTGTGACCATTTCTCTTGCTCTCAAGTTTAGAACTACTGGCAAGTTTTCAAAGAGAGATCTTCCGATCCTGATTTTTATTGGAGCTGCAGATTTCCTAGCTAATCTTTTGCTGGGCGTTGCAACGACTAAAGGGCTTGTCTCAGTTGCCATGGTTTTTGGCTCGCTTTACCCAATTGCTACCGCACTTTTGGCTTTCAAGTTCTTAAATGAAAGGCTGCATAAAGTTCAATATGTGGGAATTGGTTTAGCAGTTACTGGCGTTTCATTAATCTCAGCATTTTAATTGCGAGCTGAATAAAAAATAGTTCCTGACTCTTCTCGTTTATCTATGTGTGAGAAATGTGCCAGGAGCTGATTAATGTCAATCATGTGCTCGCCCCCTGTGGCAGGCGTGACGCTAAGTTCTAGCTGGTCTATTTTCTTGTGTGCTAGCAACTCATTAATCATCGAAATGCCGCCTTCAATCAAAATCTTTTCACCAAACAATGAACGAGCTTTTTCAACCGCCATAACTGGCGAGCAGTTCCAGAACAAAGCCAAGTGATTACCCTGAACTGGGTTTACAAGTGATCTAGAAATCACGACCAGGGGGACTGGTGTTCGGTTGTACGGCTCGTGACGGGCGGTGTTTCCACCAACGATAATGACATCTACTTCTCGTCGCCGCTTAAGGAAAGCTTGGCGATCCTCCGGTGAACTGATTCCAGCAGATCTGCTTTCTTTAGAAGTTGAGCCATCGCTACCGACTACCAAGGTTGCAACGACGCTCACAAGCCCAAGTATTGCTCACCTGTTCTAATTCTTGTCAGTGGCTCTCTGTACCTTTGTTGCATGATCATTGATTGTTCTACCTGCACCATGGCCGCCATCGCATGCAATACCTGTGTGGTGTCCTTCTTTCTGGATAACACCTCACAGATCAGCGACGAGACTGTAGGTGCGCTCACCGTGCTTGCTGAGAGCGGCCTGACACCGCCTCTGCAATTTAACGCTCGTACAGCCTGATCCCCACTCAAATTCACAGGCGAATAAGCCTTGTTGAGGTTGAGAGGTGGGTATAGGCGCGGTTAGCCTTGTCCCTATGTCTTTCTGGCTGCGCATTCTGACCGCACTTGCGGTTATGGCTGGTGTCTTAGCGCCGGTTAGTGCATCAGGCGCGCAAACTTTGGCGCAGGTGCAAGCCAAGATCCGCCAACTCGAAGAAGATGCAACCGCGGCGGCTGAAGGCGCACAAGAGGCCAAGGTAAAACTAGCCGCCTTAACTAAAACCCTTAATGGCATTAAAGCCAAGGCCGAGATTCAAGGACAAACCGTTTCCGCCCTTCAAAAATCTTTGGGCACGATTGCAATTGAGCAATACAAGTCAGGTGGTTTTGGTCAGAGCTTTGAACTCCTATTTTCATCCGACCCAGCCCTGTACTTATCCTCAGCTGGTGCCTTAGATGCCCTTACCCGACGCAAATCTGCCCAACTTCGAAAGTTTGAAACGGCGCAGCAGAGATTAAATGCAACTACCTTGACCGTAAACGACAAGCTAGCCCTGGTAGCTGCCGCCCAAAAGAAATTGACCGCCCAGTCCGCGCTAGCGCAAAAGAAGTTAGCTGAAGCAGAAAAATTACTGTCAAAGCTAACCAAAGCAGAACGTGAGCGTTTAGCACGGTTGGCCGAGGAAGAAGAAGATGCCGATCAAGCTTCTTCCCTTAAAGCCGCCAAGAGTGCATCAGGAATTTCGGGACGAGCCGGAATCGCAATTAAATACGCCCTTGCACAAATTGGCGATAGGTACGTTTTCGGCGCAGCTGGAATGACTACTTGGGATTGTTCCGGGCTAACAATGCGTGCCTATAAGACAGCTGGCGTTTCACTTCCACACTCATCTGCAGCACAATCTCGACTTGGCAAAAAAGTTTCCCTGAACGCTTTGAAGCCAGGAGACCTCTTGTTCTATGGTCGTCCGGTTTCACATGTTTCTATCTACTTGGGTGGCGGAAAGATGGTGCATGCTCCGCGAAAAGGTTCACGTGTAAAGGTTGCACCTAGCGGATCGCTTGGAAGAAAACCTTTGGTTGGAGCTCGTCGTTTCTAGTCCAGTTCTCTTCGTAACTAACGACTTTGGTCCACGTGCAGGTGGAATTGAAACCTTTGTAATTGGTCTGATTGAAAGAAGACCCTTTGGTCAAACAATTGTTTACACATCGGCGCAAAGCGGTTCAGAAGATTACGACAAAGCATGGAAAGCTGATTATGGAGTCACGGTTATTCGTGATCGAGCTTCAATTTTGTTACCAACTCCTCGAGTGGCACGAAACCTGTCACGGATAATTAAGCAGTCAAATATTCAGGTGGCTGCATTTGGCGCAGCTGCGCCTTTGGGATTGCTGTCTGCATCAATGAAGCGAGCCGGGATTAGAAAAACAGTTGCATTGACTCATGGTCATGAAGTCTGGTGGGCAAAGGTGTTTCCATTCACCCTTGCAATGCGCCGAATCGGCTCGACCATTGATTCGTTGACATTTTTAGGAGAGTTCACACAGCGCGCTATCTCGCGCTCCCTTTCTAAGACAGCGGCCCAGCAAATGGTAAAGATTGCGCCCGGCATTGATGTCGATCATTTTTGTCCACAAGATTCAACTGAGTTGCGTAAAGAACTGAAGTTAGAAAATAAGCAAGTCATAGTTTCAGTAGGGCGCTTGGTGCATCGAAAAGGTCAGGATCACTTAATCCAAGCTTTGCCCGAAATACTTAAGAGCGTTCCAGATGCACATGTTTTGATGGTTGGTCAGGGGCCATACCTTCCACACCTAAAGAAGTTAGTGGCGCGCCATAACTTAAATGACCATGTCAGTTTTATTGGAAGAATTCAGTATGCCCAGTTACCTCAATACATTTGCGCGGGGGATATCTTTGCGATGCCTTCACGTTCCAGATTTTTTGGTTTAGAGGTTGAAGGTTTGGGAATCGTTTACCTAGAAGCTAGTGCGTGTGGTTTACCGGTCATCGCGGGTTCATCCGGGGGAGCACCTGATGCGGTGCTAGATGGCGTAACTGGTTTTGTTGTGGATGGCGAAAACAATGAAGAAATCGCAGCTGCTGTGATCAGACTGCTTAATGATGTTGATGGTGCAAAAGCTATGGGTACCGCTGGCCGAGAATGGATTATCAAAAATTGGCGTTGGGAAATTTGGTCCCAGCGATTCAATAAACTTTTACAGTAAGAAACCGTTATCTCGTGCAATTTTGGCTGCAGCTGTGCGGTTGGTGCACTGAAGCTTTCTCATAACTGAAGATATGTGGGTCTTTACAGTAGAAATACTTACGTAGAGCTGTCCAGAAATATCAGAATTACTTGCTCCTTCGGCCAACAAATGAAGAACTTCAATTTCTCTAGGCGTTAAATCAAAATCCCGATGTTGGTCGGAAGTAAGCGCACTTGTAAATGAGCCTGGGTTAGAAAGTGCAAAGGTGACAGAAGAGATGATTTCTTGCATTGATTGGCTCTTGGATAGATAAGCGTTAGCTCCTGAATTACGAGCGATCCTTATAAACTGAGCTGGATCATTTAGTGAAAGAACAATGATTGCGATTTCTGCCGAAAGTTTACGAACCCACTGAACTATTTCTAACCCGGATCCATCTGGAAGATTGAGATCAACAATGATTGCTTCAGGATTGAAAGCGGCAATTTTGGCCCGAGCTTGCTGAAGAGTTCCGGCAGTCTCTATTGTGGCAAAACCTGCCTCTTTAAATGCTTGGGCTAGGCCCTGACGAACAACTGCATGGTCATCAATGATTAGAAGTCGTGTCATCACCTATCCAATGGGATTCGTACTCCAATTCTGGTTCCTTGTGGATCAGAATCAATGGTGATTTCCCCATTGAGTTTATCGACGCGCTCTTGTATGACAGCTAGACCAAAGGATCCGACTTTGTTTGAAACTCCACCGTGCCCATCGTCAGTAATTTGAATGTCACAATAGGAAGCACCGGAATGTTTTTCGATATTGCGTAACACTTCTTGCACAATCCTTAATGTTTCAAACATTGTGTCCACCTGCACAGTCGGCACCACAAGGGGTTCTGAATTTCGTAACTCATGCATTTGTAGCCGGACTTTTTCGATTAATTCAGTAGTCGTAAATCTGATCTGCCGCAGCGAATCCCTAAGTTCATCTTCGTTGCAAATAGAAATTGCCCGATCAATGGAAAAGCCCAGGACAACTA
>JBIKSX010000029.1:0-8449 GCA_044348405.1 Candidatus Planktophila sp.
AAGTTGGCGATCGGTTACACATTAGATGAGATCACCAACGACATCACCAAGGTCACACCGGCATCATTTGAACCCACTTTGGATTATGTTGTTGTTAAGTTGCCACGTTTTGCTTTCGAAAAGTTTGCAGATGCCGATCCACGTTTAACGACAACGATGAAGAGCGTCGGTGAAGCCATGGCCATCGGACGCTCATTCTCAGAAGCCTTAATGAAAGCGCTACGGTCATTGGAGCGCAAGGAAGCAATCTTTGCGTGGCCAGTTGTGACCCCGGCCGAACTTGAGCAACTGATGCAGTCCATGAAAATCCCAACTGAATATCGCTTGCAACAAGTTCAGAAAGCAATGTGGGCTGGGGCATCTATCGATGAAGTATTTGCGGCAACGAAGATAGATCCGTGGTATTTGCGGCAAATTGAACTTATAAACGCCCAGGCAGCTGTCATTGCTCAACCAGGTGAACTCAGTTCCGAATTGATTCGTGCTGCAAAGAGCCAGGGCTTTTCGGATGCTCAGATAGCAGCTCTGCGGGGCGTGACCGAGGATGAAATTCGCAAAGCGCGACATCATTTAGGCATTAGACCGGTCTATAAGACAGTGGACACGTGTGCTGCTGAATTTGAGGCATTTACGCCATATCACTATTCAAGTTATGAAGAAGAAACTGAAGTTCGCCCGCGAACAACCCCAGCTGTAATTATTTTAGGTAGTGGTCCCAATCGAATTGGACAAGGTATCGAGTTCGATTATTCATGCGTGCACGCATCTTTCACCTTACGTGATGCAGGATATGAAACGATCATGATTAACTGCAACCCAGAAACAGTTTCAACAGATTACGACACCAGTAATCGCCTGTACTTCGAGCCGCTCACCCTTGAAGATGTTCTCGAAGTTGTTCATGCCGAGACACTTGCTGGTCCTGTTCTGGGAGTTATCACACAACTAGGTGGCCAGACCCCTCTAGGTCTAGCAGCCGGGCTGAAAGCAAACGGAGTCACGATTTTAGGAACCTCGCCTGATTCAATTAATCTTGCAGAAGAGCGTGGTGCATTCGGCAACATTCTGGCTGAGCAAGGCTTGAGAGCACCTGAGTTTGGAATGGCGTCTTCGCAATTAGAGGCAACAACTATCGCACAATCAATAGGTTATCCCGTTCTAGTGCGCCCATCATTTGTTTTAGGTGGACGTGGAATGGAAATTGTTTACGATGATGCCGCCTTGGGTGGTTTCATTACGCGCGCAACTGACATTACGCCGGATCACCCAGTTCTAGTGGATCGCTTTTTAGATAACGCAATTGAAATCGATGTTGATGCTCTGTTTGATGGAGTAGAGCTTTTCTTGGGTGGAGTCATGGAACACATTGAAGAAGCGGGGATCCATAGTGGTGATAGCGCATGTGTCTTGCCATCGATGACGGTCACAGAGGAACAACGGGAACAGATTCGAATTGCTACGGAAAAGATTGCACGCGGAGTAGATGTACGCGGTCTCATTAACATTCAATTCGCAATAGCTGAAAATACTTTGTACGTTCTAGAAGCCAATCCACGTGCATCTCGCACGGTTCCATTTGTTAGTAAAGCAACAGGAGTGGCATTGGCAAAGGCGGCGGCGCGCATTTCTGTTGGGCACACCATCGCTCAACTTAGAGTTGACGGAATTCTTCCAGCACAAGGTGACGGTATGGCGCGAGGTATTTCAGTTAAGGAAGCGGTCCTTCCTTGGAACCGGTTCCGCAGAACTGACGGACGTGGCGTTGATGCAGTTTTGGGTCCAGAGATGCGTTCAACCGGTGAAGTTATGGGAATCTCTCCGACCTTTGGAGAGAGTTACGCAAAGAGTCAGATTGCAGCTTTTGGACCTTTACCTAAGGCTGGAACCGTGTTCATCTCACTTGCCGATAAAGATAAAACAACTGGCGTGGAACCAGCGTTAGGATTTTCTGAACTTGGATTTCATATACTTGCCACGTATGGAACAGCTGCGTTTTTACGCACCAAGGGAATAGAGTGCACAACGGTAAGAAAACATTCAGATGGCACAGGCACTTTAGGCGAGAAGACGATTGTGGACATCATCAACGCAGGGGAGATCGACCTAGTGATTAACACACCAGTGGGTCGCGGAACCCGGGCAGATGGTTGGGCAATTCGAACGGCAGCTGTGCAACGTTCAATTCCATGCATCACAACTACCGCTGGTTTT
Source organism: Candidatus Planktophila sp. (assembly GCA_044348405.1). Lineage (GTDB taxonomy): Bacteria > Actinomycetota > Actinomycetes > Nanopelagicales > Nanopelagicaceae > Planktophila. The sequence continues at coordinate 2,212 of JBIKSX010000029.1, forward strand.
AGTGCAGCAGTTGATGCCATCTCCTTCCTGCAATCAAGTCCCTTGAGTATCAAGTCCCTTCAAGAATGGCTTGCATAGATGTCAGAAATAAATAAAAACGCACGACAATTAATCGCACCGATTCTTAGTAACAAGCGGGTAGGTCAGTATCACCAAATACTTATTAGTGTCGGCGAAATCGCCGCCGTCTGTAAACCTGGAAATTTTGTGGCGATCAGCGTCGGAGGCGAATCATCACGAATGGTTTTAAGGCGCGCTTTTGCAATTTCACGTGTCTCCACTAGTTCGACTGTCGGCGGAACAATGGAATTAATTGTTGCCCCACATGGTCAAGGAAGTAAGTGGTTGTGTGCCCAAGGTGAAGGCGATGTTTTGGACCTAGTCGCACCGCTGGGGACTGCTTTTGGTATACCCACTGAACCGGTTCCAGTTCTTCTTGTGGGCGGGGGATACGGCTCTGCTCCGCTTTTTGGTTTAGCGGAAATCTTGAATTCTCGCGGATGCAGAGTAGACATGATTCTTGGTGCAAGTACAGGATCAAAAATTTACGCGCCAATGGAAGGCAAACGCTCTGTAAATTCGATGAGGATTTACACCGAAGACGGCTCTATGGGAACTGCCGGACGTGTTACTGACCCGATCGCAGAAATTGTGAAGGATCTTAATGTCGCAGTGATTTATTCCTGTGGTCCAATGCCAATGCTTGCTGCAATTACCAAGATTACCGACCAGCTTGATGTAGTTCACCAATGCGCCGTTGAAGAATCGATGGCTTGTGGAATTGGCATCTGCATGACCTGCGTCTTGCCTGTTACAAATCAAGACGGAACAGTGTCGATGCTGCGCTCATGTATTGATGGCCCAGTAATGGACGGAGCTAAAGTTCAGTGGGAGCAAGTAGGTAAGCAGCAATGAGTGCATTGGACTTTTCTACAACTATCGGCAATGCCTGGTTTCCTGCTCCAACTTTTACTGCAAGTGGTTGTGCCAGTTCAGGTCGCGAGCTAGCCCAATTTTTCCCCCTGAAAGATATGGGCGGAGTCGTAACTAAGTCGGTCATGTCAAAGGCGCGCGCGGGTCGACCAACTCCCAGAATGGCTGAAACGCCAAGCGGCATGCTCAATTCAATTGGCTTACAAGGTCCCGGTATTGATGCGTTCCTGAGCAAGGATGTTCCTTACTTAGTCGAGCAAAAGGCGCGAATAATTGTGTCGATTGCTGGAGAAACTGTTGAAGAGTATTCAACCCTTGCGCGCAAACTTCGTTCTGTCTCTGGGATAAGTGCTATCGAAGTAAATATTTCCTGTCCTAATGTTGAAAATCGTGGCCTAGTTTTTGCCTGTGATCCTGAAGCTTCCAGACGTGTTATTGACGGAGTGCGCAGAACAATTGGTGGAGAACTTCCGATCATCGCAAAACTATCTCCGGATGTAACTGATTTAGTATCGATCGCTAAGGGTGTAGTTGATGCAGGTGCTGATGGTCTAGCCCTGATTAACACAGTTCTTGGAATGGTAATTAATGTGGACACCATGCGCCCACACCTGGGTGGGAAAACAGGTGGCTTATCCGGACCTGCAATTCGTCCTATTGCGGTTCGCGCTGTTTACCAAGTACATGCGGCTTTGCCTGCGATTCCAATCCTTGGAATGGGTGGAATCGCTTCAGGCAAGGATGCTTTAGAAATGATTCTTGCTGGTGCAAGTGGAGTGTCAATCGGTACGGCAAGTTTTGGAAATCCAACGGCAATCATGTCGATACAAACTGAACTAAAGCAGTTGCTATTAGACAGAGGTTTCACTTCGCTCAAACAAGCTGTTGGATATGCCCATCGCGCTGGGGAAGGCGAAGTAAATGAGTAAAGCACCAATCGTTTTGGCGGTAGATACACCTGATCTTCAAACCGCCATCAACTGGGTAAAAGCTACGCAAGAACATGTTTCAGTTTTCAAACTTGGTCTCGAATTTTTTCTCACCTTTGGAGCAGAGGGCGTTAAAGCAATACAAGCAGAAACTGATTCAGACATATTTCTAGATTTGAAGCTGCACGATATTCCACACACAGTAAATGGTGCAGCAAAAGCGGTGACACATCTTGCCCCTAAATTCTTGACGGTTCATGCATCGGGAGGAGCGGCAATGATTAAGGCCGCCGTAGATGTGATGCCCAATACCAACATTACCGGCGTAACTATCCTGACATCTTTGTCCGAAAAAGATGTCTCTGAGGTCGGTTTCAAATTCACTGCGCTGGAATCTGCCGTCGGTCTTTCAAAAGTTGCAGTAGCAGGTGGTGCGAAGGCAATCGTGTGTTCTCCGCTAGAAATAGCCGCCGTCCGGAAAGAGGTTGGCGTTGCTCCGATCATCATCACTCCAGGTGTTCGTCCATTAGACATGGTTGGTACTGATGATCAGCAAAGAACTATGACCCCGGAGGATGCAATCGCTTTAGGCGCAAACTTAGTTGTGATTGGCCGCCCGATTACGCAGAGTTGGACACTTGGCGCGCAAGCCATGAAGGAACGGGCACAGGAGATTGGCTCACGCTTAATTTAAACTCCACTAGATTTAGCCCATGGGAACGCCTCCACAGTTATCTGCCGAACAAAGAGCAGCTGCGTTAGCCAAAGCATCTGCTTCCAGAAAGAGGCGTGCTGAAATAAAGAGCCAGATAAAAAGTGGTCAAGTAGGTATCGATGAAGTTCTTTCCCTTGCCTCAACCGATGAAGCAATAGGAAAGATGCGCGTGAAGGAGTTATTGGAATCTTTGGCCGGTGTCGGAAAAATACGTGTTATCTCTTTGATGGAACGGCTAAACATTTCTCCCACTCGAAGAATTCAGGGATTAGGCAGGCATCAATTAAAGGAACTTCGCAACGAGTTTGTAAAGACGGATTCCGCGGTAAAACCTGGAAGGTTGTTAGTTCTATCAGGTCCTGGGGGAGTGGGAAAAAGTACTGTTGCTAAAAAACTTCGTGAAGCTGGAGATTTTTGGGTGAGCGTTAGTTTCACAACTCGCACCCCGCGCATAAATGAAGTTGAAGGTCGAGATTACTTTTTTGTCTCTGATCAAATATTTTCACAAATGATTTCCGACGATAAATTCCTCGAATGGGCTGAATTTGCCGGAAATCGCTATGGAACCCCGCAACAGCAAGTTGAAGATGCATTGCGACAAGGAAAGAATGTTTTGCTAGAGATTGAAATTGCAGGCGCTAAGCAAGTGAAGGCTCACTTGCCGCAGTCGGTACTAGTTTTTCTTGAGCCTCCGACATGGGAAGAATTGGTCGCACGCCTTGAAGGTCGAGGCACAGATGGCGAGCAACGTAGGGCCGAAAGGTTAGAACTAGCCCAAGATGAGCTAGCGGCAGCGGCATTTTTCGATGTGATCCTCGTAAATGACCAGGTCGAGAGCGTTGTCCAAAAACTGATAGAGTTAGCCCAGAATTAATACGAGTACGACAACATCAGATTGATCACAGAAGCGGGGACAACCATGGATGGCATTACAAATCCACCTATTGATGAACTTCTAGACAAGAGCGGCTCAAAGTACAGCTTGGTTTTGTACGCAGCAAAGCGCGCCCGTCAGATCAATGCATACTATTCACAGCTTGGTGAGGGTCTCCTTGAATACGTCGGACCTCTTGTCGAAACACATGTTCACGAGAAGCCTCTTTCAATCGCTCTTCGCGAAATCAACGAAGGTCTTCTAACGATCGAAAACCTCGAGCCAACAGCGTAGTTTTAAATGACACTCCAAGGCCGTGAGGTTATTCTCGGAGTTGGTGGAGGCATTGCCGCCTACAAATCCTGTGAGCTTCTCCGTCGATTGCAAGATCGCGGTTATGTAATCACCGTTGTTCCGACTCCAGCCTCATTGAATTTCGTCGGAACAGCTACATGGGAAGCGCTTTCATCACGTCCTGTGAACACCCAAGTCTGGGAAAGTGTTCATACCGTTCCTCATATCGCTTTAGCCGAGCGTGCTGATTTCTTTCTTATCGCCCCAGCGACGGCAGATTTAATCGCTCGTTTAGCCATGGGCAGGGCCGATGATCTTTTAACCAATTTAGTCTTGGCTTCCGATGTTCCAAAGATGATTGTTCCCGCGATGCATCCAACGATGTGGTTAGACCCCGCAACTGTGGCAAATGTAAACACACTTAAGCAACGTGGTTTCATTGTGATGGATCCTGAAGTTGGTCGCTTAACTGGAAGTGATGTCGGGCCTGGAAGATTTCCTGAAACTTCCGCAATCATTTCCCGCTTTGATCAAATGACAGGGCAGGTTCAAGATTTAAAGGGCGTCAAAGTTTTAGTAACAGCCGGTGGCACTCGTGAGCCTATCGACCCGGTGCGATTTATCGGCAATAGATCTTCAGGAAAACAAGGGATCGCCCTTGCAAATGCAGCTAAAAATCGCGGTGCACAGGTGCAACTTATTGCCGCAAACTGCGATGTATCAGCAGTCTCTGGGGTCGAAGTGATTCCTGTTGAGACTACTTTGGATATGCAGAAAGCATTACAGGCTAATTTTGACGCTTGCAATATCCTGATCATGAGCGCGGCAGTTGCGGATGCTCGCCCATTACGTTTTTCAGATGAGAAGATAAAAAAGTCGACTCTCAACAGTATTGAATTACAGCAGAATCCTGATCTGCTGGCTGAACTAGCCCCACGGAAAAAGGGGCGAGTGTTGATTGGTTTTGCTGCAGAAACCAAAGAGCACCTGCAAGAGGCTCGCAGGAAGTTAGATGCCAAAGGCCTAGATGTGATTTATGTAAATGATGTTTCTGGCGGGGCAATCTTTGGCCAGGACACAACTATGGGTACCATTCTCTTACGCAATGAAGCGGATATAGCGGTCAAGGAAGTCTCCAAAGACGCTCTCAGTAATGTACTTCTTGATCATGCCATCCGGCAGTTAGGTTAAAACTATGTCAAAGCGTCTCTTTACTTCAGAATCAGTTACCGAAGGCCATCCAGACAAGATTGCCGATGCGATCTCAGATGCAGTCCTTGATTCTTTGTTATCTCAGGACACGAAAAGCCGAGTCGCCGTAGAAACACTTATTACTACAGGTCAAGTTCACGTCGCGGGTGAAGTTACAACCAATGGATACGCAGATGTGATGGGAATCGTTAGAGATACAGTTCTAAACATTGGGTATGACTCATCTGATAAAGGTTTCGATGGAAACAGTTGTGGCGTTTCGATCTCAATTGGTCAGCAGTCTCAAGATATTGCCCAAGGCGTCGATGATGCTTACGAACACCGCGTTACGTCAGCTGTAGATCCGTTAGATCTGCAAGGTGCCGGTGACCAAGGCTTGATGTTTGGTTATGCATGCGATGACACAAAAGAGTTAATGCCACTTCCTATTTGGTTGGCACATGCTTTAGCCCAGCAATTAACTAAGGTTCGCAAATCCGGCGAGTTGGCTTATCTTCGCCCCGATGGAAAAACACAAGTAACTATTGAATATGAAGGCGATCGCGCCGTTGCTTTAAATACAGTTGTCATTTCAAGTCAGCATGCTGAGGAAGTAGATGTTGTTAAGAAGTTAACACCTGAAATTATTGAATATGTAATAAATCCAATTATCGCAACTATAGATCTTCCAAAGAACGATGTGCGAACGCTTATTAATCCAACAGGCCGCTTTGTTATCGGTGGACCTATGGGAGATGCCGGCTTAACTGGTCGTAAAATCATTGTTGATACTTACGGTGGTATGGCCCGTCATGGTGGTGGAGCATTTAGTGGTAAAGATCCATCTAAGGTAGATCGTTCTGCTGCATATGCGATGCGCTGGGTAGCCAAGAATGTCGTAGCTGCAGGGCTTGCCCGTCGCTGCGAGGTGCAAGTTGCTTACGCGATCGGTAAAGCACAACCAGTGGGAGTTTTTGTGGAAACTTTCGGAACCGAAACTGTTCCCGTTGCAAAAATTCAAGAGGCTGTCTTATCGGTCTTTGATCTTCGTCCAGCTGCAATCATTAGAGATCTTAATCTTTTGCGTCCTATTTATTCACTCACAAGTGCCTATGGTCACTTTGGTCGTGAACTTCCTGAATTTGCTTGGGAAAGAACTGATCGAGTATCTGCACTCCAAAACGCAGTTAAGTAATCGGTGGCAGCACCTCGGCTATTTCGCTTAAGGGCCGAGGTCGCTACCGCGCCTTCAGGCCCAGTAGCTGATGTGCTTCCAGTTGCACGGGTGCGAGTTGATACAGG
>JBIKSX010000030.1:0-8415 GCA_044348405.1 Candidatus Planktophila sp.
TAGTGATGTCAGAGTAAATAAAACAATTAAGAATTTCATTTTCATGAATGTGAAGCCTCTCGAATGTGAAAGAGTCTCACAGGGAGTGAACCACACGAATATAGGACAAGTCATGCAAACAACTTGTACTGACGTTAGGAGCACACCCCGCAAACCTCGGCGGGTGTTTGTCTCATCTACACCTAGTAGGTAATCCGACTTGCCTCATGAACAAATTTCTTTATTCAAGTGAAGACTTACGGTTGCGGGTCAGCGTCGGATTTTCACCGAACTTCCCCTACAAGGTGAGCTATTTAGTTGTGTGCGAACCAAACCACAAGCAGTAGGGGTTGGCAACTAGGCGCGCACGCCATAGGCTTTTGGGATGGAATACAGACGCCTTGGCAGCACCGGAATGTACGTTTCAGAAATTGCTTACGGAAACTGGATCACGCACGGGAACCAAATCGAATCAGATGCTGCAATCAAGTGCGTTAGAGCCGCACTGGACGAAGGAATTACTACTTACGACACCGCCGATGTTTATGCTGGCACCAAAGCTGAAACCGTGCTGGGCAAGGCGCTCAAGGGTGTTCGCCGCGAATCCTATGAACTCTTCACGAAGGTGTACTGGCCAACAGGAACTGGAAAAAATGATCGCGGCTTGTCCAGAAAACACATTATCGAATCATGTAACGCATCGCTAAAGCGCTTACAAACAGATCACATTGATTTGTACCAGATGCATCGATTTGATTACGAAACACCATTGGAAGAATCTCTAAGCGCATTTGACGACCTTATTCGTGCGGGCAAAGTTCATTACATTGGTTTCTCTGAATGGAATGCAGCGCAGATCAAATCTGCTTTGGCGATTCAAGATGCCCGTGGTTACAACCGCTTTGTTTCAAGTCAGCCTCAGTATTCAGCACTTTGGCGAGTTATCGAAGCCGAGGTTGTTCCGCTCTCCCAAAAAGAAGGCATCGGACAGATTGTTTGGTCACCAATGGCCCAAGGTGTTTTGACTGGAAAATACTTGCCAGGTAAAAAAGCTCCAGCTGGTTCTCGAGCAACCGATAAGGCAAGTGGTGCAAACATGATTAAGGGTTGGTTGCGCGAAGAGGTCTTAGAAGCGGTTCAAAACCTAAAGCCGATTGCCGAACAAGCCGGATTAACAATGTCGCAACTAGCCATAGCTTGGGTACTTCAAAACCCAAATGTTTCTTGCGCAATCATGGGTGCGACGAAACCTAAGCAGGTTAAGGAAAATGTTAAGGCTGCTGGCGTAAAGCTAGATGCCGATGTCATGAAAGCAATAGACAAAGCTCTTGGAAATCTTCCTGAGCGCGATGCTGCAAAGAATGTCAGCCCAAACCCACGGGCATAACTTTTCTTTAGTCGATCGAGTCGCCAACCTTTACTTGAGGATGGGGAGCTCGCAATCTGCGCATCTGGGTTGAACGCAACCAGGCATACATTCCTAGACCCTTGGTTGAAGTACCTGGAAACTTTATTGCTATTGCCTTACGAATCTTGCGCGAAAGAAAGAATCCATCAATTACTGCTAAAACCAAAACGGCGTACATCAATGCAACTGCGCCAATTTGAACTGCTGGAATTGGAAAAAGAGTAAGAACTAGAACAACAAAGATAATCGGAAGAAAGTATTCACCAGTCGATCTGCGTGAATCAACAAAATTTCGAACGTAACGTCGGGCAGGTCCGCGATCGCGAGCAGGCAAGGCTGATTCATCACCACGTAAATACGCTGCGCGTTGGGTAATGCGATTTTGTCTAGCTAGCGCCTTGGATGCTTTCTTTTGTTCCTTTGTCACCACTGGTGCCAAAGTTGAAACCTTGCGCTTTGATTCCGCGTCTTTTCGCTTAGGGGTCGGACGACCTTTACCTTCGCTAGGTGTCCCTTTAGGTTCATTACTTGTCATGGGGCAACTATAGAGCCCGACTCTTAAAGCCTCGACTCGCTGCCTCCCCGTGCGGGGAGTAGGATTGGCTTGCAGTCAATTAAGGGGAGCAATAATGACAACAGAAGCAACAACAACAGGAATTCTTCTAACAGATGTCGCAGCGTCAAAGGTATCTGCCCTGCTTGCGCAAGAGGGTCGCGATGATCTGAATCTTCGTGTTGCTGTCCAACCTGGCGGTTGCTCTGGTCTTAAGTACCAGCTGTACTTTGATGACCGCAATATGGAAGGTGACATCATTCGCGAATTCGGTTCGGTAAAGGTAATCACAGACAAGATGTCTGATCCATACCTCTCTGGTGCAACTATCGACTTCGTTGACACAATCGAAAAGCAAGGCTTCACAATCGATAACCCAAATGCAGCGGGTTCTTGTGCTTGCGGCGATTCTTTCAACTAACCAGTTGCCTTCAACGCACTAGGATCCCTACATGAAAATCGGTGTAGCGGGTTCGGTAGGTCTTGACCACTTAATGACTTTCTCAGGAAAGTTCACCGATTCTTTAGTTGCAGGTTCCCTCGAAAAAGTTTCGCTTAGTTTCCTGGTAGATAGTTTGGATGTTCGTCGCGGTGGTTGTGCTGCCAATATCGCTTTTGGAATGGGTGTACTTGGTCTTAACCCTATATTGATTGCTGCCGTTGGCAAAGACTGGGCTGATTACGAAGCGTGGTTGTCTCGTCACGGCGTGGACACCTCACATGCTTTAGTCTCAACAACCCTGCACACCGCGCACTTTGTGGTTACAACAGATCAAGATCTCAATCAAATCGCATCATTTTTTCCAGGTGCAATGTCAGAGGCTCGAAACATCGAACTAAGTCCCATCATGGAAAAAACTGGTCGACTGGACATGTTGGTGATCTCACCTGATGATCCAGAAGCGATGCTGCGCCACTCCGAAGTCTGTCGCGAACTGGGTATCGCCTTTGCTGCAGATCCTTCTCAACAGATGGCGCGCATGACGGGCGATGAAATCAAGTTACTGATTGAAGGTGCCGCTTACCTGTTTCTCAATGAATATGAATTAGCGCTAGCCATGCAAAAGACTGGGTGGAGCGACAGAGAAATCTTAGAACGCGTTAAATTCCGAGTTGTAACTCTTGGTTCCAAAGGCGCCAAAGTGGAAAGTGCGGCGGGGGAGTTTGTTCAAGTCACCTGCCCCAAAGAGAACTCCAAAACCGATCCAACCGGTGTCGGCGACTCATTTAGATCTGGGTTTATTGCAGGTTTAGCGTGGGGGGTTTCCCACGAACGTTGCGCCCAACTGGGTGCACTTATTGCAACCTACGTAATTGAAACTTTGGGGACTCAGGAATATCGATTTACCAGCGCACAATTCGTAGAACGTTTCGCCCTGGCCTATGGACAGTCAGCAGCTGACGAGATTGCAGTGCATCTTAAGTAATGTGAGCAGTGCCACCCCTCGCCGAGAATAGGCTCGTGTCACGCTTAGGGGGTTTTCAAACTATCCTTAACCCATGTCCCGACGCACAGTTTTGAGCCGCAGCAAAGGCCTTCTCCTGCTAACCCCAGTTTTGTTTCTGACTGGTTGCTCCCAAGTTTCAGGTTTAGGTTTCGAAGAAGGTGTTACAAGCGTCAATGACCAATCTTTATCGCTCTGGCAAGGTGCCTGGATCGCAGGTGGAGTTGTTGGTGTCATTACATTGGTTCTTATTTTGTGGCCCGCAATCTTTCATCGTGGCAAGAAAGATGATCCATCTTTTCCTAAACAAACTCAGTACAACGTGCCGGTTGAAGTTGCATACACAATTATTCCGTTCATTATTGTTGCGGTTCTCTTTTACTACACCGCTCAGAAGCAAACAATAATTACTGAAAAAACAAATACCTACGCACATGAAATTACCGTTGAAGGTTTCCAATGGTCTTGGCAGTTCGGTTATCCAGATGCCGGCCCTAAGGCTCTGATCACTGGTACTCCTGAACAAACACCAACCATGGTTGTTCCACTAGGAGAGCGTGTTCGCTACACCCTTACAGCAAATGATGTTGTGCATGGTTTCTGGATTCCAGCATTCATGATTCAGTTGCAGAATCTTCCGGGATTAACAAATAGTCTGGAATTTACGGCAAACAAATTGGGCGAGTTCCCCGGGCGTTGCAATATTTTGTGTGGACGTAACCACTCTCAGATGTTGTTCAAAGTCAAAGTAGTGACACCAGCAGAATTTGATTCATTTCTTGAAACACTTAAGGGAGATCAAGCATGACAACGTATGCAGAAAGGCCAACGATGACCGCAAGTCGTCCGATGCCAACTTCCAAGGGAAAATCATTTGTAAAGTGGATCACTTCGACTGACCACAAGACGATTGGTTACTTGTACCTGCTTACATCTTTTGCATGGTTCCTGATTGGTGGCGTGCTAGCCCTTGCCCTACGTGCAGAATTAGCTCGTCCAGGAATGCAATTCTTGAGTAATGAGCAGTACAACCAGATTTTCACCATGCACGGAACAATTATGTTGCTTATGTTTGCAACGCCACTTTTTGTTGGTTTTGCAAATGTCATTATGCCGCTGCAAATTGGTGCAGCAGATGTGGCATTCCCACGACTTAATATGTTGTCGTATTGGCTATTTCTGTTTGGATCACTAATGGCTTTTGGTGGTTTCCTTTCACCCGGTGGCGCTGCATCATTTGGTTGGACCGTTTATGCTCCACTTTCTAACGCCCAGTATTCGCCAGGCATCGGTTCAGATCTTTGGCTAATTGGTCTAGCAATCAGCGGTGTCGGAACAATTCTCGGTGGGGTTAACTTCATTACAACAATTTTCACCATGCGCGCTCCTGGTATGACGATGTTCCGTATGTCCATCTTTTCTTGGAACGTACTGCTCACCTCAATTTTGGTGCTTTTAGCTTTCCCACCATTAGCGGCAGCTCTCTTAGGTCTTGAATCAGATCGACTCTATGGAACGCATCTTTTTGATCCGGCAAATGGTGGAGTTATGTTGTTCCAGCACTTGTTCTGGTTCTTTGGGCACCCAGAGGTTTATATTCTGGCGCTGCCGTTCTTTGGAATTGTGACTGAAATTTTGCCAGTGTTTAGCCGAAAGCCAATCTTTGGTTATCTGGGACTGATTGCGGCAACGATTGCGATTGCAGCACTTTCAGTTTCTGTTTGGGCTCACCACATGTTCGCAAGTGGTCAAGTTCTTTTGCCGTTTTTTTCCTTCATGACATTTTTGATCGGTGTACCAACAGGTGTGAAATTCTTCAACTGGATCGGCACAATGTGGCGTGGCCACGTAACTTTCGAAACACCAATGTTGTGGGTTATGGGATTCTTGGTGACATTCCTATTTGGAGGAATCACCGGAATCATCTTGGCGTCACCTCCGCTGGATTTCGCAGTTTCAGCCAGCTATTTCGTGGTTGCACACTTCCACTATGTTCTCTTTGGAACCGTTGTGTTTGCGATGTTCGGAGGCTTCTATTTCTGGTGGCCTAAGTTCACCGGGCGCATGCTCAATGAAACTCTAGGAAAGATTCACTTCTGGACACTCTTCTTCGGTTTCCACTTAACCTTCTTGATCCAGCACTGGCTTGGAATTAAAGGATTCCCACGCCGCTATGCTGATTACTTACCAACAGATGGTTTCACTTTCATGAATACCGTTTCCACAATTGGTTCATTCTTACTTGCTCTTTCAATGATTCCATTTGCAATCAATATTTGGATCACCCGTAAAGCGCCAATGGTTGGCGTCGATGATCCTTGGGGATATGGCTCATCACTTGAATGGGCAACATCATGTCCGCCACCTCGTCACAATTTCTTATCAATGCCACGCATCTCATCAGAGCGTCCAGCATTTGATCTGCATCATCCACACATTAAGACTGAAGGGCATAGCTAAGTCATGAAAGCATCGTGGAAATTATTTGGTGGCTTAAGCGTTTTTTATGTAATCATGACCGTGATTTACTGGCAGGTCGGTGGTGAAGAAGTTGGAATCGCTGGAATGCTGCTTTCAGCATGCTTGGCTGGCATGGTTGGCTTCTACGTGTGGTTTACCCAAAAGCGCATCGGAGTAACTCTTCCAGAAGATAACTTAACTGCCGAAATTGCAGATGGTGCGGGCGAACTGGGCTTCTACAGTCCACATTCATGGTGGCCATTGCCAGTTGCAGTTAGTGCTTGCGTCTTTGCTCTTGGCCTAATTATCGGTTGGTGGCTTTCACTTATTGGTTTGGGTGCACTCGTCATTTCAATTATTGGAATGGTTACCGAGTATGAAAAACCAGAGATTGCATCGGCTCACTAATGAGTTCTGTTCGCGCTGAAATTCTTCCAGTAGATTTCCCAAATACCGCTGCAGCCCGAATAACAATCAACACCCCAGCTTCAGTGATCTTTGATCTCTTGGCGAATCCCGTAGCACATCAGCGCTTCGATGGATCTGGCACGGTTAAGGGCGCAATTTCTGGACCTGATCGCCTCTTTTTAGGAGCAAGGTTTGGCATGGCGATGAAAATCAAAGTTCCGTATCGAATTAAAAACACTGTGGTGGAGTTTGAAGAGAATAAAAAGATTACCTGGTGCCATTTAATGAAGTGGACCTGGTGTTACGAGCTTCAAGCAGTTACTCCTAACCAAACTATAGTTACTGAATCATTTGACGCTAGCAAAATCCCAGCATTTTCTGCTTGGTGGTTAAGGCGCACAGGAACTTTAAAACGCAATCCTAAGTGGATGGCTAAATCCTTGGTTGCCCTGAAGGCGATCTGCGAAGGTTGATTTTAGAAAAATTTGCTCCAGCTTTATTTGTTCTTTTGTGGAGCACCGGTTTTGTTGGTGCGAAATACGGCTTACCTTATGCTGACCCCTTTCTTTTCCTGGCTGTTCGAGTTTTAGTTGCAGCGATCCTCTTATTCGCATTAGCTAAATTGATGAGAATGCCGCTCTTAATCGGACGTGTTGCAATTGCGCGCTCGGGTTTAATTGGATTCTTTTTACACGCTTGCTATCTCGGTGGAGTTTTCTATTCCATCGCACAAGGTCTACCAGCTGGTGTTGCCGCTGTAGTCACGAGCCTTCAACCCGTTCTGGTATCGGTTCTGGCCGTGAAAGTTCTGGGGGAGAAGCTGCGAGCACGCCAAGTTATCGGTTTACTTGTTGGGCTTTGTGGAGTCATTTTGGTGCTTGGGCCATCCTTTGATGCCCAGATACCAATGCCCGCCATGCTGGCGATCCTGGTTGCCTTAATGGGAAGCACCACTGCGACTTTGCTTCAAAAAAAGTTAGGTGCTGATATTCCACTGCTTAGTGGAACTGCATACCAATATCTTTTCAGTGGGTGTGTACTTGGTGTCATTGCAATTGCAACCAAAGAAACTTCCATCACTTGGAATCTTCGCTTTACCATGGCCTTCATTTGGCTGCTCTTAGTTCTCTCGGTTGGTGCGATTCTGCTGCTTCTGTGGTTGCTTAATTCCGGAAGCGCGGCCAAAGTTTCTTCGCTTTTTTATTTGGTACCGCCAGCAACAGCACTTGAAGCTTTTCTTCTCTTTGGAGAAAAAGTAAACACCCAAGGCTTCCTTGGTATAGGAATTACCGCCCTGGGTGTTTGGCTTGTAATGCGAGGTTAGTTCAAGCAACTGCCAATTAGTGGCTATCGATTTCCTTCAGATCATTTGCCGTTGGCTTAGCTACTGATTCTGAATGAGCAACACTCATGCGGGAGCGAATCTTGTTTCTGATTGCACCTGCTCGCTTAACACCGCGCGCATCTTCGACAGGAAGTTGAAGTGCTGGAACTTGCTCATGTGAAGTTAGCAGCCAAGCCTTTTCAGGTGAGATTGGCTCATGTACTTCTACAAACTCACCACTTGGCAAGCGAAGCAGGCGGCCAGTTTCGCGGCCATGTAAGACTAGTTCACGATCTGCTCTCTGTAGCGATAGGCAAAGACGCTTAGTGATTACAAAAGCAAGCGGAGGCAGTACCAAGATGCCGATTCTGGTTCCCCACATGATTTGGTTGATTGATAAATCAAAGTGGGTAGCGATCAAATCGTTTCCGCCATTGATCAGTGCCACAATCATGAAAGTAATTGACATAGCACCCAATGCAGTTCTGTTTGGTGCATTGCGTGGGCGATCAAGCAGGTGATGCTCGCGCTTATCGCCAGTAATCCAACTTTCGATAAATGGATACAGAGCCATGCCAGTAAACAGAATTCCCGGAACGATCAGTCCTGGAATCAGAATGTTCCACGAAACTGTATAACCAAAGAAGTACGTTTCAATTGGGGGAGCCATACGAACTAAACCATCAAGCCAACCCATGTACCAGTCAGGCTGTGAACCCGCAGTAATCTGACCAGGCGTGTACGGACCGTATAACCAAATTGGGTTAATCGAGGCAACTGCAGAGATAAATGCAGTTACTCCGAACACGATAAAGAAGAATCCGCCAGCTTTAGCCAT
>JBIKSX010000009.1:0-26313 GCA_044348405.1 Candidatus Planktophila sp.
CCGCTTGCAAACTTTGCTTCAAGCTTTGCCGATGTATCTGTATCAAATGCCTTCTTTGCTTGTTCGGCCAAAGTTGCAACATCGCCCAGACCCAAGATTCGAGAAGCCATTCGCTCTGGATAAAAAACATCGAACTCGTGAAGTTTTTCACCCGTTGAAGCAAACATGATTGGGCGCTTAGTCATCGATGCGATTGAAAGTGCCGCACCGCCTCGGGCATCACCATCTAGCTTTGTAAGAACTACACCATCAAAACCAACACCATCTAAGAAGGCTTGCGAGGTGCGAACCGCATCTTGGCCGATCATTGCATCGACTACAAACAGAATTTCATTTGGATTAATGGCATCACGAATATCAGATGCTTGCTTCATCAAATCTTCATCAACGCCCAAACGACCAGCGGTATCGACAATAACCATGTTGTACATCTTGGACTTTGCGAACTCGATACCGTCTTTGGCAACTTTTACGGGATTGCCTTGGCCGTTCCCGGGTTCAGGTGCAAAGACTGGAACATTTACTGATTCACCAACAACTTGCAGCTGTGTGACCGCGTTAGGACGCTGTAAATCGGAAGCAACAAGCAAAGGTGTATTGCCTTGATCGGCATAAAACTTGGCAAGCTTTCCGGCCAAGGTCGTTTTACCGGCACCTTGTAAACCAGCCAACATGATCACCGTCGGAGGATTTTTAGCAAAGCGAACTCTGCGTGCCTGTCCCCCAAGAATTTCAATCAAACTCGCATTAACGATTTCAAAGATCGCATTTGCTTGATTGCTACCCGATTGCAGAGTTGGTAACGCATCCAGCGATTTTTGACGGATATCAGCAATGAAATCTTCAACAACCGTCAGAGCAACGTCAGATTCAAGAAGTGCTTGTCGAATCTCTAGACAGGTAGTTTCGATGTCTGATGTAGATATCTTGCCCTTTGAGCGAAGGGAGGAAAAAGCTCCGCTAAAGCGCGAGGTAAGTGACTCAAACATAAGAAGGGAAGAGTACTTCAACCCGTACTAAATTGCTTCTGAGCCTCGTTCTCCAGTGCGAACGCGTATCACTTGGTCAACCGGTGATGTCCAAACCTTTCCATCACCGATTGAGCCAGTTGAAGCCACCTTAACGATCACATCAACTATTGCCTCTGCATCGCTATCGTTGACAAGTACTTCAACGCGCACCTTTGGAATCAAATCAACGGTGTATTCAGCACCTCGATACACCTCGGTGTGTCCACCTTGGCGACCAAATCCGCTGGCTTCAGAAACTGTCATTCCTGTTATCCCTGCGCCTTGAAGTGCATTTTTAACATCTTCTAACTTGAATGGCTTAATTATCGCGGTAATGAGTTTCATGATTATTGCCCTCTCGAGAATTCATAGACGCTGCCCTGGCTGTTGTCCGATAACTCATATGCAGGCTCTGCATGTATTGCGATGTCGATACCCGTGAGCTCCTGATTTTCTGTGATTCTGAAACCAATTGTCATATCCACAATTTTTCCAATTATCAAAGTTGCTACAAATGAATAGGCCAGCACCGCCGCTGCACCAACAATCTGCTTTACAAGTTGTTCAGTACCGCCGCCATTGAATAAGCCAACATCCACACCGACAAAACCGATCATGATTGTTCCCACGATTCCACCTACAAGGTGAACCGCAACAACATCAAGTGAATCGTCATAGCCCAGCATGAACTTGAGTCCTACTGAAAGTGCACAAAGTCCGCCCGCAATTGCACCGATCAAGAGTGCGCCACTTGCACCGACAAAAGCACACGCTGGAGTAATCGCAACTAGACCTGCAACAACACCTGAGGCTGCACCAAGACTTGTTGCATGGCCATCACGAAGTTTTTCAACAAGTAACCATGCTAAAACTGCCGCCGTTGTTGCACCGATTGTGTTTAGAAGTGCAAGGCCTGCCGTTCCATTTGATGCAATTGCTGAACCCGCGTTAAAACCAAACCAACCAAACCAAAGAAGCGCTGCACCAAGCATTACTAGCGGCAAGCTGTGAGGACGCATTGGTACTTTTCCAAAACCAACACGCTTTCCAAGAATAAATGCCAGTGCTAAGCCAGCTGCACCTGCGTTGATGTGAACCGCAGTACCACCGGCAAAGTCCAACGCACCCAAATCATTTGCGATCCAACCACCAGTTTTGGCAACAAAGTCATCAAATGCAAAGACCCAGTGCGCCACTGGGAAGTAAACCAAGGTTGCCCAAATGCCAGCGAACACCATCCATGCGCCAAATTTTGCACGATCTGCAATCGAACCCGAAATAAGCGCAACTGTAATTGCAGCAAATATTCCCTGGAATGCAACAAAGACCGCAGCTGGAATAGTTCCAATTAAAGCTGTCGAATTATCTAGACCTTTCAAGAAAGTGAATTGGCCGATATCGCCAATCAGGCCATTGCCACCAACGGAATCTCCAAAGACCATCGAAAAACCAAATGCGATCCATAAAACAAACACAACTGCGAGTGCGCCAAATGACATCATCATCATGTTAAGAACACTCTTTACGCGAACCATGCCGCCGTAGAACAGTGCTAGGCCCGGAATCATAAGAACAACAAGACCTGTACTAATTAACATCCATGCGGTATCGCCTGAATTTAGAGAATTCATAAAAAACCACCTAAGTAATTTCGAGAAATTTCTCGCCTTTGAGATGGGTAAACCTTCTCCCTGGGCAGTTACAAAGAAGCGATTCCTTGGTTTCAACTTGGTGACAAAACCAAGGTTTGTGTTACATCTGGGTTACGCCAACAGGCCCGCGATATAGCTTTGAGCGTCGAATGGGGCAAAATCCGTTTCGGACTCCCCTGTGCCAATCCACTTAATAGGAATACCTAGTTCGGCCTCTATTGCCAGGGCGACGCCACCTTTGGCGCTTCCATCAAGCTTTGTCAAAACGATTCCTGTTACTTCAACACTTTCAGTAAATATTTTTGCCTGCTGCAAACCGTTTTGACCAGTTGTTGCATCAATTACTAGGAGAACTTCATTTATCGGTGAAACTTTTTCAACTACTCGTTTCACCTTTGATAGTTCGGCCATCAGATCGCTTTTGTTGTGTAGACGCCCCGCAGTATCAATTATGTACACATCACTTGCTGATTCCTTTGCCCTTTGTGCTCCATCAAAGGCAACAGATGCTGGGTCTCCATTTTCTTTTCCAGAAACAACTACAACACCAATACGATCTCCCCAAGTCTTCAATTGATCGACCGCCGCAGCTCTAAAGGTATCCCCTGCTGCCAAGACAACACTTTTTCCAGTGCGCTTGTAGTGCGATGCCAACTTAGCAACCGATGTTGTTTTGCCTGTTCCATTAACCCCAACAACCATGATGGTTGTTGTTCCTGCAGCGAAAATAGGTGCGCGTGAATTAGTGGACAAACTTTGAGTCATGATTTCTATTAATGCTTGCTCAGCATTTTCACTCTTGATTTTTTTAGCGGCATCTAGAAAATCTTTAGTCAATCGTGGACCTACATCTGAGGACAAAAGTTCTTGTTCAAGATCTGCCCAATCGGCTGGTGAAAAGTCATTGGTGCCTTTTATCTTGGCGATGAACTTACTAAAAAGACCCATCGTTAAGCGCCTTAGCTTGCGTCAGATTCGCGCAAGCGCTGTGAAATAACTTCTGTCACACCATCACCACGCATTGTTACGCCATACAAAGCATCTGCAATTTCCATGGTGCGCTTTTGGTGAGTAATGATGATCAATTGAGAACTCTCACGTAGCTCTTCGAGTACACCCAATAAACGCCCAAGGTTTACATCATCCAGAGCAGCTTCTACTTCATCCAGCACATAGAACGGACTTGGTCGAGCTTTAAAGATTGCGACCAACATTGCCACCGCAGTCAATGACTTTTCTCCACCAGAAAGTAGAGAAAGTCGCTTCACGCGCTTTCCTGGTGGACGTGCTTCTACATCAACTCCAGTTGTCAAAGGATTATCTGGATCCGTCAGGATCAAGCGGCCATCACCACCCGGGAAGAGTCTGGAAAAGATCTCTTCAAAGTGCTTTGCCGTTTCTTCATATGCTTCCATGAAGATTGACTGCACGCGATCATCGACCTCTTTGACGATATCTAAGAGATCTTTTTTGGTGTTCTTCAAATCTTCTAGTTGTTCGGCTAAGAACTTCAACCGCTCTTCAAGTGATGTGTACTCTTCAAGTGCTAACGGATTAATCTTTCCTAGCAAATTCAGTGATCGTTCTGCTGATGCCAATCGCTTTTCTTGTTGATCACGTCGATAAGGAACCATTTCGGTCGAAATGATTTCGCCTTCATCGGTTTCGTGGAAAGTTGGAACATCCTTGTCCGGTCCATACTCATTGACCAAAGTTGCAGTATCAATACCAAACTCTTCAACTGTCTTGGCTTCAAGAGTTTCGATACGTAAGCGCTGTTCTGCGCGCGCAATCTCATCTTTGTGAACACTAGAAGTAAGTTGCTCTAGTTGTGCTGCCAGCTCTCTGCCACGTGTACGAACAGTCAGCGTTTCACCATCTCGAGACGCGCGAGATTCTTCAAGACGCCCACGTTCAGTTGCAGCTTTTGCGATAGATCTTTCAATGTGGATCAAAACTTCGTAAGCTGCTTCGGCAACAGCCTGTGAAATTACCGCCGCACGTGCTCGTGCGCTGCGGCGAATAATTGCGCGTTCAGATGCATCACGTTCGGCTTGTGCAGATTGCTCTAACGCTAAAGCTCGCGCTGCAACTGAGTCAACGCGCTCTTCAATGGTACGAACTGCAAGACGGGCTTCAACTTCGGCAGTACGAGCAATTGAAACTTGGTTGCGAAGAACTTCGGTGCGTGAATGATCTGGTTCTGCCACATCACCGCGCTGTTGAAGCTGAGACTTAGCAATTGTGATTTCGCCTTCGTCACGAGATTTCGCGGTTGTGGCTTCGGCAATTGAAGTATTGAGGCGCTCGACTTCGGCCATTGCAGATTTCATGTTTTGACCAGATACGGCCAGTTGTTCCGTCAGCGCTGCAATTCGAGCATCTGATTCATTGAGTTTAGACAAAGCTGCATCAAAATCTGACTGACGTGATGCAACTTCAGTTGTTGCGACAGAAATTTCAAACTTTAATCGATCGCAATTGTGGGTGATCTCTGAAAGCTTAGCTTCTAGAGCTTCAATCAATGCTTTGATTTCAATCAGTGAAGAAGAAGATTTAGAACCACCACGTGCACGTCCGCGAGAAACAATATCTCCATCACGAGTCACAACAGTTACTGATGGATGAGCACGCAAGATTGCTTCGGCAGCATTTGCATTATCGGCTACAACGATGGATGCAAGTAGTGAATCAAGTAAATCGGCAATCGAAGATGAGCGAATATGCGCTGACAAAGGATCCAGACCAACCGGAATTGTTGAAGTCGCACCTTGCCCAGGTTCGTACACAAGCACATCGGCTTGACCTAAGTTTTCATTTCGAAGCGTTGTAAGAGCAGTGACTGCAGATGAAAGATCCTTGACAACTACGGCATCGGCCAAAGTTCCTAACGCTGCCGCAGCTGCAGCTTCCCAACCATTATCAATCTCAATTAATCCTGCAATACTGCCAAGAATTGAAACACCGCGTGAATCACGCAAAAGCGCAGATGCGCCATCTCGACGCTGTGAAGTCAACTGCATCGCCTCTAACTTTGATTCAACGGCATTTCTTTCACGATCTGCTGCACGTTCTGCATCCACCAATTCGGTGTGCTTATTCTTAGCCGCTTCCAACAATGATTTTGCGTTCTCGTATTGCGAATCCAAACCAAGTTCACCTGAATCAGCGCTAGCAATTTCAAGTTCGTGCGCCGAATACTGCTGCTTAGCTTGATCGACTCGGTTTTGGGCATCATTACGTGCCTTAGTTAAGCGCTCGATTTCTTCGGTGATCGCCTCAAGTCGTGCGTTTAACGATTTTATGTGGCCCTCTTGGCGGGCAGTTCCTTCACGCGCATCGGCGATAGCACGCATGGTGGCGGCAATTGTGTCTTCATCACTTTTCAGCGCAGACTCTGCCTGGGCAAGTGCGGTTGTTGACTGCGCCAATTGTTGCTGGGCAGAAACAACATCAGCGCGAAGTTGGGTTTCTTCTAAGCGAAGTGTTCGTGCTTCTGCATCCAAACTTTCCGGATCCCGTCCTGAAGTTCGTGCTTCTTCAGCTTCTTCATTGAGGAATCGTGAACGCTCTTGCGCCAAACTTTGAGTTCCGCGGAATTTTTCTCGCAAAGAGTTTAAGTTGTAAAAAGTCTCTTGCGCGGCAACCAACAGTGGACTTTCAACGGCAGCTTGTGCATCTAAAGCTTCTTCGCGACGCCTGACAGCGTCTAGATCATTTTCAACCGCGGCCCTACGTTCACGAAGTGCGTTCTCATCAGCAACTTCTAGTTCTAAAGTTTTTGACATAGAAATAAAATCATCAGCCAATAAGCGAAGCTTGGCATCACGTAGATCAGCTTGAATAGTTGCAGCTTTCTTTGCTACCTCTGCCTGCTTACCCAATGGACGAAGTTGACGACGAAGTTCAACAGTTAAATCTTGAACGCGCGCAAGGTTGGCCTGCATCGAATCTAATTTGCGAAGGGCTTTTTCTTTTCTCTTGCGATGTTTGAGCACGCCGGCTGCTTCTTCAATAAACCCTCTGCGATCTTCAGGTGTTGCCATCAAGATCGCATCAAGCTGTCCCTGTCCAACAATTACGTGCATTTCGCGACCAATACCGGAATCGCTGAGTAGCTCTTGGATATCTAATAGACGTGAAGCTTCACCATTTATTTGGTATTCACTTTGTCCATTGCGAAACAAAATTCTAGAAATAGTTACTTCTGTGTAATCAATTGGAAGTGCGCCATCGGTGTTATCAATTGTGAGCGAAACTTCGGCTCGACCAAGTGGTGCTCGGCCGCTAGTACCGGCAAAGATGACATCTTCCATTTTCCCGCCACGAAGTGACTTTGCGCCTTGCTCACCCATAACCCAGGTAAGGGCGTCCACAACATTTGATTTACCTGAACCGTTAGGCCCCACCACGCAAGTGATGCCGGGCTCTAGTCGAAGAGTGGTTGCAGAAGCGAAGGACTTAAAGCCCTTGAGCGTCATACTCTTCAAATACACGCGGTAAACCTATCGCCTATTGAGCGTGATTTTGGCGAATTCAGCGTTGCGGATTGGCGGTTTTTAAAGCCTCGAAGGCTGCGCGGGCCGCGACTTGTTCAGCCTCTCGCTTACTTTTTCCGGTTCCCTCACTTAACGCTTCTCCGGCTAACATCGCGACGGCGGTGAAGTTTTTATCGTGATCCGGACCATCTTCGCTAACAATGTATTCGGGAACGCCCTTTCCTAAAGCGGCTGCAAGCTCTTGTAATGCAGTCTTTCCATCAAGACCTGCCCCGCGAGCCACTGCAGAATCCATCGTGGGTGTAATCAAGTCGCGCACGATTTCAGTGCAGCGCGCAAAACCAAACTGTAAATAAATTGCACCAATTAGCGCCTCTAGCGCATCTGCAAGCAAGGAATTTTTATCGCGACCATTTGTGACTTCCTCACCTTTTCCAAGGCGGATATATTGGCCGAGCTGTAAGCCTCGCGCGATATCTGCCAAAGCGCGCATGTTTACAACACCTGAACGCAAAGGCGATAAACGACTTTCGTCAAAATCTGGATATCGTTTGTACAACTCTTCAGTGACAATTAAACCAAGAACTGAATCGCCAAGAAATTCTAGACGTTCATTAGTTTCTTTACTTCCCGATTCATATGCAAATGAACGGTGAGTAAAAGCCAACTCAAGCAAAGCTGGATCGAGTGTTACTCCCAGCTGCTCACTGAGCATGGAGCTCAGATCAGACCTCTAATACCTGACGACGGTTATATGTACCGCATGTTGGGCAAGCAGTGTGCTGCAACTTTGGTTGCTGGCATTGACCACATGTTGAAAGTGCTGCAGCAGTAGTTTTCCACTGGCTACGACGTGAACGCGTCTTTGAACGCGACATTTTTCGCTTTGGTACTGGCACTGTTCTAACCTCTTCTCAATCATTGCAGCGGCAACGTGGCCGCAGAGGAGAAGTATCCCTCAAAAGGGCTAAATCTTGAAATCGGGGTCCTGAAGATTGAGTCCGCCTAAGCCTGCCCATCGTGCGTCAATGCTCTGGTGTGCGTGATCTTCTGGCAGTTCAGCCCACTTTCCGCCGCACTCAGGGCATAAACCCGGGCAGTCCTGGTCGCACAGCGGATTGATCGGCAAGGAGAGAACAACAGCATCACGGATCGGAGTTTCTAGATTCATGATGTCACCATCCATCATGAGTTCATCCTCAATCTCTAAATCTTCAAGGGTTTCTTCCTGCTTCTTTTTTCTTTTCCCGCGTTCATTCGTTGGTTCATAGTTATAGAGCTCTTGAATTTTGCGATCAATAACAATTTCGACTGGATCTAGGCATCGAATACACTCGCCTTTTGCAACCGCATAGACATCTGCACTGAGTAAAATTCCTTCAGTAACTGATTCCAGCCGCGCATCTACTTCAATGAATTCTCCAGCTGGTACGGCAATTAAATCAACACCAAACTTTTCTTTTACTGGAATATCGAGAACATATTCCTTCATTTCACCCGCACGCCGTGGCAACTCATATGTATTTAACTGAAATGAATCTGCTTGTTTGCTCACGAAATTTTTCTCAAATCAACTTTGTTTGAATTATTTTTCATCTGCAAGTTGAGACAAAACATCCTTATCGTTTGCCCCAGCAAGTCGATCACGTCCACGAGAAACAGCATCCATGGTCTTATTTAGGATTACTTCTAGGGTTGCAAGGCGACCATCGATATATTCCTCAACTTCGGCCTTTTCGATTTCAGCCGTCTCACGTGCATCATCCAGAATCTTACGTGCTTCATCTCGCGCAATTTGGACAATCGATGTCTGTTCCACCATCTGTGCAACATCCTCACGTGCAATTGCAATCATTTGCTCTGCACTGACACGCGCTTCTTCAATAATCGCATCTCGAGTTTCAATAATCTTTCTCGCCGATTCAAAATCAGTTGGTAAATTCTCGCGTGCCTCATCTAAGACTTCGAGCATCTCTGCGCGATGTACAACGCAGCTTGCTGAAAGTGGAACACTGCGAGCTTCCTCAACCATAGTGATAGCTGCAGTTAATTTTTCAACTGAATTCATAATTACTTCCCCGCTATTCGTAGCTTGAGCGCTTCGTTTATTGATGGTGGCACCATCGTTGAAACATCGCCGTTGTAGTGAGCCAACTCTTTGACAAGAGATGATGAGAGAAATGAGTGAGTAGGAGCAGTTGCCATAAACATGGTCTCTACTCCAGATCCTTGTAAATTAACTTGTGCCATTTGAAGCTCATAATCAAAATCTGAAACTGCACGTAGGCCCTTAACAATGGCCTGAATTGAATTGCTCTTGCAGTAATCGACTAATAGGCCACTCCATGAGTCCACCGAGACATTTGAAAACTTTCTTGTGACCTCGGAGATCATGGAAATTCGCTCTTGGACTGTGAAAAGGCTGGCTTTGGTTCTGTTCTCTAATACAGCCACTACTACGTGATCAAATTGCTGAGCAGCACGTTCGATGATGTCTAGATGTCCATATGTGATTGGATCAAAGGATCCTGGGCATACCGCGCGCTTCATGGCGTAAACGCTAGCAAGATGCCGCCCAGTTATCCATTCTTTGGCTGATAATTAGCGTAATAAATGGTCGCTTGCCCATAATTTCGCTCGCGCGCAGGCGCATAAGCGTCAGGCCAAATGAATTGCGGGCCACGCGCCGTTCTTTCAACTGCAATAAAGGCATCACTGCTTAAGAAATCTCCGTCATGCAACGCGCTTAAAACATCTTCCACTGCTTGATTGCTGAAATCATAAGGAGGATCGATATATACCAAGTGATACTTTGTTTTTGGTAAGTCCTTGAGGAAGCGTTCAGCACTCATTCCAAACAGTTGCAGTTTTCCACTTGGATTAGATTTCTTCACAAGTTCATAATTGTTTTCAATTGTCTTCTGCGCTTCATCATCTTTTTCAACAACATGAACCAGCGTTGCCCCGCGTGATAATGATTCCAGCGCAATAGCCCCCGATCCCCCAAAGAGATCAAGAATATGTAAACCTTCAAAACTTCCAAACTCTGAAGTTAAAGAAGAAAAAAGACCTTCTCGTGCTCGATCTGATGTTGGTCTAGTTGCGCCTGCAACTGCGCCTAAAGTTCGACCACGTGCCACACCTGCAATGATTCTCAATGTACTAACCCTTATCCAAGTAATCGACGGCTTGATCTCGCTGTAATTGGGCAAGCTCTTTTCTGAGTAAAGGATAGTTGGTTAAATCATTATCTATTGCAATAAGTTGATCAGCATCCTCGCGTGCGAGCTCAATCAAAGATTCATCGCGCAAAACTCGAAGCAAACGTAAGTGTGATTGAGTTCCAGACTGGCTGGCACCTAGCACATCGCCTTCTCGTCTTTGCTCAAGATCGATTCTGGATAATTCAAAACCATCAACTGTTGCCGCCACCGCATTGAGTCGCTCCCTGGCCGGAGTTAATTCTTCACAATGCGTGACCAATAAACATAGACCTGGTGAAGTTCCACGACCCACGCGACCTCTTAATTGGTGCAGTTGAGATACACCAAATCTGTCGGCATCCATGATTACCATGATTGTTGCGTTCGGAACATCCACGCCAACTTCGATGACTGTAGTTGAAACCAAAACATCAATTTCACCTTTGGAAAAAGCTTGCATGGTGGCATCTTTTTCATCTGCAGATAAACGGCCGTGCAAAATCGCGATTTTAAGCCCTTGTAATGGACCTGCGTGCAGCATTGGCGCTAGCTCTTCAACTGCTGAAATTTCATCTGATTCTTCGCCAAAGAGAAAATCTAAATCCGCATCCGCTCCTGCATCAGGATCAGCTGAAATTCGAGGTGCAACTACATATGCCTGATTACCTTGCGTTACCTCTTCTCGAATACGCTGCCACGCACGCTCCATGTAATTGGGTTTTTCTTTCACCGGCACCACATGAGTAGTAATTGGTTGGCGACCTAATGGAAGCTCACGCAAAGTAGAAACATCTAAATCCCCAAAAATAGTCATTGCTACAGTTCTAGGAATTGGTGTGGCTGTCATTACTAACAAGTGCGGAGGCAAAATTGCTTTTTCTTTCAAAGCATCTCGTTGCTCAACGCCAAATCTATGTTGTTCATCCACAACGATTAAACCAAGATCTTTGAAAACAACTGATTCGCCCAATAACGCATGAGTACCAATTACAATTCCTGCGGTTCCATCTGCAGCTTTTGCAAGTGCTTCCCGCCTTGCTTGTGCCGATTGCGAACCAGTTATTAAAGTGACTTGCGTTCCTAAATCTGAGCCACCCAGCATTCCGCCCTGTGCCAGAATTCCTAATTGTTTCTGAATCGTTCGAAGATGTTGGGCCGCTAAGACTTCGGTAGGTGCTAACAATGTAGCTTGTCCCCCGCTGTCAACAACTGCCAACATCGCCCGCAAAGCCACAATAGTTTTACCTGAACCTACTTCGCCTTGCAGTAATCGATGCATGGGATGTGGCTGGGCTAAATCACTTTCAATCTCTTTACACACAGCAATTTGTCCAGCAGTTAATTCAAAAGGCAAAGCTTTATCAAATGCATCTAGCAGCCCACCAGATATGCGCTTTCTAGATGTTGAGTTCAACTTCTTTAATTGATTACGGCGAATCACTAAAAGTGCTTGCAGCAGAAAAGCCTCATCAAATGTCAGTCGTTCACGTGCTTTTTCTGCATGGTCTAAATCTGCCGGCTGATGCAGTTGGACTAAGGCTTGCTGCAAAGTTGGATATTGATGCTTTTCCCGAATGTTTTCTGGTAAAAAATCGTCAATTTCATCCAAAGCTCCAATGGCCAGTTGAGCGCATTGAGAAATCTTCCACGATGGAAGCTTTGCCGAGGCGGGATAAACTGGAAGAAACTTTCCAGCAAAGCCCTCTACTGCCGAATCCACATCTGAACCATCAGGAATCAACTCGTAATCAGGGTGCGCTAATTGCTTCTTGTTATTAAAGACTCCAACTTTTCCGGCAAACAAACCTTGACGACCAACCTTTAAATCTTTTTCACGCCAAGCCTGATTGAAAAATGTCAGCGATAACTTGTCAGTTCCGTCGGTAACAACGACTTCAAGGATGCTCCCTTTACGTCCACGTAAGGGGCGATTAGTTGTTGAATAAATCTGCGCCAAAATTGTGGTTTCATCCCCTTCGCGCAGTTGCGAGATATCGGATAACTCGCCGCGGACCATGTACCTGCGTGGGTAATGGCGCACCAGATCTCCAACGGTGCTGATCCCAAAAACGGTATTGAGAACTTTGGCGGTGCGGTCGCCGACAACGGCTGAAACCTTGCTCTCGAGTGTGGCCACGCGAGCATTCTCCCCCGCAATCAGGATTATCTGCCTAACCTGAGCATGAGAGTTGCTGCCATCCCGCTGAAATTGGCTTCCTCCCCCGCCTACGGGGTACCCTTACGCCCTGTTCCCATTGGAACGAGTTCAACAGAATAAATAAAAGGAGTACCGCTGTGGCATCAACATGCGATATCTGTGGCAAAGGCCCAAGCTTTGGAAACAATGTTTCTCACTCACAGGTCAAGACCCGTCGTCGTTGGAATCCAAATATCCAGCGCGTTCGCACCCTTGTTGGTGGAACTGCAAAGCGTCAAAACGTCTGTACTTCATGCCTAAAGGCTGGAAAAGTTACACGTTAATTTAAAGTTTAGTTATTGAAAGTGGCGCCAGGTATCTGGCGCTTTTTTCATTTCTACGCCACTTACACCGGCACCTTGTTGTACTTCGCCAATACAAAACCCACCTAAATCTTTTCCAGTTGCTAGAAACACATGATCTTCGCCGCCAGCAAGAATCCATTGCCACACATCTTCCCAAACCGATTCGGCTAGCTCGTTAAGGGTCACAAACTCTGGGTTATTACTTATCAATTCCTTATCAATTGCTAACTGGACGCCGGATGCTTTTGCAATCTGATCAGCCTGAACTATCAGCGCATCACTAATGTCGCACATCGAAGTAGCTTTTCCATTTGAAAATTGAACCGCTGCGGCATAATCAACTGTTGGCGCAGAAAATTCTGCTACCGCGTGCAGAGCAATATCTCCATCTAAATCTTTGTCAATGATCGCAAGTCCTGCAGCAGACCACCCTGGCAAAGACGATATATAAATCGAATCACCAATTTGTGCACCGGTTCTAGTGATAGCAGTATCAACCTGTCCAATAGCTGTTATCGCAATAGATATACAAGGCCCTTTTGCTAGATCGCCCCCCACAACATATGCACCACAACCACTTGCCTCGTGCGCAATACCTTCGGCAAGTTCCTCAATCCATTCCATAGACTCTTGACCGGTAAGAGTTACGGCAGCAACCAAATATCTAGGTGAACCACCCATTGCATACACATCTGCCAGATTTGCCGCGGTGATCTTTCGACCAATATCAAAGGCGCTGCTCCATGCAGTGTTGAAATGAGTTCCTTCAACGGCAACATCAGTTGTAATTGCAGTTCGCTCAGAAGTTTTTACTACCGCGGCATCATCGCCGATTCCGATCTCGACTCCTCGCCCCGATGTGCCAAAGATGCGCGCCAGTGCGGCAATTACCTCTGCCTCATCGAAGTTCATACCGCTTAGCCTATTGGACTACCTGGTCGGGCTCATCTGCGGTAACGTTTGCCATCGAACAGAAGGGACATCTCATGTCAGTACAGGCTTTCATCTTGATTCAAACCGAAGTTGGCAAGGCAACTGGTGTTGCAGATGCCGTGGCAAAGATTCCTGGCGTTACATTGTCTGAAGGCGTTACTGGTCCTTACGATGTAATCATGCGCGCAGAGGCTTCGAGCATGGAAGAGTTTGGTCGTCTGGTGCTTTCTAAAGTTCAAGGTGTTCCTGGAATTACTCGCACTTTGACTTGCCCAGTTACACACCTGAGCTAATTTTCTTCCTTATTTACTAAGGGCGGAATCAATAAGTCCCGAAATTAGTGCGCTATAGCTGACCCCAGTTGCATCCCACAGTTTTGGATAAACACTTGTACCGGTAAAGCCAGGCATAGTGTTGATTTCATTAATGATTATTTGGTTGTCATGGGTATAAAAGAAATCACAGCGAGCTAATCCAGCACACCCCAAGGCATCAAAAGCCTGCATTGCGGCAATCTGAATCAATTGCGCATCTTCTTCAGAGATTGCAGCTGGAATCTTCACAGTCGTTGCATCATCTAAATACTTTGCTTCAAAATCATAGAATTCAAATTGAGGATTGACCACTATTTCACCAACCACAGATGCGTAGCTAGTTCCATCTCTTTCAAGAACTGCGCACTCTATTTCACGACCTGCAATAGCATTTTCAATTAGAACTTTGTCATCGTAGGTAAAGGCATCCTCAATTGCCGCACCCAGTTGATCTGCAGACTTAACTTTGTGAGTACCGCGACTGGAACCACCGCTTGAGGGCTTTACAAAGACTGGATAGGAAATTGTCTTGGGATCAGGGTGGTCATCACCTTTTTTCAGAACGATCCCTGGTACAACTTTCATACCTGCAGCAGCGAATAACTCTTTAGCCCGCGCTTTATCCATCGCAGCTGCAGATGCATTGACGCCACTGCCCACATACGCAAGGCCCACGTTTTCCAGCAGCTGCTGAATTTTCCCATCTTCGCCAAATTCACCATGCAGTACGGGAAACACGCAATCTACTTGGACAAATTTTCCGTCGATTACTAGGCCACCTTGAGTAAGTTCAACGGAAGTTCCATTGTCCTCAATCGTCGGCATCTTTTTATTTACAATCGCCAAAGGATAATCGTTTTCAAGTGCAACCCATTTGCCGGCTTTGGTAATTCCAATCAACAGCGGTCTGAACAGCTTGGTGCCTATGCCCTTTAAAACGCCTCCTGCAGAAACGCAAGAGACTTCGTGTTCGCTGCTAGGCCCTCCGCAAATAATTGCGACAGTTAATTGGCTCATCGGATAAAAATCTCTGCCTTGGTTGTGATTTCCATAAGTCGATCTATTGCTTGCTCAGGAGTCAAGGTTCCTGCAACCACATCTGCTACCGCTTCAATAACTGGAACTTCTATGCCCACACGGTGTGCAATTTCAAGAACCGCGCTGGAAGAAGCCACGCCTTCGACAGTTTTTGCAACTTTAGTTCGCGCCACATCCATGGATCCGCTTTTTCCCAACACCTCACCAAAAGTGCGATTGCGAGAAAGTGCTGACCCACAACTTGCAACTAAATCTCCCATCCCAGCAAGTCCAGCGGCGCTTAGGGGATCAGCATTATGGGCTGCGCACAGACGTGCTACTTCGTTGAGGCCACGAGTAATCAACATCGCTTGAGTATTTTCGCCATACCCCATGCCAATGGACATTCCAACCGCCAGTGCAATAACACTCTTAATCGCTCCAGCTAATTCGCATCCCAAAACATCTACTGATGTGTACACCCTGTAATACGGTGTCGTAAAAAGCTGTTGAACTTTTTCTGCAATTGCAATTGTGGGCGCTGCGGCAACTGCGCCAGCTGGTTGGCGCAAAACAAGCTCATTGGCAAGGTTTGGACCGGTAATAATGGCTACGTTCTGAGTTTGAAGAACTTGAGAAACAATTTCTGTCATCCGAGACATCGTGCTGACTTCAATACCCTTTAAAGTACTAACAATCAATGCATTGGGCTGAAACAAGGATTTCCAACTGTTTAAATTTTCTCGCAAAGTTTGTGCCGGAACAGCAAGGACATAAATATTGGAATATTCAAAAGCTTCAGTAAGTGAAGATGTGGCTTTCAAACCAACTGGCAAAATGCTCTCGTCCAAATACTTTGAATTCGTGTGCCGCTGATTTATTTCATCAACTAATTCTTGACTACGTCCCCACATTAAGACATGGTTTCCAGCATCACAAAGTACTTGAGCCATAGTGGTTCCCCACTGCCCTGCACCTAGGACTACAACCTTGCTCACTTCTTCTTGGCCTTCTTAAAATTACCGGTACGAGGAAGCGCGGAATTATGGGGATCAAAAATCTCAACTGGGCGCTTTTCGCCACGAAGTTGTTCGAGCAGGTTTGTTAGTTCGCGCATTACAAAAGCTGTTGCCTCTCGTAGCGCTTCTGGATCACTCTCTTTTCCATACCACGCTGAAAGATCCAGTGGATCGCCAACCAAAATCTGAATAGGTGTGCGAGGAAATACTTTTAACTTCTTTTCATAAGTTGGCATAACAATCTGAGAGCCCCATTGTGCAATTGGAACAATTGGTGTTTGCGTGGCAATTGCTAATCTGGCCAACCCTGTTTTTGCAACCATGGGCCAACCACCAGGATCGCGAGTTAGGGTGCCTTCGGGGTAAACGCCAACGCAGTGACCACGTTCGAGCAATTTAACGGCGTGATCTAAAGCCTTTGATGCATCCTTACTTTCTCGAGCAACGGGAACCATGCCTGCGGCCAGAATAATTTTTCCGATAACGGGGACCTTAAAAACACCCTCTTTACCGATGTATCTGGGAGCTCGGCCATTTCGGAATAGGAAATGGGTAAGAAACAAAACATCAAGGTATGAAACATGGTTACTGGCCACAATGATTTTGCCACTCTTTGGAAGTTTCTCTCCCCCACGCCAAACTTTCTTTCCGACTAGGTTCAGCAGTGGAATAACAACCTTGGTGCCAATTTTAAAAGCGAAATTAGTACCAAGAGGTTTTCCTGTTGGAGGAGCATATGAAACCTTGTACTCCGTCATGTGATTAATAGTAGTGCTGTACATGCAAAAACGGGGCCAGCGTTAGCCGACCCCGTCTTTAAAGTAAAAAGAATTACTTCTTCTTACCCTTCTTTACAGCCTTCTTTGCTGCTGGCTTCTTACCGGCCTTCTTAGCCGCCTTCTTTGGAGCTGCCTTCTTAGCAGACTTCTTCGCAGCCTTCTTTGGAGCAGCCTTCTTAGCTGCTGGCTTAGCAACAACCTTTGGCTCTGGCTTTGGTGCTGGAGCTAGCTTGCGATCTCCTGAGATAACTTCCTTTAGAGCCTTTGCAGGTAGGAAGCGAGCCTTCTTTGAAGCCTTGATCTTGATTGTCTCGCCAGTAAATGGGTTACGTCCCATACGTGCCTTGCGGTCAACCTTTTTGAACTTACCGAAATCGTTGATCATTACATCTTCGCCCTTTGAAAGGTTGCGAACGATTGTGTCAAAAACGATATCTACAGCGTGAGCTGCTTCCTTCTTGCTGTCGTTGAAGTGTGGTGCTAACGCAGCAATGAATTGGGCCTTATTCATTGAAATCCCCTTATTTACGCGTAAATGTTAAGCAACTGCTTAACGTGTTCATAAACTTACGCGCATACACGGGGTGAGGTGGTTATTGAAATGCGCGTGTCGCATTTTTTTATTTCTAGAAATTCATCAAAAAATGCTTTTTTTATGCGTAGAAAACCCTAAATCAGTGATTGAGAGTTTTACATACGAGATCTCACCCCGAGAAAAAACCTTAATTTACGCTTGTTTTGGGGTGCTACGAACGAATCGGCAAGGTTGCTGGTTTGTACGCAGGACGACTTTTCTCAAAAGAGTCAATGAAATCAGTCTGTTTTAAGGTCAGACCGATGTCATCAAGGCCTTCCATTAAACGCCAACGTGTGTAGTCATCAATAGCAAAAGGCAAACTCTTGCCAGCAAATGACACTTGGCGATTTTCTAGATCGACCGTGATCTGAGTTGTTGGATCGTTCTCGATGATCTGCCATAAAGCTTCTACTTCGGCTTGATCCAGGATAATTGTAAGCAACCCGCCCTTAAGCGAATTACCGCGGAAGATATCTGCAAAGCGGCTAGAAATAACAACTTTAAAGCCATAATTCTGAAGCGCCCACACTGCGTGTTCACGTGATGAACCTGTACCAAAATCGGCACCTGCTACCAGAACTGTTCCGCTCTTGTAAGCAGGTTGATTGAGCACGAACTCGGGATCATTGCGCCAGGCTGCAAATAAGCCGTCCTCGAAACCACTGCGCGTTACGCGCTTCAGGTAAACAGCAGGAATGATCTGATCAGTATCTACATTGCTACGACGTAGTGGAACTCCAGTTCCAACATGAGTGATGAATTTTTCCATAATCAGATGCTCCTTACAGATCCGCAGGTGAAGAAAGAGTTCCGCGCAGCGCTGTTGCTGCTGCTACAAGTGGACTAACCAGGTGAGTTCTTCCACCCTTACCTTGACGGCCTTCAAAGTTTCGGTTTGAGGTTGATGCAGATCGCTCGCCAACTGCAAGCTGATCTGGATTCATGCCGAGGCACATTGAACAACCAGCATTTCGCCATTCAGCTCCTGCATCAAGAAAGACCTTATCCAAACCTTCAGCTTCTGCTTCTAGTCGAACTCGCGCAGAACCAGGAACGACCAGCATGCGAAGAGTTGATGCAATCTTTTTGCCCTTCAAAACATCGGCAGCTGCGCGCAAATCTTCGATACGACCGTTGGTACAAGAGCCCAAGAAAACAGTGTCAATCGCTATCTTCTTGAGAGGAGTTCCGGCTTCTAGACCCATGTAAACAAGCGCGCGCTCTGCAGCGGTTCGCGCTTCAGTATCTGCAAAATCTGACGGATTAGGCACAACACCATTGAGCGGTAAACCTTGGCCTGGGTTAGTTCCCCACGTTACAAATGGTTCAAGTTCATCGGCGTTCAAATTAACTTCGACATCAAATTGTGCATCTGAATCGGTAAACAAGGTCTTCCAATACGAAAGTGCGGCATCGAAATCTTCAGGTGCATGTGGCTTGCCCTTGATGTAATCAAATGTTGTTTGATCTGGTGCGATTAAACCTGCACGTGCACCCGCTTCGATTGACATATTGCAAACCGTCATACGGGATTCCATCGATAAGGCACGAATTGCACTTCCGCGATATTCGATGACATAGCCTTGGCCGCCACCGGTTCCAATTTTCGCAATGATGGCAAGAATAATGTCTTTCGATGTAACGCCTGGCTTTAATGAGCCTTCAACATTTATTGCCATCGTCTTTGGGCGTAGCAATGGCAGAGTTTGTGTAGCTAAAACATGTTCTACCTCTGATGTTCCAATTCCAAAAGCGAGCGCACCAAAAGCACCATGAGTTGAAGTATGGGAATCTCCACACACAATAGTCATGCCTGGCTGAGTGATTCCAAGTTGCGGTCCAACGACGTGAACAACTCCTTGATCCTTATCTCCCAGCGAGTGAATGCGAATTCCAAACTCTTTACAGTTTGCGCGCAAGGTATCGACCTGCAGCTTTGACACAGGGTCGGCAATCGGCTTATCAATGTCTATTGTCGGAACATTGTGGTCTTCGGTAGCAATTGTTAAGTCAGGGCGACGTACAGGGCGACCGGTAAGGCGCAAGCCATCAAATGCCTGTGGGCTTGTTACTTCATGGATTAGATGCAGATCAATGTAAACAAGATCTGGCTCACCATCTGCACGTCGAACGACATGCTCTGCCCAAATCTTCTCTGCTAACGTTTTACCCACGGCCCTGGTGCTCCTTTGTTTAGTGCTCAATTGCTTCTAGATTGATATTTCACATACTGAGATGCTAATATCACTCTGTGAACACAAAGAATAGCGGAGTTGGCGTATTAGACAAAGCGGTGTCAATTCTAAGCACATTAGAGGCTGGCCCGCATTCATTGGCAGAGTTAGTGGCCGCAACTGGCATAGCCCGCCCTACCGCTCACCGATTGGCTGTGGCCCTTGAATTTCATCGCTTAGTTGCCCGTGATCTAACGGGACGTTTTGTTTTAGGACCGCGTTCAGGCGAACTAGGCGCTGCCGCGGGTGAGGATCGTTTGCTAGCTGCCGCAGCCCCTGCACTATCTGCGCTGCGTGATGCAACAGGTGAAAGCGCCCAGTTGTATCGCCGCCAAGGAGATCTTCGTATTTGTGTTGCTGTGGCAGAACGTCTCTCTGGTCTTCGGGATTCTGTGCCAGTTGGCGCGGCTTTAACTATGCAGGCAGGTTCTGCGGCGCAAATTTTGTTGGCATGGGAAGATTCAGAAAAGATTCACCGTGGTTTAACCAATGCACGTTTTACGGCGGCGCAATTATCAGCCGATCGTCGTCGAGGTTGGGCGCAATCTGTTGGTGAGCGCGAAGCTGGAGTTGCTTCAGTATCTGCGCCAGTTCGCGCACCAAATGGAAAAGTAATTGCCGCCGTAAGCATTAGCGGCCCAATCGAACGTCTTGGACGTCAACCAGGCCGCATTCATGCTGCTGCAGTAGTTGCTACCGCTGCTCGTCTGACTGAATACCTAGCTCGCGAATAACTCGCGAAATAGTAGAAAAGGAAAAACCTTTTCGCTGCAGGAGAGATTGAATTCTGCGTACCTGAACCTCAGCTTCAAACCGACTCATAGTGCTGTACTTTCGCATCGCCAATGAAAAGGCGGTGCGATACTCAGACTCATCATCAATTTCATCTAACGCCTCATCAATGCTTTGTTGGTCTACTCCCCTAGTGCGAAGTTCGCCAGCAATGATTCTCTTAGATAACTTTTTAGAGGTATGGCGAGACTGAGTCCATGCTTTCGCAAATTCGGAATCATTAATCAAGCCTTTTTCTTGAAGTCTAAAGACCGTTGCATTCGCAACATCATCCTCGACTCCACGCTTTTTTAGGTGAGCCAGAAGCTCACCCTTACTCTTGGCCCGCGCAACCAAAGCATTTAATGCGATGGTGTTTGCAATTGAGTAAGGGTCAGCCTCGTGGTCAACTTTGGTGTACTCCAGCATTGGAGTTTAGAAATCCACCTCTGCGGCGGCCTCATCGATAGCAGCAACGAGTGCTGGATCAACCTCGACCGGAACAAAGTGAGCACGGATTTTTGTCTCAATATCATTTGCAAGATCTGGGTTGTCCAAGAGGAATGCACGAGCATTCTCCTTGCCTTGTCCCAATTGATCAGCTTCGTAGGTGTACCAAGCTCCTGATTTCTTGACGATGCCAATATCTACACCCATGTCGATCAATGAACCTTCACGTGAAATTCCAGTTCCGTAAATGATGTCGAATTCAGCTTGCTTAAATGGTGGAGCCATCTTGTTCTTAACAACCTTTACGCGGGTACGGTTACCAACTGATTCTTGGCCATCCTTAAGCGTTTCTATGCGACGGATATCTAGACGTACAGAGGCATAAAACTTAAGCGCCTTACCACCTGTTGTCGTTTCAGGAGAACCAAAGAAGACACCGATCTTGTCACGCAGCTGGTTGATAAAGATCGCAGTTGTCTTTGATTGGTGAAGTGCGCCAGTGATCTTACGAAGCGCCTGAGACATCAAACGAGCTTGTAGACCCATATGTGAGTCGCCCATCTCGCCTTCAATTTCAGCGCGAGGAACAAGTGCTGCAACTGAGTCAACTACAACTAGATCAAGTGCACCTGAGCGAATAAGCATGTCCATGATTTCCAGCGCTTGCTCACCAGTGTCTGGTTGTGAAACTAGAAGTGCATCAATATCAACGCCAAGCTTTTTTGCATACTCTGAATCAAATGCGTGTTCAGCATCGATGAATGCGCAGATGCCGCCTGCTTTTTGCGCGTTAGCAATTGCATGCAAAGTAAGAGTTGTCTTACCTGAAGATTCTGGTCCATAAATTTCTACAACACGACCGCGTGGAAGTCCACCAATACCAAGTGCGATATCTAGTGCAATTGAACCTGTTGGAATAACTTCGATAACAGTGTTCTGTCGCTCTGACATCTTCATTACTGAGCCTTTACCAAATTGACGTTCGATCTGGGCTAGGGCTGTGTCGAGCGCTTTTTGGCGTTCGCTGTTGGCTTTATCTTGTGCTGCATCGTTAGCTTTATTACTTTTTTCAGTAGCCACTTACATTCCTTTCGATAGAACGTCCTGCGTTATGCAAAAACGTTTTGGTCTGACCCAGAAGGTACGGAGACCCAACGACGGACCGCTTGACCCCCACACAAGGTGTGGATCGCATGCGGGCGGAGGTTGGAACCGCTCTGGCTGTGCGGGATAAGTTTATCCGAACATCTGTTCGAAAGGTATCAGGGGCCACTGACAGGGCAGCAGCGTGTCGCCAGGGGCATACTGAGCCGGTGTTGATCCTGTTGCCGCCTTCGGAGAAGAAATCCCCCATCCCAGGTCCAGCAATCCAGGTCTATACCGGGGTTCTCTACGCCGCTTTGGGGTGGGCTCACCTAAACAAGACGCAGCAGATGCTTGGTCAAGCGTCGATCGCCATAATTTCGGCCAAATACGGGGTTCTGCGCCCGATGGATCCAATCCAGTCCTACAAAGAAAAAATCAATAACAAAATGCTGGCTGCCCAAGTTGCTCAAGCATTAGATGGGGCTGAATCCGAGTTAATAATCGACTGTCGTTCATCAACTTATCAAACAGTGTGGCAATCCCCCGTTGCCATTACCGTTGAGATAAAAGTTTTCACACACGTTGCTGGCGTTAAGAAGGTAATCACGCACATGTCAAAAAAGACCCGTGGTGAAGTTACCCATGAAATCTTAAAAGCTGCGCAGGTACCAAAAACTCCTCAAGAATTACAAACAATAATTGCACAGAGATTTGAATGCCAATTAATTAGTGGCGATGGAAAGAACCCGCACGTTCTAGAGGTGTATTGCTAAAGCGTCCTTATGACGCCATCACCGCGGTCTTTTTAATCAGTTCAACAGTTAAAGTTGGATAATTCCACATAATCACATGCGCGCAGTTGTCCACCACAATCCATCGCGAATGCTTAGGTGCAACACTTTTTTCCTGTGCAATTTCTTCTGGCAACATCAAATCGGAATCTCCAAAAACTACCGAGAGCTTAACTTTCTCCGGTACATTAGATTCAAACCTGCGGCCATTGGCACCATGCCACATCGGCGTGTATCCCTTTGATTTAGCCATTGCAATTACTGAATCGCGACAAGATTCAAAACTTAACTCTCGCCACAAATGTGTAATCTTTTTATATCCAATTGCCTTAAGTAATGGGATTCGATACGCGGTCTTCATGAAGTACTGCGAAATTTTCGCAAGGATTCGCGCATCAAGACTTGGTGGCAACTTTCGTGGTGGTAGTTCATGCCACAATCCAGCTGGAGCCAATGCAGTAACGCTTAAAACATTATCTGGGGCAACCGCGGCCATTTCTAATGCAATCCAGCCACCTAATGAATTTCCAGCCACGTGCATTTTTTCAACGCCCACCTGAGAGACCATGTAATCAATGATCCCTTGCGCTAGTGAAACTGGATCCATTGCTTCGCCATCAGCCAATGGGGCGTCACCATGACCTGGAAGATCAATGGCATAGACCGTAAAGCTTTCTACTAATTGCGGAACGAGGCTCTTCCAAATTGTTCCAGCAGAACCCAAACCATGCACAAGAACAAGTGCCGGGTTGTTCAGGTCTTGCGTATATCGGTGTGAACTAATCGGCATTTTAGTATCTGTACTTTTCGGTCTCGTTTGGATGTGCCTTGCACACAGCTTTCCAAATAACATCAGGTTCAAACCCGGCAGCTAAAGCTTCATTGACACTCTTGCTACCTAGTTCAGACAATGCGATATCTGAAGAAAAAGATGGCGCCCATGAATCACCAAAGGACAAGGTGATTCGTTCGCGTAGATCAGAGATTCGCAATTGCGGTAATACCTTGTGCTTGAGATCGTGATTGATCTGGCGTTAGTGGAACCAGCACCTGCCCCAGTAGCCAACGAACAGCCAATGCACTTTTATCTTTATCGCCAACAATGTGATTGATAGCTATCGAAAATGCTTTCCAGAGCACATGATCGTGTGCAGAAAAGGCAAGCGTAAGAACTTCTGGATCATTTCGACGCATTGCAGCTATAGCTTGATCTTGGGAAATTTCTCTAGAGATCAGCTCTAACGCCTTTGTTGCATCCGCTGCAGATTGAGCAAGCGTAACGATGCGCTCCATTTCTGATTCACACAACGCCGACAAAACACTTTCTTTGTCACGATAGTGGTTATACAAAGTAGCCCTTGATACCTGCGAAGCATCTGCGATTTCAATCATGGACATTTTTTTCAGGCCCGTTGTTGCAATTAAATCCTTTGTTGCTTGAAGAATTGCAGATTGTGTACGGCGATGAGTAGCTACTTGTGGCGCGTACTTGTTAAGCGGCATCGACAACAGTGAGAGTGACGCCCTCACGGCTCTTGAGCTCTGAAGCAACTTGTGAAAATACTCCTGAAAGTGTCAGACCAAGTGCAGTACAAATTGCATTAAGTAGTTCAGAAGAAGCCTCTTTTTGACCACGTTCAACTTCAGATAAATAGCCTAAAGAAACGCGCGCATCGCGGGCGACATCACGAAGAGTGCGACCTTGTGAAGTGCGGGCAGCGCGAAGGGTCTGACCGACTGCTTCACGTACTAGAACCATTGTCATTCCCCTCTCTTGTGTCAAAGTTTCGACAAGCTCTTTATGCTCGATGTCTAAGGATACGGGCAAAGGTGGCTATCGCGCTTGATGTAGCTGCGTTTCGCACAGATTCACGTTCACCAGACAGAGATAGTTCGATGGTTTGGCTAACAGGCCCTTCGATTGCTACCCACACCGCACCAACTGGATGGCCATCTAATGGGTTAGGTCCGGCCACACCAGTGGTGCCGATCGCCCATGTGGTGCCAAAAGATTTAATCGCCCCCTTGGCCATAGCGATCGCAACTTCTTCGCTGATCACTGAAAACTTTTCAATTACTACAGCATCGACTCCAAGATGTGAAACTTTGACTTCATCCCGATAAGCGGTCATGCCGCCAACGAAAACATCCGATGCGCCCGAGATTGAGACTAATGCCGAACTAACAGCACCTGCAGTTAAAGATTCCGCAGTGCTTATTGTTTCTCCGCGCTGGCGCAAGTGCTCAACGATCTCGGCGGCAAAGCCAAGAATCTCGTTAGGAAGCGCCATGAGTAGTCTCTCTTCGTTTCTATTTCTTTGTTGTGAAGGCTGACTTTACATAGTAAGCGCCGGTAAAGATAGTAAGAGCGATGGCTACGTACATAAAACCATCGCGGAACCAATAAAGGCTCTCATCCAGAGGTAAAACGTAGAAGCCGACGCCAAAGCCTTGCATCATGGCTTTGATCTTTCCACCCCTGTTAGCCGGAATCACTCCGCGTTTGATTACAGCTAATCGAAAAATTGTAATTCCAATTTCGCGGGTCAAGATAACAATTGTGATCCACCAAGGCATTCGGCCAAGAATTGAAAGTGAGACCATGGCAGTACCGATCATGAACTTATCTGCTACTGGATCTAAAAACTTTCCAAACTCGGTAATTGTTCCACGGCTACGAGCAAGTTTTCCATCTAAAACATCTGACATTCCCAAAACAAAAAACACACACCAAGATATGTACTGCCACGTTGTGTCATCTCCCCCATTTTTAAACAAGGTGTAGGCACCTACAGGTACAAAAGCTAACCGCATGACAGTAATGAAATTTGGCGTTATGAATGCTGGTAACTTCATATTGGTTTAGCTACCAAATCTGCACCCATTGAATCGATGACCACCGCATCGATGTATTGCCCCACCACAAAATTGGTTCCAATAAAAGTCGTTGTTCCATCGACTTCGGGACCCTGATGGGCAGCTCGACCTTCTTGTAGCTCGGCATCCTCAATTAACACTCGAACATTTTCACCGATTCGAGCTTGAGCACGCAATGAAACCATCTCATCCGCCAAAGCGGACAAGGTTTCGACGCGTTGCGCGATTACATCGGCATCAACCTTGTCTGCTAAATCTAAGGCTTCAGTTTTATCTTCATCTGAATAACCAAAGACACCCACTGCATCTAGTTTGGCTTGAGTAATAAAGTTTGCAAGATCATCGAAATCCGCTTGAGTTTCGCCGGGAAAGCCAACAATGAAGTTAGAACGGATTCCAGCCTCTGGCGATAGTGCCCGAATTTGACTGATTAAATGTAAAAACTTTTCAGTGTCACCAAAGCGACGCATACGGCGCAGAACTGTAGGACTTGTGTGTTGGAAAGAAAGGTCAAAGTAAGGAGCGGTTTTATCAGTTGCAATCATCGCTTGTAGCAATGTTGGACGCATTTCTGCCGGTTGCAAATATGACAGTCGCAC
>JBIKSX010000057.1:0-4022 GCA_044348405.1 Candidatus Planktophila sp.
GGAATGGCTTCGATCTATGAAGCTATCGATACCCGACTTGATCGAAAAGTTGCGGTCAAGATCATGCACTCTCATCTTGCCCAAGATGAAGCTTTTGTCTCTCGCTTTATAAAAGAAGCCAAAGCTGCAGCAGCTTTATCCCATCCCAACATAGTTGCAGTTCAAGACCAAGGGTGGAATCAAAGTGGGGTTCCGGCTGTCTTCTTGGTCATGGAATTAATTGAGGGACATACGCTTCGTGAATATTTGAATGAACGTGGTCGCTTTGAGATAAAAGATGCGATCAACTATCTGACCCCAATATTGAGTGCATTAGCTGCAGCGCACGATCTGGGCATTGTTCATCGAGATATCAAACCTGAAAATATTTTGGTATCTAAAGAAGGTCGTATCAAAATCGCTGACTTTGGATTAGCTCGCGGCGAACTTATTGGTTCGACGATGACCGCCGAATCCAGTGTGATCTTGGGGAGTGTTTCTTACCTTTCACCTGAACAAGTTCAGCGCGGCATAGCCGATTCACGAAGTGATGTTTACGCAGCGGGAATTGTCGCTTATGAAATGCTCACTGGAGAAAAACCATTTTTGGCAGAATCGCCAATCCAAATTGCTTACATGCATGTCAATGAAGAGATTCCGCGTTTGCGCAGTAAGCGTAAAGACATTCCACAGGCTTTGGATGATTTGGTCGCAAGTTCTACCGCTAAGAACCCAGATGATCGCCCCCGTACTGCGGGAGAATTTTTAGATAAGTTGCAGCAGATACAAATAGATCTTGACCCACGCAAGAATCAAATGGACCTTGGGCTAGACCTTCCGGTTGAACCAATCAGAGAGAAGGCTCGCAAGAAGGAAAAGGTCGTTGCTCCGGTGCAAGCTGTTGAACCTGTCGTAGAAACAACTAAAGAGATTCGCCGTAAGGAAGAAAAGAAACAACGCGCAAGTAAGCGTGTACGTCGCAACCGCAAGGTGGCTTTAGTTCTTGCTGTCGCGCTGGGAATCGGTGGTTGGTGGACCCTAGTTGGTCCAGGCTCTCGAGTTGTTGTTCCTTCAATTGTTGGTGGGAGCTTTGATGAAGCGGTCAATGTAATTTCGCCACTGGGCCTTACAGCGGTTGTTGTTGAGAATAGATTTGACGAAGAGATTCCTAAATCAAAGATCATTGAAAGTATTCCTGCAGGTGGTGGCAAAGTTGATGCCGGTGGAACAGTGAAGTTGATTGTTTCTAAAGGTCCAGAACGATATGCAGTGCCGATGACAACTGGATTAACTCCAGAGGCTGCACAAATTGCGCTTAAGAAGTTACCACTAGTGGTTGGAACAGTAACCGAAGTGTTCAACTCTGATATTCCAAAAGGCTTTGTGATTTCTTCATCGCCTGGAACTGGGACTTCAGTTAAGCGGGATACAAAAGTTAATTTGTTGGTTTCTAAAGGAATTGAGCAAATAGCACTGGCTTCATATCTTGGAAAGAGCGGCGAGCAAGCTTTAAATGAGTTAACTGAAG
This sequence comes from Candidatus Planktophila sp., assembly GCA_044348405.1. Classification (GTDB taxonomy): domain Bacteria; phylum Actinomycetota; class Actinomycetes; order Nanopelagicales; family Nanopelagicaceae; genus Planktophila. Next base: position 1,508 of record JBIKSX010000057.1, read on the forward strand.
CAGGTTTCTCGGTAGAGGCTGGATATGCATTTAATGAAAATGTTCCAGAGCTAGCTGTTATTTCTCAAAATCCAGCAGGTGGAACAACTGCCAATAAAGGTGGCAAAGTTACGATTCTTATCTCTAAGGGTCCGCGCAACACTGTTATTCCAAAGACTGTGATCACAATGGAGGCAAAGGCTGCGCAACAGATGCTTGAAGCCCTTGGCCTAAAGGTGAAAGTTGTATCCATCGGAAACAACAAGAAAAAGGTAGTTAAGAAAGTTTCACCTGCGGTCAACACCACAGTGAAACGTGGAAGTTTGGTAACGATTACCGTAGGGTAAGCCAATGCCTACGCCAGTTAAGAAGCCGCGCATCGGCGCTCACACCCCTACAACTGGAGGAATGGCCAAACGATCTATTGCATATGCACAAGAGATTGGCGCCGAAGCAATTCAAGTTTTTGCATCTAGCCCCCGAACCTGGGCGATGCCAGAGGCCAAACCAGAACTAGATGATGCATTTAAAATCAAGGCCGCAGAACTAAATATTGAAACCTATGTGCATGCACCGTTTTTAATTAACCTAGGTTCCCCAACTGAGGCAACGTATTTAAACTCTTTAGCTTCAACTAAGTATTCGCTACAACGTGGCGCAGAAATCGGTGCACTTGGCGTTGTGATTCACACAGGATCTGCCGTAGATGTGGATCATGTCGAAAAGGCCTGGAAACAAATTCACGAGGGCATGATGCCGATTCTGAACGCACTTGGTGATGACGCCCCTTACCTTCTTCTGGAACCAACAGCAGGCCAGGGTCAGAGCTTAGTTAAAAAATTAGATGATCTAGAAATGTATTTAAAGGCGCTTGAATATCATCCCAAGGTTGGAATTTGTCTAGATACCTGCCACGTATTTGCTGCCGGCCATGATATTTCCGTAAAGGGTGGCATGAGCGCAACAATTGATTTGTTGGTCGAAGTCGCAGGAATCGAGCGTTTTCAATTGGTACATGCCAATGATTCGATGGATGTGTGCGGTGCATTAAAAGATCGCCACCAAAATATCGGTGACGGCCACATTGGTGTAGATCCGTTTAAAGAGCTACTTTCACATCCAGCGGTCGCTAACGCTCCATTGATTCTTGAAACGCCAGGGATGGAACCAGAGCATGGCAAGGAAGTTGCCTTACTAAAGAAGTTACGCGGCTGATGTCTGCGCGTCATCAACTCCAGCTCAAGCTGGCACCGTGGGCGTTGATCACGGTTGCAGCAGCCTGGGGGTTTTCCTTCGTTGTCATGAAGGATGCGATCCAAAGACAAAGTGTTAATAACTTTCTTTTCTCTCGCTTCGCTTTAGCTGTTTTAGTAATGCTTTTAATTCGCCCGCAAACGATTAAACACTTTAATAAGGATTTGCTGCAGCGGGGATCATTAGCAGGCATCTTTCTAGGTTTGGGCTACATCACTCAAACTCTTGGTCTGGAACGAACAGGTGCGGCAATTACCGGATTTATTACTGGTCTCTATGTTGTCCTTACGCCGGTTCTGGCGTGGCTTGTACTGAAAGAGAAGATCACTCGCTTTGTCTGGCTGTGCATCATGGTTGCAACAGTTGGTTTGGGTTTGCTTTCGATCCGAGGGTTTTCTGTTGGTATAGGTGAAATGCTTGTTTTGGCTAGCGCATTCTTCTTTGCCGCCCACATTATTGCTTTAAGTAAGTGGTCTTCGGGTCGCGATGTTTATGCCATGACAGTTGTTCAGTTAACAATGTGTGGATTATTGGCAGGTATTGCATCAATACCTGGTGGGTATTCAGCGCCACCAGATTCTGGAGTGTGGGCAGTAGTTATCTTTACCGCAGTCTTTGCAACTGCAATTGCCTTCATTATTCAAACTTGGTCGCAGGCCCATATGAGCGCAACCAAGGTTGCAGTCATCTTGACCATGGAAGTTGTTTTCGCGGCAGTCTTTGCAATCTTTTTCGGTGGCGAGATACTGACGCTGCAAAGTGCAATAGGCGGAGTTTTAGTAGTCGTTGCTATGTATTTGATTGTGCTGAGGGAACAGAAGTAGGCTGATGTAATGGCAATTGATCTTAGAAGTGACACTGTAACTCGACCATCCGCAGCGATGCGAGAAGCAATTGCCCATGCACCAGTTGGTGATGATGTTTACAGCGATGACCCAACGGTTAACTCTCTTGAAGAACGCGTCGCTGCCATGTTTGGCAAGGAAGCAGGGTTGTTTACACCAACTGGCTCACTTGCCAATCAACTTGCTATTCGTATGTTGGTAGCCCCTGGCGAAGAACTGATTGCCGAAACCAATAGCCACATTGTGCGCGCCGAACTTGGTGCTGCCGCAGTTTTTAGTGGAATAACTACACGTACATTTCCGGCAAAGCATGGTTTGTTAAAGGCCGCAGATGCCCTTGAAATTGCTCGTCCCGACAGTGGCCCCTATCTAGTTTCTACAACTGCCATTGCAGTAGAAAACACCCACAATTTTGGTGGCGGAACCGTTCAGCCAAT
>JBIKSX010000056.1:0-4033 GCA_044348405.1 Candidatus Planktophila sp.
GGGCTTCCGGCTTTTTCAGCAAGGTCGGCATATGACCAGGTTTTGCCTGGTGCAATCTTGCGCATTGCTTTCCACGCCGCTTGTGAAAATGCAGCTCCAGGTTGGCGTACTTGAATGCCATTTAGCGCAGTTAAGTCTCCATCAAAGTAATCGTTAACAAGATCTGAAATTACTGGAATTGATTTAACAACCTTGACATCTCGACCGGCTTTAAAGGCTGAAACAGTTGAAAGGTTTGCACCGATAAGAATTTGATCATCGGCCAATAAATTGAGGGTGCCAACTGGTGTCTTATGAGAAGTTACAAGAAGCGGCACTGTCCAAAATTAGCGATCGCGCAACATTTCAGCAACTAAAAAGGCGAGCTCAAGTGATTGAGCATGATTAAGGCGTGGGTCGCACGCAGTTTCATATCGTGAAGCCAGGTCTTCGTGCGAGATCTGCTCGCCGCCGCCAACACACTCGGTGACGTCATCACCAGTAAGTTCGATGTGGACTCCGCCTGGATGTGTACCCAAAGCTTTGTGAACTTCAAAGAAACCCTTTACTTCATCCATAACGTCATCAAAGCTGCGAGTTTTGTACCCAGATGGTGCTTCGTAGGTATTGCCATGCATGGGATCGCATACCCACAGCACCTTGGCACCTGATTTTGTAACACCGTCAACAAGTGCCGGCAAGATTTCGCGGATGTTTTTTGCACCCATACGAGTAATAAATGTAATGCGACCAGGTTCGCGGTTTGGATCTAACTTGTCGATTAGTGCAAGTGCATCTTCAACGGTGGATTTAGGCCCAAGCTTGATTCCGATTGGATTACGAACCTTTGCTGCAAAGTCCACGTGTGCACCATCTAGTTGACGTGTTCGTTCACCAATCCAAATGAAATGTCCTGAAACATCGTAAGCATCACCTGTACGTGAATCGATACGGGTGAGCGCTTTTTCGTACTCCATGATTAGTGCTTCGTGGCTGGCAAAGAAATCTACTGACTTGAAACTTTCAGGATCTACTCCTGCAGACTTCATAAAAGATAAGGCGCGACCGATTTCATCAGCCATTTTTTCGTAGCGATCGCCAACCTTTGAATCCCGAATAAATCCCTTGTTCCATTCGTGTACCTGTCGTAGATCTGCGAAACCACCTTGTGTAAACGCGCGAACTAAATTCAGTGTTGCAGCAGATGTGTTGTAAACACGGACTAAACGCATTGGATCTGGTGTTCGTGCTTTTTCAGTAAATTCAATGTCGTTAACCGCATCTCCACGGTATGCCGGAAGAGTTACCTCTCCACGAGTTTCAAAATCACTTGAACGTGGCTTGGCAAATTGTCCCGCCATTCGGCCGACTTTGATTACAGGAAGACTGGAGTAATACTGCAAAACTGCTGCCATTTGAAGAATAGTTTTAATTCGATTTCGAATTGAATCCGCAGTTGCAGCTACAAAAGTTTCTGCGCAATCTCCACCTTGTAACCAAAATGCTTTGCCTTCTGCAGCCAACGCGATTCGAGCTTTGAGATCATCACATTCACCAGCAAACACAAGTGGTGGCAACGCTTTAAGTTCGGCTACAGCAGCCTTTACTTGTGGACCATCTGGTCCACCCGGCCAGGTCGGTTGCTGAGCAGCAACAAGGCCAGGTGTGAACAGATTGTCTAAGCGAGTGCTCGGATTCGAGTTCATTGGAGAAGTCTAGAGAGTTCAAAGGTCATTGCGCGGGGCAATTATCCGAAGAAGATCTCTGATTCCTTGTATAGCTCCAAAGGTACGGTCTTTAGCTTTTCAGTGGCAGTTGCCAATGGCACGCGAGCAATATTTGTACCGTGCAGCGCAACCATCTTGCCCCAGTCACCTTCGTGTGCAGCTGTGATTGCATGCAAGCCAAAGCGAGTAGCAAGAACGCGGTCAAATGCAGTTGGAGTACCGCCACGCTGGATGTGACCCAATACAGATGTGCGCGCTTCCTTGCCTGTCTTCTTTTCAATCTGGCCAGCTAGCCAATCACCAATACCTGAAAGCTTGACATGACCAAAGGCATCAAGGGTCTGATCCTTTGTGACCATATCGCCATCTTGAGGAATTGCACCTTCGGCAATAACAATGATTGGTGCATAGTGAGACTTAAAGCGTGATTCGACCCATTCACAAACCTTTTCCACAGAGAACTTTTGCTCTGGAATCAAAATACATGTTGCACCGCCTGCAAGCCCAGAATGCAAAGCAATCCAACCTGCGTGACGTCCCATTACTTCAACGATCAAGGCGCGATGATGTGATTCTGCAGTTGTGTGCAGACGGTCAATTGCTTCAACTGCAATGTTTACTGAAGTATCAAAACCAAATGTGTAGTCAGTGTTGTTTAGATCGTTATCGATTGTCTTTGGAACACCGATGACCTTGACGCCAAGTGCGTCTAGCTTTGTTGCAACACCAAGAGTGTCTTCTCCACCGATTGCGATCAACGCATCGATGCCAGCTTTTTCAAGATTTTCCTTAATCTTTTCGACGCCACCCTCGATCTTGAAAGGGTTGGTACGTGATGAACCAAGGATGGTTCCACCGCGCGGCAAAATTCCGCGAGTTACTTCGATGTTCAAAGGCATGGTTAGACCTTCTAGAGGTCCCTTCCAACCGTCGCGGAAACCTACAAACTCGTGACCGTACTCTTTAACACCTTTACGAACTACGGCGCGGATAACCGCGTTAAGACCAGGGCAATCTCCGCCGCCAGTGAGGACACCAATACGCATGATTTACTCCAACAATTTTATTGTTTGATTGTGTGGCTCAAATACTTTCCGCCACCTGTGGTCAACGCTGACTGGCACAGTCTAGCCTTGCCCCATGGCTAATCGACAACTCATTGCCGGCGTGGATTCCTCAACACAATCTGTGAAGGTTGTGATTCGTGATGCTCACACGGGTCAATTAGTGCGAGAAGGAAGGGCTTCCCACCCCGACGGTACCCAAGTGGATCCGGCACATTGGCTCACTGGATTACACGCAGCTTTTAAAAATGCTGGTGGTTTAGATGATGTCGAAGCAATTTCTATTGCAGGACAACAACATGGAATGGTCGCATTAGATTCTGATGGCGAAGTTATTCGCCCAGCACTTTTATGGAATGACACGCGTTCGGCAAAGGAAGCTGACGATCTGAACCGTGAAGTCGGTGGCGATCATGTAATTGCGCGAAAAGTTGGCTCTAAATTAGTTGCATCATTTACTGCATCCAAGATTCGCTGGATGGCAGATCACGAACCTGACAATGCTTCACGTGTTGCATCCATTGCGTTGCCCCATGATTGGCTGTCATGGCAATTGCAGGGCGGTAAGGATTTATCAAAGTTGTTTACCGATCGAAGTGATGCATCTGGAACTGGTTATTTTGATCCCAGCACTTCACATTATCGAGAAGAGATTGTGCGTTTAGCTCTTCGTCATGATCAGAATTTCACACTTCCGCGAATAATTGAGCCCTCACAATTTGGGGGAACAACCCTTGCTGGTGTCCCAATTGCTGCTGGTGCTGGCGACAACGCAGGTGCGGCTTTGGGTTTACAGGCACAACCCGGCGATGTTGTAGTTTCATTGGGAACAAGTGGCACCGCATTTGCAGTATCTGAAACCCCAACCCATGATTCATCCGGCGCCGTTGCAGGATTTGCCGATGCAACTGGTCGCTATCTGCCGCTTGTTTGCACATTAAACGCTGCACGTATTCTTGATGCAGCTTGTCGCATTCTTGGAAAGACTCATGATGAGGTTGCACAACTTGCATTAGCCGCAAAGCCAGGAGCTAACGGACTTACGCTGTTACCGTACTTCGAAGGTGAACGAACCCCTAACCGTCCAAAGGCAACTGGTGTTTTTGCCGGTATGAACCTGAATAATTCAAACCCGGAAGATATTGCGCGAGCAATGGTTGAAGGAATGCTGGCAGGTTTAGCTGATGCAGTTGATTCACTTGCTGCATTGGGAGTCGGTATTAATCGAATACTGCTAATCGGTGGAGCTGCAAAAAATCCGGC
>JBIKSX010000002.1:0-76066 GCA_044348405.1 Candidatus Planktophila sp.
GGCGCAGAACTGTAGGACTTGTGTGTTGGAAAGAAAGGTCAAAGTAAGGAGCGGTTTTATCAGTTGCAATCATCGCTTGTAGCAATGTTGGACGCATTTCTGCCGGTTGCAAATATGACAGTCGCACACGTTCCACACCTGGCAGCGCCGCGATTTCAGGAAGAATCTTCTCCATTAACTGAAGATCCCCTAGATCTTTACCGTAAGAGGTTGTGTTCTCGCTGACCAAAAACATTTCAGAGACGCCGTTTTCAGCAAGCCATCTGGCTTCAGAAATGATTTCAGTCGGACGGCGCGACACAAATGAACCGCGGAAATATGGAATCGCACAAAACGAACAACGTCGATCACAGCCAGATGCAATCTTTAAAGGTGACCACGGAGCATTACCTAAACGCTTACGAGAAAACTCTTCTACTTCTCTGGCATCGGCCCGCTCAGCGGGTGCAATTGGAAGTAAAGCACGGCGATCCCGAGGCACATGTGCCTTATGTTTTTCGCCAGCCACAATTGATTGCAGACGTGCAGAAATATCCTTGTAATCGTCAAAACCTAAAATTGCATCAGCTTCGGGAAGGGCTTCTGCTAGTTCATTTCCGTAACGCTCTGCCATGCAACCCACGGCAACTACCGCGCGCGTTGTTCCATGGCCTTTGAGCGAATTAGCTTCTAGCAACGCGTCAACTGAGTCTTTTTTGGCTGATTCGATAAAACCACATGTGTTTACCAAGGCAACTTCAGCTGATTCAACATCATCAACAAGCGTCCAGCCATCGGCTGCTAAACGTCCAGCCAATTCTTCAGAATCAACTTCATTTCGTGCGCACCCTAAAGTGACAACTGCAACTGTGCGCTTCATTTGCACAATCTTACAGTGCTACGCCGAATTAGGAATCTACCCCGTACGACACGCTAACGACTTGGCCATCGGCTCCCACAGAATCGATCTTTTTGCCATTAACTGACAAATCCACTCCCCCTGCATTGCCAATTTTCAGATTTAATGTCAGATCTGAGGAAAAAGTTTTCGTGACACCTGTAGCGATCTGTCCGCTAAAAAGCACTCGGCCAGATGAATCTGACACAAAGAGCCAGCTCTTTGCACGAGTTGCAGCGACAATCACTTCGACACCTTGGCCAGTTGAAATTGTGGCTTCATCAGTTGGAAGTGTTTCTTCTGCAACTGTTGCCTCTGGTGATGCAGAAGCGGTTGGTGACTCTTCAATTGCCACAGGAATATCTGGTGTTGAGTTGTTAGAAACAATAATTTGAGCAAGGCCGGCCACAAACAATGAAGCCACTGAAATTGTGACTAACACTTTCCAAGAAACTCTTCGAACTTCTTTAGGTTCACGCATGACATTGTTTTCAACAAGTAAATCTTGCATGGTTCGATCTACATGCATCTGCTCATCTTCAAATGCGGTTAGAAAAATTTGCTGATCCACATTTAGCTTGATTGCTATATTTCTTAAATGCCCACGCGCGTAAGTTTCTCCGCCGCATTGAGAAAAATTGTTTGCTTCCATTTCGCGAAGTAAAGTTCCGCGGATATTTGTGGCTGCCGAAAGATCATCGATGCTAAGGCCAGCATCTTTACGCGCCTTAGAAATCAGTGATCCAAGTGACATTAGACATCCTTAATGTGGCACAGGGTGAGGTCTAAGTGTAAGTCGCTGGGGGTTAGGGTGACTAGGCGCAGGTGTGAACTGAAGGGGTGAAACTTTCTCAGCAACCCTCCATTAACTCAGAATTAATACTCCCGAAGCGTTGCTAGCACTGAATCAAGATCATCTGGCTTCACCAAGACGGTGCGGGCCTTGGAACCTTCGGAAGGTCCGACAATACCGCGAGACTCCATTAAATCCATCAGGCGACCAGCTTTAGCAAAACCAACCCGCAACTTTCGTTGAAGCATTGACGTGGAACCAAATTGTGTTCCAACAACAAGTTCTACTGCTTGGCACAAAATATCTAAATCATCGCCAATTTCTTTATCAACCATCTTCATTTGATTAACTGGCGCTGTCACATCTTCGCGATAGCGCGGCTTAAGCTGCTTCTTCACATGACTTGTAACCGCTTCAATTTCACGTTCAGATACATAAGCGCCTTGGATTCGGATTGCTCTGCTTGCACCCATAGGAATAAAGAGACCGTCGCCTTGGCCCACGAGTTTTTCAGCACCAGGGCTATCTAAAATAACTCGACTATCTGCAAGTGAACTGGTCGCAAATGACAAACGCGAAGGAACATTTGCTTTGATCAAGCCCGTAACAACGTCTACTGAGGGGCGCTGAGTTGCTAGAACCAAATGAATACCGGCCGACCTTGCTAGTTGAGTAATTCGCACGACTGATTCTTCAACTTCTTTGGCCGCAACCATCATTAAGTCTGCAAGTTCATCAATAATTACCAATAAATATGGATACGGCTCAACAACTCGATCGCTGCCTTCGGGAACGATTACTTTGCCTGCGCGAACCGCCTTATTGAAATCATCAATGTGTCTAAAGCCAAAGGTTGAAAGATCTTCATAACGAAGATCCATTTCACGAACAACCCAAGTCAAAGCATCGGCAGCCTTCTTGGGATTAGTAATGATTGGAGTAATTAAATGAGGAATGCCTTCATAGGCATTGAGCTCTACTCTCTTAGGATCAATCAAAACTAAGCGAACATCATCTGGTGTGGAGCGCATCAAGATCGAGGTAATCATCGCATTAATCATGGATGACTTACCAGCACCAGTTGCACCTGCCACCAAAAGGTGCGGCATCTTGGCAAGGTTTGCACATACAAAGTTACCTTCGACATCTTTACCTAAGGCCACAAGCATGGGGTGTAAATCTTGACCTGCAACTGTTGAGCGTAAAACATCGCCTAAGGCAACAATTTCTCGATCAGCATTTGGAATTTCAATTCCTACCGCAGATTTTCCTGGGATAGGAGAAAGAATTCGAACATCACTGCTGGCAACAGCATAGGAAATGTTTTTTGATAGCGCGGTAATTCTTTCTACTTTGACTGCGTTTCCAAGTTCGACTTCATAGCGAGTCACAGTCGGGCCACGCATAAAGCCAGTTACTTTGGCATCGATTTCAAACTGTAGAAACACTTCGGTCAGCGCAGCTACTACAACTTCATTTGCCTTGCTCTTAGCCTTAGCAGCAGGGCCTGTTCGCAGTAAATCTGGAGCTGGAAGTTCATATTTCACATCGGCGGTCAACAACAATTGTTCAGGACGCTTTACCGCCACAGTGTTTTCATTTACTGGAGGAACCGTTGCAAATGGTTCCTCTACGGGAAACTCTTCATCAAAGCTTTCTTCATCTAGTTCTTCATCGTCAATAGCTTTATTCCATTCTGCAACCACTGGTGATTCAAATGGTGGTGTGTCAGTAACCTCAAAATCTACTTCAACTTTTTCAGAACGCTCTGGTCGTTTGGACCAAATCCAGCTGCTTGCAGATGCAATTCGGGTAAAGACCTGACTCACTGGAGTTGCAGTAATTACCAATAATCCGAAAACAAAAACAATCAATAGAACTGGGTATGTGAGGACAGAAGTCATCAGAGTTACAAGTGGAGTCGATACTGCATAGCCAAGCCATCCGCCACCTTCGCGCATAGCAGTTGCACCAGTTCCAATAGAGCCATTAAGTAAATGTGATAGACCGGTTGAAGAAAGTAACAGGGCCAAAGTTCCAATAATGATTCGACCGGTTGCCTTTGAATCTTCTGGGACTCTAAACAATCTAATTGCAAAATAAAGAAGTACAACTGGTGTGAAAAAACCTATTTGGCCAAATCCACCATAAACAACTGAATACACCGCTCTGCCAACAACGTTGTCTGAGTGAAACCAGGTGCCTGCAGTAGCGACAAGGGCAGCAATTAAAATGAGAAACGCAATTCCATCACGTTGATGTGCAGGATCTAAATCACGGGCACCTCTTGCGACAAAGCGCACGGCACTTCCTAAAGATTTAGCTATGAAATGCCAAATGGTTGCAAAGCCACGACCAAGAGCTCCGCCTACTGCTCCAGTCTTACTTTTTGCTTTTTTCCTTTTGGCCACACGCCCGATCGTAAAGGGTTAACAATTACGAACCTACTAGGCGCGCCGTTGCTTAAACTTCAATAACGACAGGCACAATCATCGGCTTTCGGCGATGTTCTCCGCCGACCCAGCCACCAATAGTTTTTCGCACAATTTGCGACAGTTGATGGGTGCCGTTATTGCCATCTGCAACAGCTACTGCGAGTGCCTTTTCAATTCTCATTTTTACTTCATCAAACATTGCAGCATCTTCATTAAAGCCACGAGCATGAATATCTGGACCTGCAACGATCTTTCCGCTTTGTGAATCAATAACAACCACACATGAAATAAAGCCTTCTTCACCAAGAATTCTTCGGTCCTTGAGTGAACTTTCAGTAATGTCACCAATGCTCTGTCCGTCGACAAAGACAAAACCTACAGGAACTGCGCCAACGATTTCTGCCTCATGATTTATCAAATCAATCACCACACCATTGTCGACGATAAAAGTGTTGCTACGAGCAACACCAGATTGAATAGCAAGTTCAGCGTTTGCTTTCATATGTCGCCATTCACCATGGATTGGCATAACATATTTGGGTTTTACGATGTTGTAGCAGTACAGCAATTCACCGGCTGCAGCGTGTCCTGATACATGGACCATGGCATTTGCTTTGTGAACAACTTTGGCACCAAAACGAGTTAACTCATTGATTACTCTGAATACTGAATTTTCATTTCCCGGAATCAGTGAAGATGCCAGAATCACCGTGTCGCCTTCACCTACCCGGATCTGATGGTCGCCATTAGCCATTCGAGAAAGTGCTGCCATTGGTTCGCCCTGAGATCCAGTACAAATTAAAACAACATTGTCATCGTATTGATCGAGATCTTTAGCATCTATGACAAGGTCTGCTGGCACATGCAGGTAACCCATATCTTCAGCAATTTTCATGTTTCGAACCATTGACCGACCAATAAAAACGACTTTGCGCCCATGTTGAGCTGAAATGTCAATTACTTGCTGGACTCGGTGAACATGTGAAGAAAAAGATGCCACGATTACTCGGCGTTTAGTCGATGAGATCACCCGATTGAGCGCAGGCATGATTTCGCGTTCTGAGGGCGTAAAGCCAGGGATGTCAGCATTTGTTGAATCCACCATAAACAAGTCAACACCTTGCTCACCAAGTCGTGCGAAAGTTCTTAAATCTGTAATTCGGCCATCTAACGGAAGTTGATCCATTTTAAAATCACCGGTTGCAAGCACTCGACCTGCATCGGTATTAATAACAACCGCCAATGCATCTGGAATCGAGTGGTTAACGGCCACAAATTCCAGAGTAAATGGACCGATATCTTCAGTTCCACCTTCGCGCACTTCACGAGTTAACGGAGAAATCCTGTGCTCTTTCAACTTTGCAGTTATTAAAGCCAGCGTAAGGGCTGAACCATAAATTGCGATATCTCCACGTTCACGCAATAGATAAGGAACTGCGCCAATATGATCCTCATGGCCATGAGTTAAGAAGATTCCTACAACATCCTGAAGTCGATCTCTGATGTAAGAAAAATCGGGCAAAATTAAATCAATTCCAGGCTGATTATCTTCAGGAAACAAAACCCCACAATCAACGATTAGGAGCTTTGATTTGTATTCAAAAACGGTCATATTGCGGCCGATTTCAGTTAATCCACCAAGTGCAACTATTCGCAGACCGCCATCAGCAAGTGCGGGCGGAGTACTTAAGTTTGGATGTGGATGATTCATTAGTTAACTGCGACGCCGCCAGCACGCAGATCTTCGCGCAATTGCGCAATCTGTGCATCTGTTGCATCGACGAGTGGAAGACGAGTGTGGCCGCCAGGTAGGCCCATAAGTGTGAGCGCAGCTTTAGTTAGAATTGCACCTTGAGTACGGAATGTACCTGTGTAAACTGGGAGAAGTTTTTGATGAATCTCTAGTGCCCGAGCTGCATTTCCGCCAAACCAAGCATCAAGTAACTCACGTAAATCTTTGCCAACGGTGTGCCCGCACACTGAAACAAAACCAACTGCGCCAACTGATAACAATGGCAGGTTAAGAATGTCATCACCTGAATAAACTGGAATTCCACAACGCTTGATTACCCACGAAGTAGATGCCACATCACCCTTTGCATCCTTGAGCGCCACAATTTTTGGGTGCTCAGAAAGTCGAACTAGAGTGTCTGGTTCTATTGGAACGCCAGTACGACCTGGAATGTCATACATCATCACCGGAAGCTCTGTTGCATCAGCAACTGCGCGGAAGTGGGCTTCGATTCCTGCTTGTGGTGGTTTGTTGTAGTACGGGGTTACAACTAGTAAACCATCAGCACCGGCTTTTTCGGTGCGTTTTGCTTGATTGATTGAATACTCAGTTTCATTGTCGCCAGCACCAGAGATAACTTTGATTGTGGGTCCAACGGTGTTTCGGACGACGCGGATGATCTCCTCTTTCTCAGAAGACTTTGTGGTTGGAGCTTCACCCGTTGTTCCGTTGACGACAATTCCATCATGTCCATTTGCAACCAGATGGGCCGCAATTTTTTCAATGCCCGACCAATCAATTTCCCCATCCTTTTTAAAGGGGGTAACCATTGCCGTCAGTAGACGTCCAAATGGGGCAGCCGTTGTCATGCGCCGAACTCTACCCGTATTAAGGGGCGACTCGTCCAGACTTTTCAAAGGCTCCGTATGTAAGTGGCATTAATTTTGCAAATTCCAGCTCCATTTTCTCTGCCACCATCTCAATTTCACGTTGGGGGTAGCTCGGAAAATGGGAGCCTTCGCGACCAGTACGCAAAGAAAGAAAGTTCATGAGCGCGCGAGCGTTCATTGTTACATACATGGATGAATATGTGGCGACAGGCAACACGGCTCGTGCAACTTCACGTGCCACGCCGGCTTCAAGCATTTTTACGTAGCTCTCATATGCAACTACATATGCCGCTTTCATAGATTCAACAGTTAAATCAAACTGCTCTTTTGTTCCATCGACAAATGTGTACGCACCAGTTTTACCAACCTGAACGAGTTTGCGTTCAGCAGATGGAACATAGAAAACTGGCTTTAACTCACGATAGCGACCGCTCTCTTCATTGTATGAAGCGATGCGATGGCGCATAAATTCGCGGAAAACAAAAATTGGCGCAGAAATAAAGAAGGTCATCGATGTGTGTTCAAAAGGTGAACCATGACGTTCGCGCGCAAGGTAGTTAATCAGACCTGCTGAACGAGCTGGATCTTCACCGATTTCATCCATTGATTGTTCACCAGCCGTTGACACGCGTGCGGCCCAAATTACATCGGCATCACTTGCACTAGATTTTACTAATTCAACGGTCACATCATCGCGATAAATAATCTCTTCACTCATGGTGGCACCCTATCCAGTAGCGGCTATGTGCTCATGGATTTATACGGCACAATAAGCGCGTGTCCAAAGTTGCCTCCGCCACTCTGCGGGATTCGCTGAGCGTTTCTTTGACTGTTGGAGCCTATGGTGTGGCCTTTGGCGCAGCGGCCGTAGCAAATGGTTTTTCAGTACTTCAAACTTGCCTGCTATCTCTACTGACTTTTTCTGGTGCATCACAATTTGCAGTTGTTGGTGTAATAGGTGCCGGTGGATCAGCTATCAGTGGAATTGCCACCGCATCATTGCTTGGTGTTCGAAATGCTTTATACGGAGTAATCATGGCTCCGCGTTTACAGGTAAAAGGTTGGAAGCGCGTTGTTGCAGCACAAATAACAATTGATGAATCAACCGGAGTTGCACTTGGTCAAGAACCACGCGGTGTCGATGCAATGCGCAAGGGTTTTTGGTACACCGGTATAGGTGTATTTGTTTTCTGGAATCTCTTTACTTTGGCTGGAGCATTAGGTGCGCAGGCAATGGGTGATGTGCGCGCTTTTGGTTTAGATTCCGCCGTTCCCGCTGCATTTTTGGGTCTTGTGTGGCCCCGATTGACCGGAAATTTTGAAAGAATCTTGGCAGTTGGGTGCGCAATCTTTGCAATAGCAATGACCCCGATATTGCCAGCAGGTTTACCAATTATTGCCACCGCCTTTATCGCAATTGCAGTGGGGTTGAAACGATGACTGTCCAGACTATGACAACACTGTGGATTGCAACTATCGGAACAAGTCTTATTGCTTTTCTTTTGAAATACTCTGGGCATTCGGTACCAGCGCGTTGGCTTTCACACCCTAAGATTCAAAGAATCAATGCTTTAATCCCAATCGCGTTGTTAAGCGCTTTGGTTGCCGTGCAGAGTTTTTCTGAAAAATCTCAGCTGATGATTGATCAACGTTTAGTTGGTCTAACTTTTGCGGTCATCGCACTGATACTCAAGGCACCATTTCCAATTGTTGTACTTTCCGCAGCGCTTTCATCGGCTGCGGTCTACAACTGGCTTTAGATGATTCCTAAGCTTTGGAGCTTGGCTTTGAGATCATTATCTGAAGGTTCAGTTAAATGAGTGCCATCTGAAAAAACAATCACCGGAATTGACTTGGCTCCACCATTAATTTCGATCACCTTGTCAGCAGCTGTAACATCTGCGTCAGTATCAATTTTTGTGTACTCAACATTTAGCTCTTTTAATAGTCGCTCTGATCTACGGCAATCTCCGCACCAATCGGCACCATACATAGTGATTTGATCTTTAGACATTTGATTGCTCCTTACATGAATTTATCTAGGCCATGAGTCAGGCCTGGAGTATTTACAATCTTGCGTACGCCAAGAATAACTCCTGGCATAAATCCTGCTCGATCAATTGAATCGTGACGAATCGTTAAGGTCTCCCCTAACCCACCAAACAAAACTTCTTGATGGGCAACCAAGCCGCGAGCACGTACTGAGTGCACTGGAATTCCATTTACTGTTGCCCCGCGAGCACCTTCTAAAGAAGTGGTTGTCGCATCTGGCATCACAGC
Organism: Candidatus Planktophila sp.; assembly: GCA_044348405.1. Classification (GTDB taxonomy): domain Bacteria; phylum Actinomycetota; class Actinomycetes; order Nanopelagicales; family Nanopelagicaceae; genus Planktophila. The sequence goes on from JBIKSX010000002.1 coordinate 9,008, forward strand.
AAGCCCGGCATCCTTACGTGCAGCTCCCATTAATTCGGCGGTGCGAGCAGCGGTTCCTGATGGCGCATCTACCTTGGCTGGGTGGTGTAATTCAATAATTTCTGCAGATTCAAAATAGCGGGCTGCTTTTTCTGCAAACTCCATCATCAATACGGCCCCGATTGCAAAATTGGGTGCGATTAGAACACCAACTGAAGGATTCTGGGATAACCACCCTTTAACTTTTGCAAGCTTTGCGTCATCAAAACCAGTTGTGCCTACCACTACGTTAATTCCATTGTTAATTAGAAATTCCAGATTACTCATCACACTATCTGGTGTCGTGAAATCAACGACAACATGAGCTGCAGATCCCTTGAGTTGTTCAAGTGAATCGCCTAAATCCAAGGCAGCTACCAGCGCTAAACCATCAGTGGCTTCAACAGCCTTAACAACTTCTGAGCCCATTCGACCACGAGCACCTAAGACGGCAACATTGATCATTTGCTTAACACCTTCTCAAACTTTGACTCTGATTTGAATGGACCTACAAGAGCAAGGGTAGGCGTTTTTGTGAGAAACGCGCTAGCAATTTCTTTAATGTCTGTCGCGTTTACGCGTGCGATGGCCTTGAGGATTTCATCAAAGTCCATAACATGGCCATACACAATCTCGTTTTTACCAATTCTGCTCATGCGTGAACCTGAATCTTCTTGGCTCAGCACAAGGGAACCGCGGACGGCGCCCTTAGCGCGCTCGATTTCTTCATGCGACATTCCATGATCTGCAACATCGGCTAACACTTCACGAATGATTTCGACGACTTCGATTGCCTTAGTTGGATTACATCCGGCATAAAAACCAATCTGACCACTTCCCGCAAACTGTTGTGCGTAGGCATAGACCGAATATGCAAGGCCGCGTTTTTCGCGAATCTCTTGGAACAAGCGAGATGACATTCCCCCACCCAAAGCAGAAGCCAAGATACCCATCGCAAAACGACGATCATCGTGTCGAGCTACACCTTCCATGCCATAAAACATGTGCGCCTGTTCGGTTGGCCGAGAAATAAGACCAACAGATTTTTGAGGACTCTTTCGTACGGGAGTATCTGGTCGGATAACCGGAGCACCAGTTACATCGAGAAAACCATCCTGTGAAAGTGCAGCCTCGACCATTGCTACAACCTTTTTGTGCTTGATGTTTCCGGCAACTGCGACAACTAGATCCTGCGGTTGGTAGCGCTTCTTATAGTAGTTAAACACTGAAGTTCGGGACATATTGTTAATTGAATCAACTGTTCCCAAGATCGGGCGACCCAATGGGGTATCCCCGTAATAAGTTTCAGCATATAGATCATGAACTAAGTCGCTGGGATCATCATCGCGCATCGCGATTTCTTCGAGAACTACTTTGCGCTCTGCATCAACATCAAGGGCTGTAACAATTGAAGATGTGATCAAATCTGACACAACATCGATTGCCATAGGTAGATCGGTATCAATTACACGTGCGTAAAAGCAGGTGTACTCCTTGCTCGTAAATGCGTTCATCTCGCCACCAACAGATTCAATCGATGCTGAGATTTCTAACGCATTACGGCGCTTGGTTCCCTTAAAAAGTAAATGCTCCAGAAAGTGAGAAGCCCCAGCAACTGCCGGGGTTTCATCACGTGAACCAATATTTACCCAGATACCGATCGCGGCGCTGCGTACCGAAGGAACTTCTTCAGTAACGATACGCAGACCGCTAGGTAAAACTGAACGACGAACGCTCATTTATTCAGCAGAACCTGTAGTTCCATCTTCAAGCACAGGAACCAAAGACAACTTGCCCTTTGGATCAATCTCGCCGATTTCTACCTGAATCTTGTCGCCAACCTTCATGACCTCTTCTAGATTTTCAATGCGCTTTCCACCATGCATCTTGCGAATCTGAGATACGTGGAGCAAGCCATCTTTACCTGGCATCAATGAAATGAATGCACCAAATGCAGCAAGCTTGACGACGGTACCTAGGTATCGCTCGCCAACTTCTGGCATCTGTGGGTTTGCAATTGCATTGATTTGCGCGCGAGCTGCTTCAGCTGATGGGCCATCGGTTGCGCCGATGTAAATTGTTCCATCATCTTCAATTGAAATGTCTGCGCCAGTTTCATCTTGGATCTGGTTGATGATCTTGCCCTTAGGTCCGATTACCGCACCAATCTGATCAACTGGAATCTTTACAGAGATGATTCGAGGAGCGTATTGGCTCATCTCATCTGGTGCATCGATTGCTTCATTCATGACATCTAGAATCGCAAGTCGCGCTTCCTTAGCCTGCAAAAGTGCGCCCGCAAGAACTGATGCTGGAATTCCATCAAGCTTTGTATCTAACTGCAAAGCTGTAACGAAATCTTTAGTTCCGGCTACCTTAAAGTCCATGTCTCCGAATGCATCTTCTGCACCCAAGATATCTGTCAAAGCAACGTATTCAACCTTGCCATCAACATCATCTGAAATTAGACCCATTGCAATACCTGCAACTGGTGCGCGTAGTGGAACACCTGCGTTAAATAGTGCAAGCGTTGATGCACATACAGAACCCATAGATGTTGAACCATTTGAACCAAGCGCTTCAGAAACCTGACGGATTGCGTAAGGGAATTCTTCGCGGCTTGGAAGTACAGGAATCAATGCGCGCTCAGCTAATGCACCGTGACCGATTTCGCGGCGCTTTGGTGTACCAACACGACCTGTTTCACCAGTTGAATATGGTGGGAAGTTGTAGTTGTGCATGTAACGCTTGTGATTTTCTGGATTCAAAGTATCGAGCTGTTGCTCCATCTTAAGCATGTTAAGCGTTGTGATTCCAAGAATCTGAGTCTCTCCGCGCTCAAAGATTGCCGAACCGTGTACGCGAGGAATAACTTCTACCTCTGCAGAAAGCGCACGAATATCGCGAAGACCGCGACCGTCGATACGAATCTTGTCGCGCAATACACGCTGACGTACCAGCTTCTTAGTCAATGAACGAAACGCTGCAGGGACTTCCTTTTCACGTCCTTCAAATTGAGCACTTACGGATTCCTTAACTGAAGCAGAGATCTCATCGATCTTTGTTTCGCGCTCTTGCTTTCCAACAATTGTTAGCGCCTTGGCAAGATCATCCTTAGCTGCCTTTTCCACCGCTGCGAATACATCATCCTGGTAATCCAAGAACACTGGGAATTCTGCAGTTGGCTTTGCGGCAACCTTTGCAAGCTTGGTCTGCGCATCACAAAGAATCTTGATGAATGGCTTTGCTGCATCTAGTCCTTGTGAAACAACTTCTTCAGTTGGAGTTGGTGCGCCGCCCTTGATTAATTCAATAGTGCGCTCTGTAGCTTCGGCTTCAACCATCATGATTGCAACGTCATCCTTAGTTACGCGACCTGCAACAACCATGTCAAAGACTGCGTTAGCAACCTGTGAATGGTTAGGGAAAGCAACCCACTGACCATCAATCAAAGCAACGCGAACGCCACCGATTGGACCAGAGAAAGGTAGTCCTGCAAGTTGAGTAGACATTGAAGCTGCGTTAATCGCAATCACGTCATACATATGATCTGGATCTAGTGCCATTACTGTCACAACGATCTGAACTTCATTACGAAGTCCCTTAACAAATGATGGACGTAGCGGACGATCGATCAATCGACAGGTAAGAATTGCATCTTCAGATGGACGACCTTCGCGACGGAAGAATGATCCTGGGATACGACCAACTGCATACATCTTCTCTTCAACATCAACTGTTAAAGGGAAGAAATCAAATTGATCCTTAGGTGTCTTTGATGCAGTTGTTGCTGAGAAGATCATTGTTTGATCATCTAAGTAAACTGCTGCAGCTCCTGCTGCTTGACGCGCTAGGCGACCTGTTTCAAAACGAATCTCTCGTTTTCCGAACTTTCCGTTATCAATAACTGCAACGGCTGACTGAACCTCTTGACCCTCCATGGGTCCTCCTCTTTTTAGATTGAAAAGCGCGACACATTTGTTGCACTTTGTAATCTGCCGAGAGAATGAATCTTCGATCGAAGTTCACGCGCAGCAATTCTTTTTAAAGAAAGCCTGCGCGGAAACCACTACCGAGGACCATCGCTCTGCGGCAGATTGGTTTTACTTAATTAGCGGCGAATACCGAGCTTCTCGATAATTGCGCGGTAACGGTTGATATCTGTCTTCGCTAGGTATTGAAGGATGCGACGACGACGACCAACTAACAACAAAAGACCACGACGGTTGTGGTGATCATGTGGGTTAGCCTTCAAGTGATCAGTGATCTGATCAATTCTCTTTGAAAGTAGCGCTACCTGAGCTTCAGGTGATCCTGTGTCAGTAGGAGTAGAACCGTACTGAGCAATGATTTCCTTCTTTACTTCTGGTGTTAATGCCATTTCTTGTTCTCCTTATGTACTGAGCACGAGGGCTTCTCGGTTTGACTCACGAGAAACTCGCTAACTCGATTGAAGGGCAAGGGTAACAGTCAGGCTCGTTATCCATGAAATCGAGGTGAATCCCCCGCTTAGAGCTCGGTCAATCGACGGGCTTCGGCGCAATCCTTAGCCATTTGTTCTAGCAATGGTTCAAGGCCTTCAAATTTCAAGGTTTCACGTAGTCGCCAGCCAAATTCAATGGTTGCTGATTTTGTATACAGATCTAAATCAACTTGGTCCAATGCATAGGCTTCAACTTGTCGTCCACGAACACCTTCAAAAGTTGGGTTTGTACCAATCGAAATTGCAGCAGGCCAGCGATCGATTCCGACAGTCAGCCAGCCAGCATAAACGCCATCTGCCGGAATAGTTTGGCCATCGATATTTCCTAAATTTGCTGTTGGATATCCGATTTCTCTACCGCGTTTTTCTCCGTGCACAACAATTCCATCAAGTCGGTGGGGCCTAGTTAACATTTCACGAGCAGCTTCGACGTGGCCTTCAACAATAGCTTTTCGAATTCGGGTCGAAGAAATGTTTTCATCTTTTTCTGCCTGCAAATCTAAAACAACAGTTTCAAACTCTGGGTGCTTTTTTAGTGATTCAACGTTGCCAGCAGCTTTAAAGCCATATGTGAAATTTGATCCAACTATTACCGTAGATGCCTTTAATTGTTCTATCAAAACTTTTTTGACGAAATCTTCTGGGGACATAGCTGCGAACTCTTTAGTGAACTTGATAACCGCCACTTGATCAGCGTTATGAATCTTAAGTAGCTCAATCCTGTCACTTAAAATTGTCAATAGGGTTGGCGCTCTGTCGGGCGCAAAGATTGAAACAGGATGTGGATCAAAAGTAAGTGCGATGATTTTCTCATCACCAGCAAGGGCTTTGGCACGGTTAAGGATTTGCTGGTGTCCTTTATGGACTCCATCAAAATTTCCTATAACAACGATACTCATCTTCTCATTATCTCAGAATCAATGCGCTGCCGCGAATACAGCAATCGGTTTGGCTTTGCCATCTACGTTATTGAGCAATGCGATTAACTCATTGGCGGTAGATATGCCAGCATGAATACCCTGCGATGGATTAGGTGTCAAAGTTCTGCCAAAAGAGAGCTCCAACTTTTCATCCAACGCAATTTCTCGAACTGGAAAGGTAGAACGAGCAACATCGGCTAGATCTAAAGTGGAAAATTCGCCGGACTTTAGTGCTGCAAGTGATACTGCTTTATCTAGGCCAAAACCTGCGACTCGAGTACGTCGCAAAGCTGACAAGTGCCCACCTACTTTTAAGCCATCACCACAATCTCTGGCAATCGAGCGGATATATGTTCCAGCAGAGCAAGTAACTTCAATATCAATTTCTAGCTTGGTACCAATGTGTCTAATTGCCAAAACATCTAATTGCGAGATTGTCACTTCACGGGAATCTAAAATCACCACTTCGCCAGCCCGAACTCGATCATAAGCGCGCTCACCAGCAACCTTTACGGCAGATACCGAACTAGGTCGCTGCATAAAAGTTCCACGCATTGTATTTAACTGCGCATGAATCTGTTCGTCGGAAATGGCGGAAGCATCAGCGGTTGCAATCACTTCACCTTCAAAATCATCGGTGATTGTGGAGGCACCTAAAACTATTGTTGCTTGGTAACTCTTGTCACCATCGGTGATGTATTGCAAAAGACGGGTTCCATTATTAAAGCCAAGCACCAAGACACCGGTAGCCATTGGATCAAGAGTTCCGGCGTGACCAACTTTTCGAGTGTTTAAAGCTCTTCGTGCAATTGCCACAACATCATGGCTTGTCATGCCTGGTTCTTTATCTACAACCAAAAACCCGTGCTCGTAGATTATTTGAGTCACAATTAATCTTCAATAACACGTGGGGCTTTGTAAGGATCTTCTCCCCCTGCATACTGAGCATTCTTTCGAAGAGCAGCAACTTGAGCATCTTGCTCATGTACTTTTTCAAGCAATGAATCTAGGGCCTTTGCACTCTCTGGCAAACCATCTTCAAAGAATTCAATGCTAGGAGTGATGCGAAGACCAAGTTCGCGGCCAAGTGCCGATCTAATTGCACCCTTAGCGCTCTCGAGAGCCGCTGCAGTTGCAGCGCGCTCATCGAGATCACCAAGAACGGTATAAAAGATTGAAGCTTGTTGTAGATCGCCAGTAACGCGTGCATCTGTCACAGTTACAAAGCCAAGACGCGGATCTTTAATCTTTGTCTCCAGTAAGTTTGCAACTACCACTTTGATGCGGTCGGCAACCTTAAGCGTGCGATGTGATTGACCCATTTCTTATGCTCGCTTTTTCTCGCGCATCTCGAAACACTGAACGATATCGCCAGGTGCGATCTCCTTCATGTTTCCAAGGCCAATACCGCACTCAAATCCTTCGCGGACTTCAGTTGCATCATCCTTGAAGCGCTTGAGTGAATCGATGGTGAGGTTATCAACCAAGACTGCGCCATCACGAAGAATTCTGGCCTTAGCGTTACGACGAATGATTCCATCCTTAACGACAGATCCAGCGATGTTTCCAGCCTTTGAAGATTTGAAGATTTCGCGAACTTCGGCTGAACCGATGATCGCTTCTTCGTACTCTGGCTTTAGCAAGCCCTTTAGAGATAGTTCAATCTCTTCAATTGCATTGTAAATAACAGAGTAGAAGCGAACTTCGACGCCCTCTTGATCAGCAAAGATTGCAGTTTGTGGTTCAGGCTTAACGTTAAAGCCGATCACAACTGCAGTAGATGCAGATGCCAAAGTAATATCGCTCTTAGTAATTGCACCTACACCGCGGTGAATAACGCGAAGATCAACTTCTGCGCCAACATCCAACTGCATTAATGCATCTTCTAGAGCTTCTACAGATCCACTTACGTCACCCTTAAGAATAAGGTTGAGGGTAGAAATCTTGGATTGCTCCATAAAGTCTTCCAGCGAAACCTTCTTGCGAGCTTTTGCCAGTTGAGCATTTCGCTCGGCTGCCTGACGCTTTTCAGCGATCTGACGCGCAGTGCGATCTTCTTCGGCGACTAGGAAAGTATCTCCGGCACTTGGTACTGATGTGAAACCTAGAACTTGAACCGGACGAGATGGTCCAGCAGTTTCTACATTGTCGCCATTTTCATCCAACATCGCACGAACACGACCGAATGCGCTACCAGCAACAATCGCATCACCGACTTTTAGAGTTCCACGCTGCACCAGAACGGTTGCAACCGGTCCACGACCACGATCCAAGTGGGCTTCAATAGCAACACCGCGTGCGTCATCTTCGGCAATTGCGCGAAGATCAATGGCTGCATCAGCTGTTAGAAGAATTGAATCAATCAGCTGATCGATGCCGATTCCTGACTTAGCTGACACATTTACGAAAATGGTTTCGCCACCGTACTCTTCAGCGATCAAGTTGTATTCAGTTAATTGTTGACGAACCTTGTCTGGGTTAGCACCTTCTTTATCAACCTTATTGACAGCAACAACAATTGGAACATCAGCAGCTTGAGCGTGATTAAGCGCTTCAATCGTCTGAGGCATGATTCCGTCATCTGCTGCAACTACAAGAACGGCAATGTCAGTTACCTTGGCACCACGAGCACGCATTGCTGTAAACGCTTCGTGACCTGGCGTATCAATAAAGGTAATTGCGCGATTAACGCCTTCATGATCATGGTGAATTTGGTAAGCGCCGATGTGCTGGGTAATTCCGCCGGCTTCACCCTTCATAACTTCGGATTTACGAATCGCATCAAGCAACGATGTCTTACCGTGATCGACGTGACCCATCACTGTTACAACTGGTGGACGTGCCACCAATGATTCAGGATCAAGGTCAGAAATCTCGGCAGCAAGATCAATATCAAAGTCTTGAAGTAGTTCGCGGTCTTCATCTTCTGGGCTAACAATTTGAATGTCATAGCCCAGTTGAACACCAAGAATTTCAAAAGTATCCGCATCAACTGATTGTGTTGCTGTCACCATTTCACCTAAGTGGAATAGCGCGGCGACTAATGCTGCTGGATCTGCACCAATCTTGTCTGCAAAATCTGCCAGTGATGCTCCGCGACGCATGCGAATTGGAGTCTTTCCATCACCGTGAGGAACAACTGCGCCACCAAGTTGTGGTGCCTGCATATTGTCGAATTCATCGCGTAAAGCCTTACGTGACTTTTGTTTACGCCCTGACTTCTTACTTGCATTCTTTCCAAATGCACCACCTGCGCCACCTCGTTGTGGTGGGCGACCGCCACCAGGACGTTGCGGACCACCACTTGGTGCTCCAGCTCCTGGTGTATTTGATTTATAAGGAGAAGATGAGGCGGGCGAACTTCCTGGACGTGGAGCAAAACCTGAACCACCTGATGCAGGACGTGGCGCACCAGGACGTGCAGCAAAACCTGGACGAACAGAACCTGGACGCGATCCCGCCATTCCTGGTCGTGGTGCTCCAGTTCCTTGTGAACCTGCTGGTCGTTGTGGTGGTCGCGGAACTACGCCACCAGTTGAAAATGGATTATTGCCCGGACGCGGTGGACGCGGAACTGCGCCACCAGTTGAAAATGGATTGTTTCCTGGTCGCGGTGCTGGTGCCGCAGGCTTTGTTGCTGAAGCAGCAGGTGGTGTTACACCACTTTCTGCCGCACGCTGTGTTGCTTCAGTTTTGGCAGCTTCATGCTTGGCTGCTTCTTCTTTATTTGCAATTGACTTAGCTTGCTCAAGTTTGAGCGCTTCAATATCTACTCCGAGCTCTGCTGCAAGTTCTGCTGCTTGTTCAGCACTGACCTCTCCCTTTGGCTTTGCTGCAGCTTTCTTAGCAGCGGCCTTTTTGACAGGCTTTTTTTCCTCGACTGGTTTTGCATCGGGATACATTTCGATCAGTTTGCGCACGACCGGCGCTTCTACTGTTGATGATGCCGAGCGAACAAACTCGCCCATTTCTTGGAGTTTTGCAAGAACAACCTTGCTCTCCATACCGAGTTGTTTTGCCAACTCATGTACGCGGACCTTTGACACATTTCTCCTGTCTTGGCCCGCATTTCTCAAATGCAAGCCTTAGTTGAACGACCTCATAGTTCTAACGAGCTCATTTGAGTTTCATAACTTTCATATCCATTCGTTTGTTAGTTAGTACTGCTGAAGAAATTTCAGAAGTTCTGATACATCGACCGCTTCCTCTTGCTTGAAGGCAAAACGAAAAGCGTTCCGAGCTATCGCAACTTCTGCACACTTCTTGTGGAGCCAAGCGCCTCGACCTGCTGCGCCACCCTTGAAATCAGGAATAACTTTTCCATCAACCAAGACCACACGAATTAATGCCGAAGGATTTTCCCTTTTGCGGCAGCTTATGCAGCTACGAACAGGAAGGGAGGAATCCAACTGGCTCATGGTATCCAATCCTTCCTTACTTATCATAATGCTGAGTCTGTAGGCGTGCTTTCAACAGTGTCTGGATGGATATCAATGCGCCAACCAGTAAGCCGCGCAGCCAGGCGAGCGTTTTGGCCATCTTTACCGATAGCCAAGGAAAGTTGGTAATCCGGAACTGTCACCTTTGCACTTCGTGATGCAAGATCTGTTATCTCAACCTTGCTGACCTTTGCAGGTGCAAGTGCTGCAGCGACAAACTCTGCTGGATCTTCAGACCAATCTACGATATCTATTTTCTCGCCATGAAGTTCATCCATAACTGCGCGTGCACGTGATCCCATTGGCCCGATCAGAGAACCTTTAGGGCTTACTCCTGCGCGATGACTTTTTACTGCAAGCTTTGTGCGGTGTCCTGCTTCTCTGGCAACTGCCATGATCTCAACTATTCGATCATTGATTTCGGGAACTTCAAAAGCAAAGAGTTGTTTAACTAATGCAGGGTGTGAACGAGACAACATAATCTCTGGTCCCTTTAATCCTTGCTTTACTTCAACCACAAAGCATTTAATGCGATCACCATGATTGTAAATTTCACCTGGAACTTGTTCTTGCGGTGGAATTCGCCCTTCAACACGTCCCAAATTGACGTTAATCATTTTTGGATCGCGTCCTTGCTGGACCACACCAGAAATCACATCGCCAACAGAGGTTGTGAACTCGCCAACGATTTCTGCATCATTGGTTTCACGCATCTTCATCTTGATTATTTGTCTAGCCGTTGATGTTGCCATTCGGGAAAATCCATCAGGTGAATCAACTTCTTCACCTGTGCGGGTTCCATCCTCACCAAAAATCGGAACAAGGATTGAAATTTCGCCAGTTTCGCGATCTAGATGTGCCCTAGCATGGCGTTTAGCTGTGTCAGTTTGATTATAAGCACCCAAGACAGCAACTTCGATGGCATAGATCAGCTCTTCTAAAGCGATGTCTTTTTCTGTCGTAAGGGCAGCTAATGCCGACATTTCAACATGCATTAGATCTCATCCTTACGATTGAATTCGATCTCGACAGTAGCTTTCTTGATATCTGCAAAATTAACTTCGTGGGTCTTCATGCGCCCCTTGATGTTTTCAATCAGAATAGCTCGGGTTTGATCGAACTCAGTAAGGCGGCCTGAAACTTCGGAATCATTATTTAAGATGACCTTAATTATGCGAGTGATGTTCTTGGTCCAGTGACGAGGCAAAGTTAAGGGCCGCTCAATACCTGGAGAGGTAACTTCTAAAGTAAATGCCTCTGTAAGAAGTGGCGAATCATCCAAAATCGCAGAAATTTCACGACTTACAAGAGTTACCTCGTCAAGACTTAATGGCTTTAATCCATCAACCATGCACGTGACGATTCGGTGATTGCCTGGATTGCTTGTAAAGACATCTTCTAGAAAGAAGCCCGCATTTTCTACAGCAGGGCGAATCAAATCGGCTATTGAATCCTTAAGGGCCATAGTTTTCTTCTTTCTATTAAGTTGTGGCTTAAGTGTAACGCAAGAGATTAGAAGGTTTCAATTCCTACCTTGATGATCAGCGCAAGGGTTACAACCAAGAAAACTTTACGCACCAAGGTTGAACCACCTTTAATTGCCAAGCGTGAGCCCACAATTGCTCCTGAAATGTTAGCTACACCCAAAATAATTCCAATTTGCCAGATAACTGCGCCATTTAATCCAAAGACCAAAATTGCACCGACATTAGTGGCGACATTGACCACCTTTGCGATTGCACTTGCAGTGATAAAGGCGTACCCCAGCGATACCACCAATATGAGCATCAGAAAAGATCCAGTCCCTGGTCCAAAAATTCCATCATAGAAACCAATGACCGCACCAGCGATAGCAGCAATCTGAATTCTTTGCTGAGGCAAGTGGCGAAGATTCTCAAACTTTCCAAGGTCAGGTTTAAACCAGGTATAGATCGCAACAATTACTAGAAGAACCAACACCATGGGTCTCATGCTGCTCGTTGGGATTCTTGAAGCAAGTACTGCTCCCCCGGCAGAACCAATAAAGGCAGGAACACCCATCCCAAGCAAAATTTTTGGATCTGGTTTGATTTGCTTTCGATACAACGCAGCTGCAGTAGTTGTGCCAAAAACTGCTGAGAGCTTATTTGTACCTAGAACTTCAGCAGTCGAAGAATTAGGTAAGCCAATCAACAATGCAGGTAATTGGATCAAACCGCCACCGCCGGCAATTGAATCTACAAAGCCCGCAAAAAATGAGGCAGCTAAAAGAAATAAACCTGTGGCAAGGGTGAGTTCGTACACTGCAATTACTTCAGCAGATCTGCAATGGCAGAAACTGCAGAGGCAAGTGCAACTTCCTTTTTATCTCCAGTTTTGCGAAGACGAACTTCGACATTACCTTCAGCCAAAGCTTTTCCGACCACAACGATAACTGGATTACCGATTAATTCAGCATCCTTAAATTTAACTCCAGGACTTGCATCGCGCCGATCATCTAACATGACAGAAATTCCTTGAGCTTCTAGCTCAGTGCCAAGTTTTAGCGCAGTTTCAAAGAGAAGATCATCCTTGCCTGCGGCCACAATATGTACCTTTGCTGGAGCTAACTCTGCAGGCCAATTAAGACCGATGTCGTCATGTGTTTGTTCTGCAATTGCAGCAACTGCGCGGGTAACTCCGATTCCGTAAGAACCCATTGTCACTACTTGGGACTTTCCGTTTTGATCAAGCACCGTCAAGTTAAGCGCTTCTGCGTACTTGCGGCCCAACTGAAAGATATGGCCAATTTCAATAGCGCGATCAATAACAACAGATGTTGCACACTCTGGACATGCATCTCCGGCACGAACTTCAGCAGCTTCAACATATGAATCTGGTGTGAAGTCGCGACCATTAACCACATTTCGCGCATGGCGATCCTTGGCATTGGCACCTGTCACCCATGAAGTTCCTGGTGCAATGCGTGGATCTGCATACACGGTGATACCGGATTTCTTTGCATCTTGTGGTCCGATGTATCCCTTGACAAGTGAAGGAAACTTTTCGAAATCTGCATCTTCAAAAACTCGAAGTTCGTGGATGCCGCCAAGATTTTCTTGGAAGCGCTTTAGGTCTACTTCGCGATCTCCTGGAACTAATACGCACACAGCTTTTCCATCGGCCATCAACATAACATTCTTGAGGGTTTGATCACCTGTGTATCCACCGCCGAACTTGGTGTTGAGCAGCTGCACAAGCGTGTCGATTGTTGGGGTGTTTGGTGAGTCAAAAACTTCAATTGCGGGAACCTTGGAAGAATCTTCTGCATCTACTTTGGTAACCATCGCTTCAACATTTGCAGCAAAACCACACTTAGGGCACAACACATAGGTGTCTTCACCTGTAGGACAAGGTGCAAGGAATTCCTCTGATTTAGATCCACCCATGGCACCCGAAACAGCTTTAACGATGTTGTACTGCATGCCAAGGCGATTAAAAGTTTTTACATAAGCATCACGGTGGTTTTGATAGGAAACTTCTAATCCCGCTTCATCGATATCAAAGGAATAAGAATCTTTCATGACAAATTCGCGGCCACGGATGATTCCGCTACGTGGACGAGCTTCATCGCGAAACTTTGTTTGGATTTGATAAATGCTTAAAGGAAGGTCTTTGTAAGAGGAGTACTCGCCCTTAACCATCAATGTGAACATTTCTTCGTGAGTTGGACCTAGCAGGTAATCCCCACCTTTGCGATCCTGCAAGCGAAACAGTGAAGGCCCATACTCTTCCCAGCGATTTGTAGTTTCATACGCTTCGCGTGGAAGCAGAGCTGGAAAGTTAACCTCTTGAAAACCTGCGTTATCCATTTCTTCCCGAATCACGCGCTCAACATTTCGAAGCGTGATAACTCCTAAAGGAAGCCATGAATAAATTCCCGCGGCAATACGGCGCACATAGCCAGCTCGAACTAATAACTTGTGACTAGCAACTTCGGCATCTGCTGGGTCATCGCGAAGAGTACGCAAAAATAGCGTAGACATTTTCAACATGCGGCAAGCCTATCGAACATCAACTGACGGTTGCCCTGAAGCAACTCCGGCGGCTTCCATTTCTTCAGCTAAACGCATCGCTTCTTCGATAAGTGTTTCCACAATTTGTGCCTCTGGCACGGTCTTAATGACCTGACCCTTCACAAAAATCTGGCCTTTGCCATTTCCTGATGCAACACCTAGGTCTGCTTCACGTGCTTCACCTGGACCATTAACTACGCATCCCATGACCGCAACACGAAGTGGAACTGTCATTCCTTCTAATCCAGCTTGTACCTTTTCAGCCAAGGTATAGACATCAACTTGTGCGCGTCCACATGAAGGACAAGAAACAATTTCAAGTTTACGTTGTCGCAAATTGAGTGATTCTAAAATTGAGATTCCTACCTTTACCTCTTCAACAGGAGGCGCAGATAAAGAAACACGAATCGTGTCACCAATACCTTCTGCTAACAAAATACCAAAGGCTGTTGCTGACTTGATTGTTCCCTGGAAAAGCGGACCAGCTTCTGTTACTCCTAAGTGCAATGGATAGTCACATTTAGCTGCCAAAATTCGATATGCGTTCACCATCGTTACTGGATCATGGTGCTTAACTGAAATTTTGATATCTGAGAAACCATGTTCTTCAAACAACGATGCTTCCCAAAGGGCAGATTCAGCCAAAGCTTCTGGAGTTGCTTTTCCATACTTTGCAAGCAAACGAGGATCTAGTGAACCAGCATTGACTCCGATTCGAATCGGAATACCCGCATCACCGGCAGCCTTTGCAACCTCTTTAACTTTGTCATCAAACTGTTTGATATTTCCAGGATTTACTCGAACCGCAGCACAGCCAGCATCAATTGCGGCGAAAATGTACTTTGGTTGAAAATGAATATCAGCAACAACAGGGATCTGAGACTTCTTCGCGATCTGCGCCAGAGCATCGGCATCATCTTGGCTTGGAACAGCCACACGAACAATCTGACAACCAGATGCCGTTAGCTCAGCGATTTGCTGCAAAGTTGCGTTGACATCAGCGGTCAGCGTTGTGCACATTGATTGAACAGAGACCGGTGAATCACTTCCAACACCGACTGATCCAACTTTTAACTGACGGGTCTTGCGACGTGGATGCAGTGTTGGAGGTGGTGCACTTGGAATTCCGAGATCGACCATGGCTTTATTCTGCACTACAAGGGCATATTCCGCCGAATTAAAGGTTGAGCGTCACCGGATTGATTACATCAGCCACCAAAAGCAAGAGAGTTAATGTCGCCAAAACAACGAAAACCACCATTGTTATTGGGGTTAGAACTGTTACATCAATCGGTGCGGGACGAGGACGGCCTCGCAATCGGGCGATGAATGCACGGATTGAATCAGCTATTGCAACTGCCATATGCCCACCATCTAGCGGCAAAATTGGCAACAGGTTAAAGACTCCAACAAAGATGTTTAGACTTGCAACGATTAACACAAAGGTTGCAAGGCGCTCCCTTGGGGTTAACTTGTCGCTACCAACGGCTTCACCTGACACGCGTGCAACACCGACAACACCAACTAGACCATTGGCATCGCGCTCTTCACCGCGAACAGTTGCACCCCACAAAGCCGGAATTTTTTCTGGCAATTTACCGAGTGATCGTACGCTTTCTACTAGAAAATCTTTTGTGACAGTAACTGAATTTTTCGCTGAAACAATTAGCCCAGAGCGCTTTAATCCAGTTTCATTGATGATGCCCAAAACATATCTCTTGGTACCGTCCAAATCAGTCAGCCTGGCTGCTGCATTGACGGTGATTTCTTCACCATTGCGGCTTAGGACAAGAGTGAGTTCTGAACCCTTAGATTGGCGAATTACTTCGACATCTTTGTACCACTCTGTAACTCGTTTGCCGTTTATTGAGATAACTTCATCGCCAGCTTGAATACCTGCAGCTTGCGCGGCTGAATTTGGAACGACTTCGTTAATCACCGGAAGAACTTGATTCGTACCGATTCCGGCAAAGAGTGTGAAAAGCAGCAGGAAACCTAAAACAAAGTGGAGAAATGAACCCGCACCTAAAACCACGAGCTTCTTGGGAGATGAGGCTTTGTAGAAAGCTCGATCCTCTTGGCCTTCAGGCATGTCATCATTTGGTGACATGCCTTCGATTTTGCAGTACCCACCGGCTGGAATTGCTTTAACACCAAATTCAGTTTCTCCGCGCTGTACCGACCAGATTCGTTTTCCAAATCCTACAAAAAACTCCGAAACCCACATTCCATATTTGCGTGCAGTTATGTAGTGCCCAAACTCGTGAACCATAACCGAAAGAAGAAGGGCAATGACAAAGGCCAGAATTCCTAGTAGTTCCATTGCACACCTAACATGAGAAGTTGTCTGCAAGTATGCACGATACCGCTGACATCTTGGAAAAGTTCAATTATCGATCAAGAAGATTCTGTGTGGGCGAGTATGAACTGCCGCTGCGACGCTTAGCTATTGCGCTAAGGGCTTCCAGAACTACTCGGTTAGCCAATATTGCTGTGATGTCTGCAGAATCAAATGGTGGTGCGACTTCGACTACATCGATTCCGACAACTGGCAATTCAAGGCAAATTCGGCGAACCGCTTCGAGCAGTTCGCGGCTAGTCATTCCACCAGGTTCAGGTGTTCCCGTTCCGGGAGCCATTCCAGGATCTACAACATCGATATCAACTGATAAGAAAACTCCATCGCAACCATCGACCAAGGTCGCAAAAGATTCATCTAAAACCTCTTTTAACCCACGATGATGAATCTCTGTCATCTCGTAAGACCGCATTCCTTGATCGCGCATCCAATTAAGAGTTGCATCTTCTGGCCAGTAACCACGAAGTCCCAACTGTAAGAAACGATCGCCGCGAACATAACCATTGTTGATTAAATTTCGCATTGGAGTTCCGTGACCGACTAAGGCTCCAAATTGATCTTCGCCAGTATCAGCATGGGCATCAAAGTGAACCATCGAAATTTTGCCCATGCCGCGGTGGGTTGCAATACCGGCAACATCTGCAGATGCAATTGAGTGATCTCCGCCAAGTACAACTGGGATTATTCCAGCTCGAGAAATCTTTTCAGTTGCCGCTTTAAGAACAGCAAGTGATGCAACTAAATCTCCGCCAGGCATCAGCAAATCACCAGCATCAAAAACCTTTAGATCCTTCAAGCCATCTGTTCGCAATGCAAGGTGAGGCCTAGAACCATCATGCGGTAAGTAATCTCCCCCACGAATTGCTTGTGGCCCAAACTTGGCACCAGAACGATGCGAAGTGCCGCTATCAATTGGTGCGCCCAGAATGATTACATCGGCACCTTGGTAACTGCTTGGTACATCTAGATCACAAGCGGGAATTCCTAGAAATGTAAAGTTTGGCCCGTACATGTTGCCATGGTTTGTCACTTAGAAACCTTTACTTTCTTGCCAACAAACTGACCCGCTATAACGATAGCTAAGGCCAAGATGAACATAGCTGAGCCAATCACATTGGCTTGTGCGGGGATTCCACGAGCTGCAGATGTATAAACGAATTCAGGGAAAGTTTTTAAAGTTCCTGAATTGAAGTTAGTAATAATGAAATCATCAAAAGACAAACTAAATGCTAAAAGCGCTGCTCCTGCGATACCTGGGGCAACCAATGGAAGGGTAACTTTTCTGAAAGTTTCTATTTCGTTGGCATATAGATCCATTGCAGCTTGTTCAAGCCGCGGATCCAAAGAAGCAATACGTGCCTTGACAGTGACCACTACAAATGAAATACAAAACATCACGTGTGCCAGCACTGTTGGCCAGAACCCTGGGTTGATCTGAAAGACTAGAAATAGCGAGAGCAAAGATGCACCGAGAACAATTTCAGGTGTTGCCATAGGTAAGAAAATCAACAAGTTAGATGATGAACGACCCTTGAAGGCATAACGTCCAATCGCAAAAGCAATCATCGTTCCTAGAATTGTTGAAAAGACTGTTGCCAGCAAACCGATTTTGATTGAATTACCAAGAGCTTCGCACACCTCTGGGGCGCCGCATGGGTTCTTCCAATTATCTAGCGTGAATCCCTTCCAGACAAGATTGGATTTACCGGAATCATTAAATGAAAAGACAAAAGTGTAGGCAACTGGAATAAAGAGGTAAGTAAAGCCAAAGAGGGCGTAGATGCGAATTAAGTTTCGGCCAAACCAACGCGAAATTCGTGCATTGATCGGAATCGTCGGGATTGATGCATCCTTTTGCTTTACTTGGTGCGTCATACCAGTTCTTCCGTTCCAGCTTTTCGAATATAGAGTGTTACCAAAATCAAGATTGCAGCCATTAAAGTGAAAGAAAGCGCAGCTGCCGTTGGGTAATCAACAATTCTGAAATACCTTGATTCGATGACATTTCCAATCATCTTGGTATTTGGAGAGCCCAAAATAGCTGCATTGACGTAATCACCTGCGGCCGGGATAAAGGTCAGCAAGGTTCCCGCTACAACTCCTGGCATAGAAAGCGGCAACGTAACTTTTCGGAAAGTCGTAATTCCATTGGCATATAGATCCCCAGATGCTTCCATCGTGCGTGGATCAATGCGTTCTAGTGATGCGTACAGAGGCAGCGTCATAAATGGAAGGAAGTTGTAAGTCATACCCATTACGACTGCAAAAGAAGTAGATGTCAGGGTTGTACTTTCACTAATTATTCCAATGGTTCGCAAGGTCGGAACAACAAAACCTTCTTCACCAAGAATTTGCTTCCAAGCAACTGTTCTAAGCAAAAAAGAGACCAAGAATGGTGCAACTACAAGTACCAATAAGAAGTTCTTAAATCTGCCAGCTTTGAAGGCGATTGCATAAGCAAGTGGATATGCAATTGCTAACGCCAAAACTGTTGCGCACAAAGCAAAGATGAAGGAGCGCGCAAATTGTTCTTGGTTTTCAGAAAATGCATCCACATAGTTTGAAAAACGCAGAGTCTGCTCATACTGACCAGTGTCTCCGTCAGAAATCGGTGTCTGGGTTGAAGTCTGTGCAAGATTGGCGATCGGCAAAATGAAAAAGGTAAAGAGAAAGAGAAAGCCTGGAAGCAAAAGCAAATAAGGCAACTTCACCTTTGACATGATTGCACTCATTCTTCGTCGAGATCCTCAGGAATTACCTCTGTACCAGCTTCGGCATCTTCATCTCCACGAAGTGCAAAAGTGAAGTTAGGCTCCCAAGAAATCACTACTTCATCGCCCTTATCAAATGGCGCAACACCATCATCATTTTGCTCAAAGACCATCAACTCTTGTCCCCATGGCATCAAGACTTGATACTGAGTTGAAACTCCAATGTAGGAAACATCTTCGATACGTCCACCAGTTAATGTGTTTCCACGAGTTGGTGTTCCCACTAGCGAGATGCGGAATTTTTCTGGGCGAATACCCGCATAGATTGAGTTATCTACTGCGTGAGATCGCTTCTTAGGCAAGGAAATCTTCTGGCCAAATAGATCAGCAACCAGGTTGTCTCCATCTGTGCCTTCAATGCGTCCCTTAATCAAGTTGGATTGGCCCAAGAAATTGGCTACAAATGCAGTCTCTGGATTGTCATAGAGATCTGCAGGAGATCCCATTTGTTCAATTTCGCCTTCATTCATTACCGCGATGGTGTCGGCCATAGTCATGGCTTCTTCCTGATCGTGTGTAACGTGCACGAAAGTGAGCCCAACCTCGCGCTGGATCCACTTGAGCTCAATCTGCATCTGACGACGAAGTTTGAGATCAAGTGCACCCAATGGCTCATCCAACAAAAGCAGTGCAGGTCGGTTAACAATTGCGCGAGCAAGTGCAATGCGCTGTTGTTGTCCGCCTGATAACTGTGTTGGTTTGCGCTGCGCAAGATGTGGAAGTTCAACTAGCTCTAGCACTTTGTTTACATCTGCATCGACACTTTTGATTCCGCGACGGCGAAGACCAAATGCAATGTTCTCAAAAATAGTTAAATGAGGAAACAATGCATAGTTCTGAAAAACAGTATTAATTGGGCGCTGATATGGACGCTTAGTCGTGATATCAGTTGACCCTAAATGAATACTGCCAACAGTTGGCTCTTCCAACCCAGCGATCATTCGCAGAGTTGTTGTCTTGCCGCATCCTGAAGGCCCAAGTAATGCAAAGAATGAGCCTTCAGGAATTGTTAATGACAAATCATTAACTGCGGTGAAATCTCCGTACGACTTTGTGATTCGAGTAAGACGTAAATCTCCTCGAGTCGCAGATGAAACGTCAACCACTAGTTGCCGGCGGCCTTCTGGAATGCTTCGCTCCAAGTTGTTTCTTCTGCAGGAGTTAGTGAACGGAAGACGTTGAGCTTTGCTGACATAGCTGCATCAGGGAAGATGAATGGGCTTGCAGCCAGAGCTGGATCAATCTTTTCCATCTCAGCTTGCGCACCCTTAACTGGGCATACGTAGTTAACATATGCCGCAACTTCTGCCGCAATTGCTGGGTCATAGTAGAAGTTAATGAGCTTCTCAGCACTTGCCTTACCTTCTGCAGATGCAGTTGAAGGAATCACGAAGTTATCTCCTGAAATTGTTCCGCCTGAATCAGGAAGAGCAAAGTCAAACTTTCCTTCATTTTCAGCCTTCAAGATAAACATATCGCCAGACCAGCCAATAACAGCGGTTGCATCACCTGAAGTTAAATCTTCTGCGTACTCATTGCCCTTAACGCCGCGGATCCAACCATCGCTAATTTTCTTAGCCATAAAATCAACTGCGTTCATGAACTGATCTTCTGTAACAGTCTGAAGATTTACGCCCTGAGAAAGCAAGATGATTCCGATGGTGTCGCGCATTTCTGATAGAACAACAATCTTGCCCTTGTTCTGTGGGGCAAATAGCTCATCAATTGTGCGGATTCCCTTTGGATTCTTTTCAACATTCCAGCCGAATCCACCCATGATTCCTTGCCATGTCAAAGTCTGCTCACGGTTTGCATCAAATGATGGTGAAGCAAGTGAATCTAGAATGTTTGACTTGTTTGGAATGTTTGCTGCATCAAACTTTTGTGTGTAACCAAGACGGATCCAGCGAGCTGCCATCCAGTCAGTAGGTGTTACAAGGTCATAACCGATGTCTTCGCCAAGCTTGAGTTGCGCTTGAACTTTTCCGTAGAACTCATCGTTGTCGTTGTAATCTTCAAAGTAGGTAGCTGCAATTCCAGTTTGCTCAATAAATTTTTCAAGCGTTGGGTACTTCTTTGTTTCCTCATCGTAATCAAGGTACAAAGGCCAGTTGCCCCAACGAACTCCGTTTGAACTATCTGCGGAATCTGAACCGCCGCATGCAGCAAGTAATCCTGCTGCACCTAAACCACCTGCGCCTGCAAGTACTGCACGACGTGAAACCATGGCACCGATTATTGATCGAGCTTCCGGTGAGAGTGAACTTTCTTTTGACATACTGATTTACTCCTTAAGGATTAAGCACAAGCTAGTTGTCGGATTACCGAGCCTCAAGCTTTCTGTGGGTTGTGGGTTGAAGGATGGAGAAGCTGCTAGAGGATCTAGCAGGGGGAAATACTACGCCCCAAGATTAGTCATCACATGCTTTATTCGCGTGTAATCCTCGAAGCCGTACGCTGAGAGATCTTTGCCATATCCAGAGCGCTTGAAGCCACCATGAGGCATCTCAGCAACCAATGGAATATGGGTGTTGATCCAGACGCAACCAAAATCAAAGGCCTTGGCCATGCGCATCGCGGTTCCGTGGTTGGCGGTCCAGACGCTAGATGCCAAACCATATTCGACCCCATTAGCCATCGCTACAGCCTGGGCTTCATCGCTGAACTTCTGAACAGTAATAACTGGACCAAAAATCTCTTTCTGAATCAATTCATCATCCTGGGCAAGACCTGCAACCACGGTTGCTGGGAAGAAAAAGCCTGGGCGATCAAGTGCTGACCCACCCGTCATTACCTGTGCATGGGCTGGGACGCGTGAGAGCAAATCACTTACTCGCGCCAACTGGTTGCTGTTGTTAACTGGACCCAAGAAAACATCTGCATCATGTGGAGCACCGATTGCAATGCCCTTGGCTTGTTCAGTTAACAGCTGCACAAACTCTTGATAGACCGAATCTTGAACAATCACGCGAGTGGCTGCGGTGCAATCTTGGCCCGCGTTGAAATACCCAGCGATCGCAATTGCTTCTGCCGCTGCAGCTAAATCAGCATCGGCAAAGACGACAACTGGTGCTTTACCACCAAGTTCTAGGTGCACGCGTTTTACTTGCTTAGCTGCAGATTCGGCAACTTGAATTCCGGCTCCAACTGATCCGGTAATTGAAACCATATCTGGACGTTTGTGATTAACAAGTGCTGCACCTGTTTCGCGCTCGCCGCATACAACATTGAAAACTCCTGCAGGTAAAAACTCTGCCATTAAATTTGCCATCCAGACGGTAGATGCTGGAGTTGTATCACTTGGCTTGAGTACAACAGTATTTCCTGCGGCAATTGCAGGTGCCCACTTCCACACCGCCATCATCATCGGATAATTCCAAGGAGTTACTTGGCCAATAACGCCGACTGGTTCACGGCGAATCATTGATGTCATGCCTGGCATGTATTCGCCAGCAGATTTACCTTCAAGATTTCGCGCAGCACCGGCAAAGAATCTAATTTGATCCACCATTGGGGGAACTTCTTCAGATGTCGTGAGTGACACTGGCTTACCGGTATTTTCACATTCAATAGCAATAACTTCATCGGCGCGAGATTCAATGGCATCGGCAATCTTCAACAATGCGCGCTGGCGCTGTGAAGGTGTTGAATCACGCCAATCGACAAATGCATCACTGGCGGCTTTAAATGCAGAATCTATATCTGCAGCATTTGATTTGGGCGCAGTTGCAAAAGGTTGTCCTGTAGCTGGGTTAACCAGCGTTGTTGTCTCTCCCGAAGTTGATTCGACAGATTTTCCATTGATGAAGTTATTGAGCTTTTTCATGCTCCAAAGCCTAGCAATTAGGGCTGGAAGTAACTAGTTCAGGCGACGGGCTTTCCTTTTTCTGCCGCTGCCAATTGGCCACAGGCACCATCGATTTCACGACCACGAGTATCGCGGACAGTTACTGGGACTCCATAACTTTCCAGAATTCGAACAAATTCGGCTTCATCTTCACGACGTGACGCGGTCCATTTTGAACCTGGGGTTGGGTTGAGCGGTATTAAATTCACATGCGCATTGCGATTTTTCAGCAGGCGGCCCAACAAGTCCGATCTCCACGATTGATCATTGATATCTCTAATCAACGCGTACTCGATCGAATAACGCCGGCCCGTCTTCTTTTCATAGGCATCAGCTGCTGCAAGTACTTCTCGCACGTTATAGCGATTATTGATGGGGACCAAAGTGTCCCTAAGTTCATCATCAGGAGTATGAAGTGAAACTGCCAAGGTGCAATTTATGCCTTCTTCTGTCAGCTTTTCAATTCCGTTGACCAAGCCAACCGTTGAAACAGTTACTGAACGTGCGCTGATTCCTAAGCCATCTGGATTAGGGTCTGTAATGTTTCGAAGCGTTCGAACAACCGCGTTGTAGTTAGCTAACGGTTCTCCCATTCCCATAAAAACAATATTTGATAGACGGGTTGGCCCACCTGGTAATTCGCCATTTGCACATGCTCGCGCTGCAGCCACAATTTGATCTGTAATTTCGGCGGCGGAAAGATTTCTAGTTAGTCCAGCTTGGCCAGTTGCGCAAAATGGGCAGTTCATTCCACATCCTGCTTGAGAAGAAATGCATACAGTTACACGATCTGTGTATCGCATCAATACGCTTTCAACTAACACGCCATCGTGTAACTTCCATAAATCTTTGCGCGTCATGCCGTTATCGGTCGTACGAGTTGTTACCAACTGCGTCATCTTTGGAATCAACGCATCTGCAATGGCTTTACGCTCAGCTGCTGGAATATCTGTCCATTCCTCCGGGTTTGCCGAAAGATGTGAAAAGTAATGGTTGGCCACTTGGCTGGCACGGAAAGGTTGAAAACCTAACTCCTTGGCAAAATTCTTTCGATCGGCAGGTGAAAAATCTGCAAGGTGCTTGGGAGCCTTTTTGCGTTGAACTGGCTCATCAAAGACCAGATTTACCTCTGGCACTTTGCCACTCATAGGAAATGCTTTACAAGTTCAAAGGCCAGCCACAGTGCAGGTGCCGACAAAACAACCGAATCTAAGCGATCGAGCATTCCGCCATGGCCGGGCAACAAAGTGCCCATATCTTTCAAACTCAAATCCCGCTTCATGGCACTTTCAATTAAATCTCCGCAAGTAGCCGTAAAAACAATCATCAATCCGACGATTATTCCGATCCACCAATGCATATCCATGATGTATTCAAAAGCAAGACATCCACCAATTACTGTAAAGACTAGCGAGCCAATTAGGCCTTCCCAAGTTTTCTTAGGAGAAATCTTTGGCACTAACGGATGCTTGCCTAGCAATACCCCAACGATGTAACCAAAGGTGTCATTGCAGCCGACCAACACCATAAAAGTCATTACGCGTTGAAAACCAGTACTTGGCCGAGCGAGCAAAATTAAAAATCCGGCAAGAAAAGGCAAATACAACAGTCCAAAAGTCGTTGCTGTTGCCTTAGCAACAAAACCTTCGGGCCCTTGCAACAGTGCGCGAATAAGCAACAACGGGAAAGCAATTGCGGTAGCAATAGCCAAACCTGCAACTCCCCCAACCCAGGCCGCATATGACAATCCAATGGTAGCTAAGGAAAGTGTGTTGAATGAAATAACAATTCCACGGGCAGCAAATGCACGAACTAATTCACGTAATCCAAGAATTACAGCAGCAGCAACAACAATTGCAAAAATTTCTCTTTGATAGGAAAGCGTGAACCAGACCAATGCGATCAGCGATAAACCTACGGCAATAGAAGGCAGCAGCTTTCGCCCAGCCTTTTTATTGATCGCTTCGTTGATCGAGTGCAGATCTGACATAAGTAAGCCCCTAAACTTCTAGGAGTTCTACCTCTTTGTGCTTGAGTAATTCATCAATTTTCGCAACATGTTCAGCAGTGATTTTTTCAAGCTCTTTTTCACCACGAGCTAAATCATCTTTTCCAATATCGCCATCTTTTTCCATTTTTTCCATGGACTCTTTGGCCGCACGACGAATATTTCGCATGGAAATCTTTGAGTCTTCGGCTTTGCTCTTTACAACTTTAATGAATTCTTTGCGGCGCTCTTCAGTCAGTTGCGGAAAATTAACGCGAATAACTGAACCGTCATTGCCTGGGTTTACTCCCAAGTCTGATTCTCGAATGGCTTTTTCAATTGATGCCATTGCACCTTTATCAAATGGGGAAATCAGCGCCATGCGCGCTTCTGGAACTTGAATTGTTGCAAGCTGCGAGAGGGCTGTGTATGTACCGTAGTAATCAACCATCACCTTGTTAAACAGCGATGGATGAGCACGGCCTGTGCGGATTGTTGCAAAATCATCTTTTGCAACCTCTACCGCTTTGTTCATCTTGGTTTCAGCGTCCTTAAGGGCGCTTGCTACATCTGCCATTTCTTAGCTCCTCTTACCGCTTCTTACATCTATCTCATCGCTTATGCGACGAGGGTTCCAATTACTTCGCCGCGAACCGCGCGACCAATGTTTCCATTTTTCATTAAGTCAAAAACAACGATTGGTAACTTGTTTTCACGGCACAATGCAAATGCTGCTGCATCTGCAACCGCTAAGGATTTTGATAAAACCTCGTTGTAAGTGATTGTGTCGTACTTGGTCGCATTTGGATCCTTCTTTGGATCTGCGCTGTACACACCATCGACTCCGCTCTTGGCAAGAAGTAAAGCTTCTGCCCCAATTTCAAGTGCGCGCTGAGCAGAAACTGTATCTGTAGTAAAAAATGGCATTCCCGCACCTGCGCCAAAAATTACAACCCGACCCTTTTCCAAGTGACGAATTGCGCGCAACGGAATATAAGGCTCTGCAACTTGTCCCATTGTGATCGCAGTTTGAACGCGAGTTCCAACGCCCTCTTTTTCCAAGAAATCTTGCAAAGCTAAACAGTTCATAACTGTTCCAAGCATTCCCATGTAGTCGGCTCGAGAGCGATCCATGCCACGCTGTGAAAGTTCGGCGCCGCGGAAGTAATTTCCACCACCTACAACGATTGCAACCTGAACACCGCTGCGAGCTACATCTGCAATTTGCTTGGCAATATCTTGCACAACATCGGGGTCAACACCAATGCCTTTTTCTCCACCAAAAACTTCTCCAGAAAGTTTAAGGAGCACTCTCCGATACGTTCCTCTTGTACCGGGCATGAGTGCTCCTTAATCTATAAACCAATAGCTGTGACTTCTGGTAGTTATCCTAAGTCTAAGCGATCAGACCTTGTCCTTATTGACCCACGCGGAAGCGATGGAAAGCCTTAACAGCTGTTCCCGCCTCATCAAGGATCTGCTTTACAGTCTTTTTTGCATCCTTAGCGAATGACTGTTCGATCAAGGAAACTTCCTTGACGAAACCTGCCACGCGGCCTTCGATGATCTTTGAAAGTGCAGCCTCTGGCTTGCCCTCTTCGCGCGCTGTGTCTTCTGCAATACGGCGCTCGTTTTCAATCAACTCAGCAGGAACTTGTTCGCGATTAACAAACTGCGGCGCAAAAGCTGCAATGTGTTGTGCGATGTCCTTACCTACTTCAGCTGCATCCTTAACAAGCTCAACTAAAACACCAACCTGTGGTGGTAGATCTGGGCTTGTGCGGTGCAAGTAAATTCCAACTGGTGAATCCTTAATCACTGCAATTCGACGTACTTCAATCTTCTCGCCCATAGTTGCATTGGCTTCATCAATAGTTGCTTGAACGGTAGTGCCGTTACCCATTGTTGATGCCAAGAATGCTTCTAGAGAATCAGATTGTGCGTTTTGAAGATGAGCAAGTAGTTCATCTGCTAGCGCAACAAATCGCTCACCCTTTGCCACGAAATCTGTTTCACAGTTCAGTTCTAGCATTACGCCAAGGTTGCCCTCGACCTTTGCAACAACGGCTCCGTTTGAAGTCAGACGACCTTCGCGCTTGGTGATGCCCTTAAGGCCTTTCACGCGAATGATGTCTAGTGCTTTGTTGTAATCGCCTTCTGCTTCATCTAATGCCTTCTTGCAATCAAGCATTCCCGCAGCAGTTGCTTCGCGAAGCTTCTTTACATCTTCAGCTGTGTAGTTAGCCAATTTATGCCTCCGGAGTTGTTGGTGCGTCAGTTACAGCAGGCGCATCGAGAATTTCTTTCTCCCAATCAGCCAATGGCTCACCTGCAGCAACAGCTGCTGGTGCATCTGACTTTGCTTCTTCCTTAACATTTGCAGAACGTGCCTTAAGGCCCGCTGCAATTGCATCGGTGATAACGCGTGTAAGCAAGTCGATTGAACGGATTGCGTCATCGTTACCAGGAATCTTGTAATCAACCTCATCTGGATCACAGTTTGTATCCAAGATTGCAATAACAGGAATGCCAAGCTTCTTAGCTTCCTGAACCGCTAGGTGCTCCTTCTTTGTATCTACAACCCAAATTGCTGAAGGCAACTTAGTCATGTTGCGGATACCATCAAGGTTCTTAAATAGTTTTTCGCGTTCGCGACGTAGAACAAGTAATTCCTTCTTGGTTAACAGAAGATCGTTCTTCTCTTCCAGAGCTTCTAGCTCCTTGAGGCGCTGAATACGCTTGTACACAGTTGGGAAGTTAGTAAGCATTCCGCCCAACCAACGCTCAGTCACTGTTGGCATTCCAACGCGTGCTGCGTGATTGATGATTGGCATGTGTGCTTGCTTCTTTGTTCCAACGAACAAAACGTGGCCACCCTTAGCAACAGTGTCCTTAACAAATTCATATGCTGAATCGATAAGTGCAAGTGATTGCTGGATGTCGATGATGTAGATGCCATTGCGCTCTGTGAAAATAAAGCGCTTCATCTTTGGGTTCCATCGACGAGTCTGGTGTCCGAAGTGGACTCCGCTGTCGAGGAGCTCTCGCATTGTTACAACTGCCATGACGGCATACTCCTTCTTAGGTTTTTCGCGCAGTGCGCAATAAACCCGCTCGGTTTATGGCCAAACAATTTGTTAGGCCCGTCGCACTCAAAATCACCGACCACAATTTCTTGTGGACCGAGGTGGTTATGCCGATCCAATTAGTTAAAACCAACTGGGCCAGTGAGTGCTGAGATGTCACCTTTCTTTCGAAGAGGTGCGAGGCAAATCCTACCTGAGCGCAGGGCGTGGAAATTACCGCCCGATTAGGCGTAATGCTCCCCAAGCGGTGATGCGAACAACGGCTTCAAGGGCGATGGCCGCAGACATTTTGCTCTGGCCCTGGCTTCGCTCGATAAAGGTAATGGGGACTTCGGCCACCGATCCCCCACGCGATAACGCGCGCCGAGTCATTTCGATTTGAAAGCAATAACCCTCGCTTCGAATTGTTGAGATTTCCATTTTACGCAAAAGCGCTGATGTATAAATTCGAAATCCAGAAGTTGTGTCTTTCACGCCCAATGAGAGCACTGCATTTGCATATCTATTAGCTGATTTAGAAAGGTACTCACGGAATTTGCTCCAATTGGCAATCTGGCCATCCTTGACCCATCTAGAGCCAATCAATAAATCCGCACTTCCGATCCATTCCATCATTTTTTCAAGATCTTTAATCTGGTGGGATCCATCAGCATCCATTTGAATTACATATGTGTATCCACGACCTAAGGCAATAGAAAAACCGGCTCGATAAGCACTTCCTAAGCCTTGCTTACCTTCACGTTCAATAACTTCTATCCCCAATTGTCGAACTAAGTGAGCAGTTCCATCAGGAGATGCGTCATCAATTACCAGAACATCGCAGTCCAGCGATTTCAAACCGTGCAGAATGCTGCCAATACTTTCAGCTTCGTTATAAGTAGGAATAACAACTAATGAAGCTCTCATGCTCGTGGATGCGCCTGCTTGAACGCTTTCTGCAAACGTTCAGTTGATACGTGGGTGTAGATCTGAGTTGTAGCCAAAGATGCATGACCCAAGATCTCTTGGACAGTGCGCAGGTCTGCTCCACCTTCGAGCAAATGTGTTGCCGCAGAATGTCGCAATGCATGGGGTCCCATTCGATCAATACCTTCAATAGCTTGCAATGCGTTGTATACAACGGTGCGCACCGTACGTTGATCAATGCGTTTGCCGCGAGCACCTAGAAAAACTGCGGATTCAGATTCAGCCGTCTTTAATTGTTCACGACCATTTTCTAGCCACACCCTTAGGGCTTTTACCGCCGGGTTACCTAATGGAATTGTGCGTTCTTTATTTCCCTTACCTAATACTCGAATAGTTTGTCGGTTGTAATCAATGTCAGAAAGATCCAACCCACACAGCTCGGCAACACGTGCACCAGATGCGTACAACACTTCAACCATTGCAACATCACGCAAAGAGATCGGAGTTTGTTCTTCTGCAGCTCTGGTTGCAAGGGAATCCATAGCAACCTGGGCGTCGGCAATTTCCAAGACATCAGGCAAGGTTCGGTGTCCTTTAGGTGTTGCAAGGGTTGCGGCAACATCTTTGGCTAAATACTTGTTCTTTACCGCCCATTTAACGAATAACCTGACCGATACCGCTCTGCGCGAAAGGGTGGTTCGTGCACCGCCTTTAACTTGCTGATTGGCGAGCCAAGAACGTAAATGAATAAGTTCTATTTGAGAAATGTCTGAAACGCCAATTGCTTCAAGGTGGGCAATCAATGATTCAAGATCTCCCAGATATGCGCGGATTGTGTGAATAGATAAGGCACGTTCGACTTGTAAGTGGCGAGTAAAAGCTGCAATTAGCTTTTCATAATTTTCGCTCACGCCAGAAGTTTACTCGGGCTTACGTCCCTGACGCATAAGGCCGAAGGTAACGGCATCTTCTAATGCCATGGCCGATGCGGCGATGACGTTTTCATGAACACCAACCGTGTTCCATTCGCCCTTGCCATCACTGGTTTCGACAAGCACGCGTGTAACCGCACCTGTTCCAAGACGGCCTTCAAGAATGCGTACCTTGTAATCGGTCAGTTCCAGCGTTGATAGTTCTGGGTACAAAGAAGTCAATCCGGTCCGAAGTGCGTTATCAAATGCATTGACCGGACCATTACCTTCGCCGCTGCAAGTGATTTCTTGCCCCTTTGCGGTCACGGTTACTTCAGCTTTTGTGGTGATTGTTTGATCTGCTGCACGTTCAACAGATGTAACCCAATGATTGATTGTGAAAAATGATGGACGTTTGCCAGACATTTCTTCATGAACCAGTAATTCAAAGGAGGCATCAGCAGCTTCGAAAGTAAAACCGCGAGATTCCATTTCTTTAACTCGATCAACAATTCGACCAATAAGTTCCTTGTCGCCACCCAAATCGACGCCAAGCTCTTGTGACTTAAGTTCGATTGAGGCACGTCCGGCCATATCTGAAACCAACATTCGCATATCGTTTCCAACAGATGACGGGTCTTCATGTTGATACAGCGAGGGATCGACCTTGATCGCGCTAGCGTGCAAGCCCGCCTTGTGCGCAAATGCAGAAACACCAACATACGGCTGGCGGGAACTTGGAGTTACATTTGTAACTTCAGCAACGGCATGTGAAATTCTAAATGCTTCTTGCAGAGCATTTGGTGGAAGAACCAACTGCTTCTTCTTAAGCTCTAAGTTGGCAATAATTGTTACTAAGTCCGCGTTACCTGTGCGCTCTCCGTAGCCGTTAAGCGTTCCTTGGACATGCGTTGCACCGGCGGCTACTGCTGCCATTGAGTTTGCTACCGCACAACCTGTGTCGTTGTGGCAGTGAATACCTAAGCGCGCAGAGCTTGCTGTAAGAACATCATGCACAACTTGTGACAACTCATCAGGCAACATTCCGCCATTTGTGTCGCACAATGCAATTACATCCGCGCCTGCTTCTGCTGCAACCCGAACAACTTCTAGGGCGTAGGCACGATTGCTGCGATAACCATCAAAAAAGTGTTCTGCATCAAGAAAAACACGCTGTCCTTCTTGGATTAAGTGAGTAACGGAATCACGAATCATCGAAAGGTTTTCATCCAAAGTGGTCTTTAGTGCAAGATCAACATGGCGATCAAAAGCTTTTGCAACAAGAGTTACTGCAGGTGCGCCGCTATCTCGAAGCGCTCCAAGTAAAACATCATCGGCCGCTTTTGCGTTTGGGCGACGAGTTGCACCAAAAGCAACAAAGGTTGCGTTCTTTAATTTCAGCTCTTTCTTGGCAAGTGCGAAGAATTCAGTATCTTTTGGATTTGCACCTGGCCATCCACCTTCGATAAAACCAACACCTAAATCATCTAAGTGACGGGCGATGTTCATCTTGTCGTGAACAGATAGATTTAAACCTTCTTGTTGAGCACCATCGCGCAAAGTTGTGTCATAAATATGGAAAGCATCATTTACTGGCATTACTTAACCGCACTCATCCAGTTGTGCTTATCTGCAATTGTGCCGTGCTGAATTCCCAATAAATGATTACGAATCTGCATGGTGATCGTTCCAGGCTGACCATCGCCAGTTACCCATGTACCCATCGTGCTCTTTGCCTGTCCAACCGGAGAAACAACCGCTGCGGTTCCGCACGCAAAGATTTCAGAAATTTCACCTGATGTAACGCCATTTCGCCAATCATCTACGGACAGCATTACCTCATCTACCTTGTAACCAAGATCGACAGCAACGGACAAAATCGAATCGCGTGTGATTCCGGGCAACAAAGTTCCGGTGAGCTTAGGTGTGATTACTGTTGCATCTGCACCTTTTCCCTTTACAAAGTAAAGGTTCATTCCACCCATTTCTTCAATCCATTTGCGTTCTTTGGCATCAATCCAAACAACTTGATCACAACCCTCTTTAGCTGCAGCTTTTTGTGCAACTAGTGATGCTGCATAGTTTCCACCACACTTTGCTTCACCTGTTCCGCCCTGCGCAGCACGTACATATTCAGTAGAAATCCAAACCGATACCGCCTTGGATGGATCAAAGTAAGCACCAGCTGGTGTTGCTATAAGAAGGTATGTGGCTTTATTTGATGGGCGTACGCCTAAGCCAACTTCGGTTGCGATCATAAATGGGCGGATGTACAGGGACTCACCTACTTTGCTTGGAACCCATCCTGCATCTTGTTTAACAAGTGCTTCAACGGTTTCCATGAATAATTCAACTGGCATTTCTGGCAACGCTAAACGCTTGGCAGAATTTATAAAACGGTTTGCATTTGCCGTCGGGCGGAACAAAGCAACTGTTCCATCTGGTTGGCGATAAGCCTTCATGCCTTCAAAAATCTCTTGTCCGTAATGAAAAACTGCAGTTGCTGGATCCAAAGAGATTGGTCCGTACGGCATTAAATGTGGTTCGCCCCAACCATCTTTCTCACTCCATTCGCACATCACCATGTGATCGGTGTAGTACTTACCAAATCCACCTTCGGCCACTAACGCATCCCGCGTTGCGGCATCTTTAGCATGTGGATTGAGAGTGATTTTCATAATTACAGTGCGCTGGCCAGCGCATCTCCAATTTCAGTCGTGCTTCGCTTCTTATCTGCTCGAGTCAACAAATCCGCAGCAACTGCGCGTTCAACATCACGCGCGGCATCTGATAGTCCCAGGTGATCAAGCATCATTGCAACCGACATAACCGTTGCAGTTGGGTCAGCTAAGTTCTTGCCAGCAATATCTGGTGCCGAACCATGGACCGGCTCAAACATTGATGGGAATTTTCCAGTTGGGTTAATGTTTCCTGATGCTGCCAAACCGATTCCACCACAAATTGCAGCTGCGATATCGGTCAAGATGTCTCCAAATAAATTATCAGTTACAACAACATCAAATCGTTCTGGGTTTGTCACGAAAAACATTGATGCCGCATCAACATGTAGGTAATCGGTTGTGATGCCCGGGTATTCCTTTGCGACTTCATTAAAGGTTCTAGTCCACAATCCACCTGCACGAGTCAAAACATTGTTCTTGTGAACAAGGGTCAACTTCTTGCGTTCACGCTTTGATGCACGCTCAAATGCATCACGAATTACTCGCTCGGCGCCGCGACGAGTGTTAAGGCTTTCTTCAGTAGCGATTTCAGCTGCAGTACCTTCGGCAAGGACGCCACCGGCACCAACATATGGACCTTCTGTTCCTTCGCGAACAACTACAAAATCAATTGGAGCTTTAGTGGCCAGTGGACCAACAACCCCCGGCATTAAACGTGCGGGACGCAAGTTAATGTAGTGATCAAAGGCAAAGCGAAGTTTGAGCAATAGACCGCGTTCCAAAACGCCGCTGGGAACAGTTGGATCTCCCACTGCACCTAACAAAATCACATCTGCCTTTGCTAGATCAGCCAAGGTTTCATCTGGCAAAACTTCTCCTGTGCGATGCCAAAATGCTGCGCCAAGATCATAGGAAGTTTTCTTAAACTCCACTGAATACTTCTTTGCCACCACATCTAGAACTTTCAGGCCTTCGCCCACAACCTCAAGACCGATTCCATCGCCAGCAATTACCGCTAAATTAATAGTTTTCATTACCCCACCAAAGTTACGGAGCGAACTACTTGTGCTCCAGTTTCCTTCTTAACTGATGAAATTAGATCATCGCTAATTTGTGAGTCCACGGTAAGTGCCATCAATGCATCTCCGCCGGCTGCATTACGTGCAACCTGCATACCTGCAATATTGATGCCAGCTTTTCCAAGAGCGTTACCGACTGTGCCGACAACACCTGGCTTGTCAGAGTAGCGAAGGAACAAAAGATTTTCAGTTGGTGCAAGATCAAGATCAAATCCGTCAATTGCAATAATCTTTTCTACCTTACGAATTCCAACCAGCGTTCCATCGACCGTAACAATCTTTCCATCGGCAAGGGCTGCACGAAGTGAAATCATGTTGCGGTATTCCGGGCTTTCAGGATCTGTTGCTACAGATGATGTGACTCCACGTTCGGCAGCAAGAGCTGGTGCATTTACATATGTCACATCTGCTAAACCACACCCAAGTAGCGCTCCCTTAAGCGCACTGGTTGCAAGAATTGATGAATCGTGTTCAGAAATATCGCCCATCACAGTCAAGTCCATACTTACTGGAGCTTCACCTGCGATTGCAGTTGCAATCTGTGCCATTTTTTCAACCAAAGGCAGACTTGGGCGAATCTCTTCGTGAATAGCTCCACCCTTTACGTTTACCGCATCCGGTACCAGCTCGCCTGCAAGTGCTTTACGCACTGAAACCGCGACTGCAATACCTGCACGCTCTTGTGCTTCATCAGTAGATGCACCCAAGTGTGGTGTGGCAACTACTTGATCCAAAGTAAATAGTGGCGAATCAGTACAAGGTTCAGTTGAGAACACATCAAGTCCTGCACCTGCCACGCGACCTTGGGTAATTGCATCAAACAGTGCAGCCTCATCGAGGACTCCACCACGAGCAGCATTGATGATTCGAACGGTTGGCTTAACCTTCTTCAAGGCATCTACGCCAATTAGATTTGCAGTTTCTTTAGTCTTTGGAAGGTGAATTGTGATGAAATCTGAAATCTTAAGCAGCTCATCTAATTCGACTAAACGAACACCTAACTGAGCAGCGCGTGCTGGCTGCAGATATGGATCGTAGGCAACTACATCCATTCCAAATGCTTGCATGCGATGAGCAACTAATTGGCCAATACGTCCGAAGCCAACGATTCCGAGAGTTTTCTCGAAGATTTCGGCACCTGTGTACTTTGAACGTGCCCACTTTCCATTACGCAAAGCTGCATGTGCCGGTGATACAAAACGTGCAGAAGCCATTAGCAAAGCAATCGCTAGTTCGGCAGCTGAAACGATATTTGAAGTTGGTGCATTAACAACCATTACACCCGCGGCAGTTGCTGCAGGAATATCAACGTTATCAAGCCCAACTCCTGCACGTGCAATTACTTTTAATCCCTTTGCTGCAGCAATAGCTTCTGCATCCATTTTGGTGGCGGAGCGAATCAATACTGCATCCACACCTTTGGCAAGGGCTGCTAGAAGTTCTGCGCGGTTTGCACCATCACAATTAACAACTTCAAAATCAGGACCAAGCGCCTCAAGTGTTGCAGGGCTGAGCTCTTCAGCAATTAAAACTATTGGTTTAGCCACGCGCTGCGCTACCTTCTTTGTAATCGTCAGCCTTTGATTGCTTCATCCAAGAGAACATCTTACGAAGCTCACGACCAACGCTTTCGATTGGATGTGATTCGCCCTTGGCGCGAAGTGACTTAAATTCAGGTGCTCCAGCCTCTTGGTCATCGATGAAGCGCTTAGCAAAAGCACCGCTTTGAATATCAGCCAGAACTGCCTTCATGTTTTCCTTAACGCGTGGATCAATAACGCGTGGGCCTGAAACATAATCACCAAATTCAGCTGTGTCAGAGACTGACCAGCGCTGCTTTGCGATTCCACCTTCGTACATGAGGTCAACGATCAACTTAAGTTCATGCAAGCATTCAAAATATGCAACTTCTGGTTGGTATCCAGCTTCTGTCAAAGTTTCAAAACCATACATAACAAGTTGTGAAGCGCCACCACAAAGAACTGATTGCTCACCAAAAAGATCGGTTTCAGTTTCTTCAGTAAATGTTGTCAAAATTCCACCGGCGCGAAGTCCACCAATTGCCTTTGCATAGGAAAGTGTCAACGGCCAAGCGTTTCCTGTTGCATCTTGTTCGACTGCCACAATTACTGGGACGCCACGACCTGCTGCATATTCGCGACGTACTAGGTGTCCTGGACCCTTTGGTGCGACCATGCAAACATCAACTGATGCTGAAGGCTTGATGTATCCAAAACGAATATTAAATCCATGTCCAAAGAACAATGCATCGCCATCTTTAAGGTTTGGCAAAATTGAATCAGTGTAAATGTGACGCTGCAAGTGATCTGGAGCCAAGATCATGATGACTGTTGATTCCTTGACTGCATCGGCCACACTAGTAACGCGAAGACCTTCAGCTTCTGCCTTTGCGCGAGAAGGTGAACCATCCTTTAGTCCAACACGAACATCGACACCGCTATCACGCAAGTTAAGTGCATGTGCATGTCCTTGTGAGCCGTAACCGATGATCGCGACTTTGCGACCTTGGATGATCGATAGATCAGCATCCTCTTCGTGATACATCGTTGCTGCCACGGTATTTCTCCTCATCGTCCTTTGTTGTGTGTGCCTTGGTTGGTTTTTAGTTTTGGTAATCAGCCTGACCGCTGTCAGCGGTAGGAATACTTTGAGTGCTAAGGGTACGGTCTGCCAGCGAACCGCTGCCACGTTCGATCGCCACTAGGCCAGATTGAGCCAGTTCTCGAATGCCAAAACGCTCTAAAGCGTTAAGTAGATCACTGATTTTTGCCGCATCCCCGGTTGCCTCAAGGGTCAAAGATTCTGCATCTTCATCAACAATTACAGCGCCATAGGTTTCTAGCACCGCATCAACATCGAATCGATTTTTAGAAGTTGCCGAAATCTTTACCAACAGCAGTTCAGCTTGAACCGAATCATTGAGCTTTAGCTCTGCGATATGGATGACGTTAACTAACTTATCTAACTGTCGAATTACTTGCTCTAATGAGTGACTTTCAACGTTGATGACAATAGTCATTCTTGAAATATTTGGATTTTCAGTCGGACCTACCGCCAACGAATCAATGTTGTAAGCACGACGTGAAAATAAACCAGCTACGCGCGCAAGTACACCCGGTGAGTTTTCAACTAGAACTGAAAGTGTATGTGTACTCATTAGAGCTCCTGTGAATCCCAGTCAGGCGCCATTTCACGCGCGATCTTAATGTCATCATTTGAAGTACCTGCAGCAACCATTGGCCACACCATTGCATCGCGAAATACTCTGAAATCTACAACGACAGGTTGGTCATTTATCGAGTTAGCAAGTTTGATAACTGCATCAACATCTTCTGGTCGCTCACACGCTAATCCGACGCAACCCATCGCATCAGCAAGTTTCACAAAATCTGGAACTCGCTTGGACTCCAAATTGGTATTTGAATATCGACCTTCGTAGAACAATGTCTGCCATTGGCGAACCATTCCAAGAGATTCATTATTGATGATTGCAACCTTGATTGGAATATTGTTCAGCGCACATGTCACAAGTTCTTGATTTGTCATCTGGAAACATCCATCACCATCAATTGCCCACACTGTTTTATCGGGTGCGCCAACTTTTGCGCCCATCGCAGCAGGAACCGCGTATCCCATTGTTCCTAGGCCGCCAGAGTTAAGCCATGTACGAGGATTCTCATACTTAACAAATTGCGCAGCCCACATTTGGTGTTGACCTACTCCAGCAACATAAATTGCTTCTGGTCCAGTAAGTGCGCTGATGCGTTCAATTACATATTGAGGAGACAAAGAACCATCTTTAGGCATGTCATAGCCGAGTGGATAAGTGGCGCGCAACTTATTCATTGCAGCAAGCCAAGGAGCAAGATCAGCGCGCCCCTTAGCAAATTCAGCCTTTACCGCAGGAACTAGCGCGGCAATAGTGTGCTTGAGATCGCCAACGACAGGAACATCGGCGTATCGATTCTTTCCGATCTCGGCAGGATCAATGTCGGCGTGAATTACCTTGGCATTAACCGCAAAAGTTGAAAGTTTTCCAGTTACTCGGTCATCAAAGCGCGCACCCAACGTAATTAGTAAGTCTGCTTTTTGGAGCGCGGTAACAGCACCAACAGTTCCATGCATGCCAGGCATACCAAAGTGTTGCGGGTGACTATCTGGAAATGAGCCAAGTGCCATAAGCGTTGTAACAACAGGTGCTCCAACTAGTTCAGCCAGCTGCATTAATTCTTTTGAAGCATTTGATTTAATAACGCCACCGCCAACGTAAAAAACTGGCTTTGACGATGAAGCAATTAATGCTGCAGCATCTTTGATTGCCTGATTTTCAGGTTCTATCTGCGGATGGTAACCAGGCAAGGACAAATCCTTAGGCCAGACAAAATCAGTTTCCTTTTGCAAGGCATCTTTTGCGATATCAACAAGAACTGGACCTGGTCGACCAGATGAAGCAATGTAAAAGGCTTCAGCTATCGCTCTTGGAATATCTTGTGGATCAGTAATTAAATAATTGTGCTTTGTAAATGGCATTGTGATGCCGCGAATGTCTGCCTCTTGGAAAGCATCTGTTCCAATTGCCGCTGAAGGAACTTGTCCAGTGATCGCAACCATCGGAACTGAATCCATGGCAGCATCTGCAAGTGGTGTAACAAGATTTGTCGCACCGGGACCAGAAGTGGCAATACAAACGCCAACACGGCCAGTGACTTGGGCATAACCAGTTGCAGCATGGCCTGCACCTTGTTCGTGACGCACCAAAATGTGGCGGATGCTGCTGTCAAAGATTGGATCGTAGGCAGGAAGAATTGCACCACCTGGAATACCAAACATCACATCGACGCCGGCAGACTCCAAAGATTGCACGAGTGATTTAGCTCCACTCATCTTCTTGCTCATATCCATCTCCTTTCACTTCTCTAAATGAAAAAACCCCCAGATAACTGAGGGTGGCGCATGATCAAAAACCGATCACGCGCCTTTAAATCACCACCACAAATGTTGTGCTCATGCGCTTATTCTCCAATGAAGCAGGCTCAACGTCAAGGGTTGAGATGCAGATCTCATATTTTGGAATGTTGGAGTGGAGGCGAGAGGACTACTCGCAGACCGCACCTTTAGATGCTGAGCCCACAAGTTTAGAGAACTTAGCAAGAACACCACGGGTGTACTTATGTTTCAACGGTTCCCAACCGATTTTGCGGGCCTCTAATTCAGCTGGAGCTACCAACAAATCAAGGGTTCGCTTGACGGTATCAATTCGAACAATGTCGCCATCTTTAATGAAGGCAATTGGTCCACCATCAACGGCTTCTGGCGAAATGTGTCCGACGCATAGTCCAGTTGAACCACCAGAAAAACGTCCATCGGTTAAAAGCAAAGTTGATTTACCAAGACCTGCACCTTTAATTGCTCCGGTAACCATGAGCATCTCGCGCATTCCTGGTCCACCCTTTGGCCCTTCATAGCGAATCACAACTACATCGCCAGCTTTAATAGTTCCATTTTCAACTGCATCCATTGCCAATTGTTCGCGATCAAAGACGCGTGCAGGGCCCTCAAAAGAATCAATTCCAATTCCAGCGGTTTTGCACACCGCACCTTCTGGAGCAAGTGAGCCTCCAAGAATTGTTATGCCGACATCTTTTGACAATGGACGTTCAGCGGGATGAACAACAACACCATCTGGAAAAGGTGGATTGATGTCGGCTAAGTTTTCCGCCATCGTCTTTCCAGTCACAGTCAATACATCCCCGTGAAGGTAGCCAGCATCCAACAAAATCTTAAGTACTACTGGAATTCCACCCACTCGATCTAAATCAGTCATAACAAACTTTCCA
This sequence comes from Candidatus Planktophila sp., assembly GCA_044348405.1. Classification (GTDB taxonomy): domain Bacteria; phylum Actinomycetota; class Actinomycetes; order Nanopelagicales; family Nanopelagicaceae; genus Planktophila. Next base: position 48,387 of record JBIKSX010000002.1, read on the forward strand.
AAGGGCTTTAGATCGCCTAGCAATGGAACTTTTGCACCAATTCGATTGAAATCTTCTAGCGTTAAATCAACTTCAGCTTCATGTGCAATGGCCAATAGGTGAAGGACTGCATTTGTAGAGCCACCTAGCGCCATCAAAATTGTGATTGCGTTTTCAAAAGCTTTCTTCGTCAAAATCATTCGCGTAGTGATTCCAAGGCGAATTAAATTAACAACAGCTTCTCCTGACTTGATTGCGTACGCATCGCGACGACGATCAACAGCAGGAGGTGCTGCAGATCCTGGCAATGAAAGTCCTAGCGCTTCACCAATAGCTGCCATGGTGTTTGCGGTATACATTCCGCCGCAAGCGCCTTCTCCCGGACAAATCGCTCGTTCAATCTGATCTACGCGCTCTTTTGTAATCAAGCCTCGAGCACACGCACCTACTGCTTCAAAAGCATCGATGATCGTGACATCTTTGCCATCTACCTGACCTGGCAAAGTTGAACCTGCATAAACAAAAACACTTGCTACATCTAAACGTGCAGCTGCCATCATCATTCCTGGAAGTGATTTATCACACCCTGCAAAAGTGACCATGCCATCAAAACGTTCTGCGTTCATTACTGTTTCAACTGAATCTGCGATGATTTCGCGAGAAACCAAAGAAAAGTGCATTCCTTCGTGGCCCATAGAGATTCCATCAGAAACTGAAATAGTTCCGAACTGCATAGGGAAACCCCCAGCAGCAAACACGCCTTCTTTAGACGCTTTAGCTAAACGATCGAGTGACATGTTGCATGGGGTGATTTCATTCCACGAAGATGCGATTCCGATTTGCGGTTTCACCCAATCTTCATCACCCATTCCGACAGCTCTAAGCATTCCTCGTTGAGGAGCTCTTTCCATTCCATCGGTAACGACATGGGAACGGGGCTTCATGTTAGGCATGAGAGAATTCTACCCTCTTGATTACTCATTTATCAGTCGAATAATTGGAGCTTTAACGTGTCACAACCCGCATCCCAGCAAACCCTAGATCCAACAAGATGGCGTACCTTATTTGTCGTTGCTATCGCTCAATTGATGATCGTTCTAGATAGTTCAATTATGAATATTGCAATTCCAAGTGCAAAGGTAGAACTTGGAATCTCAGACGCCAATCAACAATGGGTAATCACCGCATATACCTTGGCATTTGGCTCGCTACTGCTACTGGGTGGTCGAATTGGTGACTACATGGGACGCAAGAAAATTTTTCTGATCGGCTTAGCAGGATTTGCTGCAGCATCGGCACTTGGTGGAGTCGCTTCGAATGAAGGCATGCTTTATGCATCACGTGCGCTACAGGGAGTCTTTGCTGCCCTACTGGCACCGGCTGCTTTAGCAATTATCTCAGTTACTTTTATAGTTCCAAAGGAACGTGCAAAAGCTTTTGGTGTAATCGGTGCGATCTCTGGTGGCGGCGCAGCAATCGGTTTGATTCTGGGTGGAGCGTTAACTGAGTATTTCTCATGGCGTTGGTGCCTAGGTGTTAACACACCTATTGCAATCTTTGCTGCAGTCCTTGCCGTTAAGTTTGTAAAGGAATCAAAAGCACAAGGTGATAACTCATACGACATCCCTGGTGTTATAACAGCAACTGCAGGTTTATTCACCTTGACTTATGGATTCCACGAAGCAGCACTAAGCGGTTGGAGCGATCCATTAACCATCGGCTTCCTGGTTGCTGCCGTAATACTTCTTGTTATCTTTGCTTTGATTGAAAAGCGCGTTAAGAATCCATTGATGCCGTTGCGCGTTGTTACAGATCGAAACCGTGGTGGTTCCTACCTTGGATCGCTGGTTGTTGGCGCGGGACTGTTTTCTATGTTTTTATTCTTGGGACTATACCTTCAGGTAATTCTTGGTTACACGCCATTGCGTTCTGGTTTTGCGTTCTTGCCATTTACTTTTGGAATCATTATCTTCGCCGGAGTTGCATCGCAATTGTTGCCAAAGTTTGGTCCAAGAGCATTGATGGTTCCGGGATTGATAGCTGCAAGTTCGGGAATGTTGATGATTTCTCGAATTACCCCAGATACGTCTTACACAACACATGTATTACCCGCACTTTTGATCATGTCTAGCGGAATGGCCTTAGTCTTTATCCCGTTGACTTCAACGGCCCTTCACGCTGTTTCATCGCATGACACTGGTGTTGCAAGTGCCATGCTCAACACTAGCCAGCAAATTGGCGGATCACTAGGAACTGCACTTTTGAACACTGTGGCAGCAACTGCAACAACGACATATGCCGCAGCAAATACTCAATTAGGGGAAAAATTAATGCCTTTTGCCATGACTCATGGCTTTACAGTGGCATTTAAGTTCAGTGCACTCTTGCTCTTTATTGGCGCAATCGTGCTGTTCTTCTTTATCAATATTGGCAAAGATTCCCTTGTAGAAACAGAAGGCGCTGGCCTTCATTAATCAATTCGAAGCTTGACCTAAGTGGCCAAGTAGAAGCTCTCGTACGCGAGCAGCATCTGCTTGGCCCTTTGTCTCTTTCATGACAGCGCCAATTAGTGCACCAGCAGCAGGCAGATGACCATTGCGGACTTTTTCTGCAGTTTCTGCTTGTTCAGCACAAACCTTTTCAATTGCCGCCATTAGTGCACCATCATCATTGACTACCTTGATCCCGCGCTTTGAAACAACTTCTGATGGCTTGCCTTCGCCAGCAATTACGCCGTCTACAACTTGGCGCGCAAGTTTGTCAGTCAGTTGGCCGGCGTTAACAAGTGCCACTATTTCTGCAACATCTGATGGTGTAATTGAAAGATCGGCAATTGCAACATCTTTATCGTTTGCAATTCGTGAAATTTCGCCAAGCCACCAGCTGCGTGCTTTAGTTGGATCTGCGCCCAGCAATACTGTTGCTTCAACAATATCCAAAACATCTGCATTAATCATGGCGGCCATTTCCTTTTCAGGAACTGCCCACGCTTCTTGCAAACGCTTACGACGAATTGATGGACGCTCTGGCAATCCAGCACGTAAAGTTTCGATCCAGGCCGCATCTGGTGCAACTGGCACCAGATCTGGTTCGGGGAAATAACGATAATCCTCGGCTTGCTCCTTTGAGCGACCAGAACGCGTTAATCCTGTGTCTTCCTGGAAGTGACGTGTCTCTTGAACTACTCGACCACCAGCATTTAAAAGTTCTGCATGGCGGATCATTTCACCACGCACTGCGCGCTCTACTGAGCGCAATGAATTCACATTCTTTGTTTCACTTCGGGTGCCAAGTTTTTCAGCACCAATTAAGCGCAAGGAAACATTTGCGTCACATCGTAATGAGCCTTGTTCCATCTTTACATCGCTAACGCCAAGAGAGCGAAGAATGTCACGGAGCTCTGCAACATAAGCTTTGGCTACTTCTGGCGCGTATTTGCCAGTCCCCGGAACAATTCTGGTAACAATCTCAACCAAAGGAATACCAGCCCGGTTGTAATCTAATAATGAGTATTCAGCACCATGAATTCGTCCTGTTGCTCCACCAACGTGTAGCGACTTACCTGTGTCCTCTTCCATGTGCACACGCTCAACTTCAACGCGGAAAGTCTTTGGCCCTTCATCAGTTTCAATCTCAACATCCACATAACCATCAACACAGATTGGTTCGTCGTATTGAGAAATCTGAAAGTTCTTTGGCATATCAGGGTAGAAATAATTTTTGCGAGCAAAACGAGAAAATGGAGCAATTGAACAGTTAAGCGCTAGGCCGATTTTAATTGTTGATTCAATCGCCTTTTCGTTAACAACGGGCATGGCTCCCGGCAAAGCCAAACAGACAGGACAAGTCTGAGTATTTGGCTCTGCACCAAAAATTGTGCTGCAACCACAAAACATCTTGGAATTTGTGTTGAGCTCGACGTGTACTTCAAGACCCAAAACTGGTTCGTACTTAGCAACTACATCATCATATGAAAGTGTCATCGTGCACCTGCCAAAGTCGGTGCCTTATCCAGTAATGGAGCACCCCACTTGGAAAGCAGCGCTGCTTCAAGAGCTGCGCCAACTAAATACATACGTTCATCCTTCATTACAGGAGACATGATCTGGAAGCCAACTGGTAAGCCATCTTCATCGGCCAAACCTGAAGGTAGCGACATCCCGCCAATTCCAGCCATGTTTACCGGAATCGTTGCAATGTCATTTAAATACATGGCCAGCGGATCATTAGCTTTTTCACCTATTTTAAACGCTGTTGTCGGACATGTTGGTGAAACTAGAACATCAGCTTTTTCAAATGCTTTGGTGAAATCTTGTGTAATCAGCGTACGGACCTTCTGCGCACTTCCGTAATACGCATCGTAATAACCAGATGACAGCGCATAGGTTCCCAAAATAATGCGGCGCTTTACTTCTTTGCCAAAGCCAACTTGACGGGTCAAATTCATTACAGCTTCAGCAGATGCACCATCTACATCACCCACGCGCAAGCCATATCGCATTGCATCAAAGCGAGCTAAATTAGATGAACATTCGGAAGGTGCGATTAAGTAATACGCAGCTAGTGCGTATTCAAAGTTAGGGGCAGAAACTTCAACAATTTCAGCTCCAGCTTTTGCCAATAACTCTAGAGATTCTTCAAAACGTGCGCGAACTCCTGGCTGATATCCATCGCCGTTGAGTTCCTTAACAACACCAATTCTCATTCCTTTAACATCACCTGATTTAGCTGCAGCAACCACTTGCGGAATTGGGGCATTAATACTTGTTGCATCCTTTGGGTCATGTCCTGCAATTGCTTCGTGAAGTAGCGCGGTATCCAACACGGTACGCGCGCACGGACCGGCTTGATCAAGTGAAGATGAGAAAGCAACTAAACCAAAACGTGAAACGCCGCCATAAGTTGGTTTAACTCCAACAGTTCCGGTGACTGCTGCAGGTTGGCGAATTGATCCACCTGTATCCGTACCAATCGCAAGAGGTGCTTCAAAAGCGGCAAGGGCCGCAGATGAGCCGCCACCAGATCCACCAGGAATGCGAGTTAAATCCCACGGGTTATGTGTTGGACCATAGGCAGAGTTTTCAGTTGAAGAACCCATTGCAAACTCATCCATATTGGTCTTACCTAAAATTACGATGTCATTCTTTTTTAAGTTTGTAACAACAGTTGAATCATAAGGAGGGCGCCAACCTTCTAGAATTTTTGATCCACAAGTAGTTGGAACACCCTTTTGCGCCATTACATCCTTAAGGGCAAGTGGTACACCTGCAAGCGGTGACAACTTTTCACCCTTTGCGCGCTTTGCATCAACTGCTGCAGCTTGCGCCAAAGCACCCTCTGTATCGACATACAAAAATGCATGAACATCGGCATCAACTGCAGCAATACGATCTAAGTGTGCCTGAGTTAATGCAACAGATGTCGTTTCACCAGCAGCAAGCTTTGCTGCCATTTCAGTTGCTGAACTACGAATCATTCTTCACCCAAGATCTGCGGAACGCGGAAGCGCTGATCTTCTTGCGCTGGTGCACCTGAAAGAGCTTGTTCTGGAGTAAGACTTGGAACAACTACATCTGCACGAAACACATTGCGCAATGGCAATGGGTGTGAGGTTGGCTCAACATCTGCGCCGGCAACTTCCTGCACGCGAGCGACAGCATCCAAAATAACGGTGAACTCATTAGAAAGACTGACTAACTCTTCTTCGCTCATTTCGATGCGGGCTAGGCCTGCAAGCTTGGCGACATCATCGCGTGAAAGACTGCTCATAGGGTTGAGTCTAATTAAATTGCAGCCTAACTGCGAATTTGGCCATTTCCAGTAACAATCCAAGTGGTTGTCGTCATCGCCTCTAGCCCCATTGGTCCTCGGGCATGCAATTTCTGATTTGAAATACCAATTTCAGCCCCAAACCCCATTTGTTCGCCATCAGTAAAGCGAGTCGATGTATTGACCATTACCGCCGCACAATCAGCAAGTGCAATAAATCTCTTCACATTGTCTTTGTTTTCGGAAATTATGGCTTCAGTGTGCTGGGTTCCATACTTTGCAATATGTGCACTTGCTGCATCGACAGAATCAACAATTGCAACGTTCATCTCTAGGGTGCCGTATTCAGTACAAAAGTTCTCATCTGTTGCCAAGGAAGCTGGGATGTTTGCACTCTTTGCCACTGCTAAAGAAGCCAAATCACAATGCATGATAACTCCAGCTTCGTGAAGTGCTTTTAGAGCAATTGGCAAGAATTGATCTGCAATAGTTGTATGTACTAGCAAAGTTTCAGCGGCGTTACACACACTAGGACGTTGCACCTTTGAATTAATGATGATTGGGACCGCTTTAGACAAATCAGCAAACTGATCAATGTAGACATGACAGACACCAGCACCAGTTTCGATTGTTGGCACCGATGACTCATCAACAACCATGCGAATCAATGCCGCACTTCCGCGAGGAATTACTAAATCTACTTTTCCACGTGCATTAAGAAGTGCCTTAACGGTTTCACGGTCTTCTGAAGGAACTAGCTGAATTACATCTGGGGAAATCAAAGTTGTTGCTAAAGCATCGCGCATTACGCGAACCAAAATCTCATTGCTATGTGCCGCACTTGATGAGCCCCGAAGCAGTGCGGCATTTCCTGACATCAACAAGATAACTGCAGCGTCAACGGTCACATTTGGCCGAGCTTCATAGACCATTCCAATGACACCAAATGGAACGGAGATTTGTTCTAGTTCAATTCCATTAGGCAAAGTAGATTTGCGCAGAGTTTTACCAAGAGGATCTTCAAGTTCACTTACTTGACGCGCTCCCCCAGCAATCCCTGTGATGCGTTCAGGGGTGAGTAAAAGTCGATCTAAAAGCGATGAGTTCAATCCTGATGCACGACCTGCCTGCATATCTTTTTCATTTGCTGCCAGGATCTCGGCACTTCTTGCCTCAATGGCATCTGCAATCACCCTTAGTGCTTCTTTGCGTTGAGCACCCGTGGAAACACACAAGGTTCTGCCGGCAAGACGCGCAGAATCTGCAAGCTGCGAAATCAATCCCTTGGCGTCCATAGGTTTAAGCCTATCGGGAGTTACCCTGATGCCGTGTTCAAATTAATCCGCAGAGTCGCAATCATTCTCGTCGTTGTCTACGCCGCATTGTTTGGCCTTACCAAAATCATTCATTACCCGGAACCGATTGCCGCAATTCGACTCGGTTTAGCGCCGGCATCTAAGACCCCAGATTTAATGCCGTCACACCCAATCAAAGCTGCACCAGGATCCCCATGGATTCAAGGCACTGCCGAAGAGATTACAACGGTGAATTGGAATGGAAAGTCTGTCCCATTTGAACAATTCCTAAAGGAAACCGACACAAATGTATTTTTAGTTATTCGCAAAGGAAAAATCACTTACGAGTCGTACTTTAATGGCAAGAAGCAATCAACAGTCCTTCCTTCGTATTCCGTTGCGAAAACAATGACATCGTTAGTAATAGGTCAGTTAATTGACGAAGGAAAAATTAAAGAAAGCGACAAGTTTGTAGAGATTCTGCCGGAGTTCAAGGCTGGAACTTCCTTTGATAAGGTGACAATCAAGAATCTTCTTGATATGAACTCAGGAATTGGTGTTTCCGATAACTATCCATCTGGGCCCTCAGGTTGGGGAGTTGCTATCGCACAAATGTATGCCTCAACGGATGTCAATTGGTTCTTAAAAAACAATAGAAAGATGAGAGAAGAGCCAGGTAGTTTCCCAGAGTATCGATCAGTAAACACACAGATGTTAGGTTTAATTGTGCAAAAAATTACCGGTCAAAAATTAGCCGATGCTTTTAGCGAACGTGTGTGGCAAAAGGTTGGTGCAGATTTCAACGCCACTTGGAATGTTGATCAGGTTGGTGGACATGAAAAAGCATTTTGTTGCTTCAATGCAACAGCTCGTGATTACGCCCGCGTGGGTCAGGCATTAATGAGTGGTGATCCAAAGATCGCAAGCACTTCATGGAAAGCCCGACTATCAACTTCTGCGGTTACCTTGGATTATGGTTGGGGCTATGGCGCGCAGATGTGGCATCCATCCCCAGGGGTCAACTTAATGATGGGCTTGCATGGCCAATACATCTATATGGACGCCCTCAATGACACCGTTATCGTAAAACTATCTGATATTCCGACAAGATCGGATGGAATCAGTGCAAAGATCGCACCAGTTTTGCGAGAAATAGCAGAAAAGAACTAGTCAGAGAAGTACTAGGTCGTCGCGATGAACAAGTTCGCGCTCATACTCTGCACCTAATGCTGCAGCAAGCTCTTTTGTTGAACGACCTAACATCTGCGGCAGATCAACTGAATCAAAAGCGACAAGGCCACGTGCAATTACTGCGCCATCTGGTCCGACAAGCTCGACTGCGTCACCAGCAATAAAATCGCCTTGAACTGCAGTAACTCCAGCAGGTAGCAAGGAAACTCCACGCTCTAAAATTGCAGTTACTGCGCCAGCATCGAGAATCAACTTTCCTTGCGACTTTGTTGCATGAGCAAGCCACAATAAACGAGATGTCGTTTTACTAGCGTGCGCATGAAAATGTGTTCCAAATTTTTCGCCAGCGAGAGTTTTATCGGAATCTTCAAGTGAAGTAAGCAGCATTGGGATACCGGCAGATGTGGCAATTCGAGCCGCTTCAACCTTGGTAACCATTCCCCCGCTACCTACTCCGGCCGATCCTGCTCCACCTAATGTTTCGCCCTCAATATCTGCAACATTTGAGACCTCATGAATTCTCTGTGCGCCAGCTTGTGTCGGAGGAGCATCATATAGAGCATCAATATCGGAAACTAAAACCAGTAAGTCTGCACCAATCAACAAGGCAACTAAAGCCGCCAGTCGATCATTATCGCCAAAGCGAATTTCTTGAGTTCCAACAGAGTCATTCTCATTAATGATTGGAACAACACCAAGCTGGAGAAGTTTGTATAAAGTTCGCTGTGCATTTTGATAATGTGAACGTCGGACCACATCTTCGGTAGTAAGCAAAACCTGTGAAGCGGTAATTGCATGGCGAGCAAAACTTTGTGTGTATTGAGCAACTAACAAACCTTGGCCAACTGATGCGGCGGCTTGCTGTGTTGCAAGATCTTTAGGGCGAGTTGTTAATCCCAGTGGAGCCAAACCAGCAGCAATAGCACCTGAAGAAACTACGACTACTTCTGCGCCACGTTTTTTACAGGCGGCAACAACATCTACCAGTTTGTTAACGGCCGTGGCATCAAGTGCCGATCCGGCTTTACCGGTAAGAGAGGAGGAACCAATCTTGATGACGATGCGTTTTGCAGAGGAAATCTGCGCTCGGCTCACTTGTCATCTCCATCCTTTAGATCTTCATCAGTAATTATCGGTGCTGAAAGTTTAGGTGTGTGAGGGTCAACAACGTTGTATTCCCACTGCTTGGCGATTTCTTCTTCAGTTAAAACATCTTCAATACGCTCAGGCATATTCCAGGTTGATTCAAGACGTGAATCCTCACCGCGGCGATGTAGGTGGCCCGCCAATTGTTCAGCGCCAGCTTCGATGGTTGGCTCCCAATCAAAGATAACTTCAGTATCGCCATCGCCAATACGAACTTCGCTTCCGGCAACTGCGCCCTTCTTGTACAACTCTTTTTCTACTCCAAGTTGTGCAAGGCGATCTGCAAGATAGCCGATTGCTTCGGCATTCTTAAAGTTAGTTTGGCGAACCCAACGTTCTACCTTCTTGCCACGAATTGTGAATGAACCATCTGCATTTGCATTGACCAAGAAGCCAGAATCATCAACTGCGACTGGACGCAAGATGATGCGAGTGCGTTCTTGTACGCCTGCGTCAGCACGGTTTTTCTGCACTAAACGTCCCATTGCATAAATCAAATCCTGAAGTCCTGCGCGAGAAGCTGCCGATACTGGATACACGTCATATCCCTTGTCACGTAATTCCTGTTCAACCATATCTGCCATCGCTTGGCCGTCAGGTAAATCAATTTTGTTCAGCGCAACAATTCGAACACGGTCCTCAAGACCGCCGTACAAAGCTAATTCATTTTCAATTGCTTCAAGATCTGCCACAGGATTTCGGTCAGTTTCTAAGGTTCCGCAATCAAGCACATGCACAAGTGCTACACATCTTTCTACGTGACGAAGGAATTCAAGACCTAATCCCTTACCTTGTGATGCACCTGGAATAAGTCCTGGAACATCTGCAACGGTGAAACGTGTTTCACCTGCTTGAACAACACCCAAGTTTGGAACCAAGGTTGTAAAAGGATAATCAGCAATCTTTGGTCGAGCCGCAGAAACTGCAGCAATTAAGGATGATTTTCCAGCACTTGGGAATCCAACCAGAGCAATGTCTGCAACGCTTTTTAGTTCCAAAATTAATGTACGTTCTTCACCTGGCTCGCCCAATAAAGCAAAACCTGGTGCGCGACGTTTAGAAGAAGACAGCGCTAAATTTCCCAAACCACCAAAGCCACCTTGCGCAGCACTAAATGTTGTTCCGGTGCCAATTAAATCTGCAATTTGTTCGCCATTGGAATCGTAGACAACAGTTCCGTTAGGAACACCAAGAATCAAATCTTCACCTTGGTGACCATCTTTACGATCCCCATAACCCTGATGCCCAGATGTTGCTCTGCGGTGAGGAGAATGATGAAAATCAAGCAAAGTTGTAACGTTTGGATCTACAACCAAAATTACATCTCCGCCACGTCCACCATTTCCACCATCAGGGCCACCTAGTGGTTTAAATTTTTCGCGCTTAACTGAAACACATCCATCGCCACCTTTTCCGGCAATGGCATAGAGAGTTACGCGATCAACAAATGTTGTCACTGTGTGACTCCCTTCCTGTTTGCTTCAAATAAAAACCGTACTGAATGAAAAAAGCGAGCCGCATGATTACGGCTCGCTCTTTTACAAGAAACCTAAAATTAAGCTACCGGAGCCACATTCACTACACGGCGTCCGCGAGCGCGACCGAATTCAACAACGCCTGCAGCTAGTGCAAACAAAGTGTCATCCTTACCGCGACCTACGTTCTTGCCTGGGTGAAAATGTGTTCCGCGCTGGCGAACTAGAATTTCGCCTGCATTAACTTCTTGTCCGCCGAAACGCTTGATACCAAGGTACTGTGGATTGGAATCGCGACCGTTTCGTGTCGAGGAGACACCCTTCTTACTTGCCATTTACTTCGTCTCCCTTACTTCGCGCCGTTGATGGCGGTAATTTTTACACGAGTCAGTTGCGCACGGAATCCCTGGCGACGACGGTGACCTGTCTTGTTCTTGTAACGCAAGATATCGATCTTTGGTCCCTTAAGTTCTTCAAGAACTTCGCCAGTTACCTTAACCCCTGACAAAACCTTTGGATCTGTTGTAACAGCTGCACCATCTACTACGAGCAGGGCAGGAAATGAAACAGTTGCACCAGCAGCAGCGTCGATACGATCAACGATTACTGTGTCGCCAACTGCGACCTTCTCCTGGCGGCCGCCAGCTTTAACGATTGCGTACACGTGTTACTCCAGTTCATCTTCTAAGCCTTGACCTAATTGAGGTCCGTAGGCAGAGGGTAAGCGTACGCAAGCGTGTGCGTAGCGGTCAAATTACGATTGAACGATCCTGGTCACAGCCTTTTCGAGCGCATATATGGGGTCACTGGCCGCACCCTTAACTTCGGCATCTGCTTGGGCAATCGCCCCTACGGCATCAGCAATTTGGGCCGGACTCCAGCGGATTAGCTGTCTGCGGGCTTTATCAATCTGCCATGGAGCCATGCCCAATTGGCCAGCTAGCTCAAAGGATTTCTGATTGCGATTAGCACCTGACACTTTTGCCAAGGAACGCAATGAGGATGCGATAGCACTAGTAATCATTACCGGATCGGTGCCAGTTTCTAGTGCGCTGCGCAAAGAAATAAGTGCAGCAGAAAGATTGCCTTCAAGGGTTGCATCGGCCACATCAAAACCAGTCGTTTCGATTCGACCTTGGTGATACTTATCAACTATTGCTTCATCAATCAATCCTGATGGTGCATCCGCGGCAATTTGCCCAACCGCACCTTGTAATTCACGAAGATCATTACCAAGCGCGCCCACCAATGCTGCTACTGCTCCTGTTGAAGCTTTACGTCCAAGATCTAGAAAGAGAGATTTAACAAACTCTTCTTTTTCTGCTTCCTTTTTTAGTGGATCACACAGAATTAATTCGGGCTTCGCCTTTTTTATTGCATCAAGTAAGGCTTTACCTTTGACGCCACCTTTATGAACAAAAATTACCGTAGTTGATGCGTCGGGTTGTTCTAGATACCTAGTTATCTCATCTCGATTATCTTCAGGTAAATCTTGAAGGTCACGAATAATCAGTGCGCGCCTTTCAGAAAATAATGAAGGTGCTAACGCATCAGCAATGTCGCCAACGATTGTGTCGGCGGCAAACAAAGTGGTCACTTCACACTTTTGCTCTTTAAGTTGGGCGTTGATCTTGGTCAACGCGCGATCTGCAAGTGCGGATTCAGAGCCAAGGATCAAGTAAAAAGCGTTCATCTCTTGCCTCCCTAGCTCCAGTAAAACAATTTAATCCTACCTTTGCTTTTGCGGACTCGAAGATGGTGAGCGCGTGCGGTAACTGCTATCGCGCCATCCGTATCTGTCCGAAAAACCTGTGTTCCAAGTCTAGTCAGTGAGTCGATGCTTTCTTTGGCCGGATGGCCATATGGATTCTTTGCCCCCACGCTGATCAGCGCAATTTGCGCGGACAAAGCCTTCATCAATCCCTCATCTTGATATTTAGATCCGTGATGACAAAGCTTATAAATATCCACCGGTCCAACTAAATTAATCATTTCGTGTTGTGCCGGTGGTTCAAGATCACCCGCTGAGAAAAGACTCCAATCAGAAGTTTGTGCAAACACCGCAATACTTGAATTGTTGATCGCAGATCCCTCACCTGGTAATTCTTCAAATACTTTTGTCGTTGCTTCCGGCCACAGAACTTTTAATCTGACTTCACCTACTTGTGTTGTCAGACCCTTTTGTACCGTGACAATCTGTGACTTCTTCAAGGAATTCAACGCCATCCTGCTCTGTAGTTCTGGCTCCAAATTATTGCTGATCCAAACCTGATGCACCTTTCTACGTTTTAGAAGCCCAGGTAAACCACCAACGTGGTCAGCATGAAAGTGAGAAAGAATGAGCAATGGAATTTCTTTGATTCCTAAATTCTTTAAACACTTGTCTTCAGCAACAGCATCTGGACCAACATCGACCACTATTGCCCGATGTGAGCCAAGATTGATTACAAGAGAATCGCCTTGTCCCACATCACACTGTGCAACCTGCCAATCAATAGCTGGCCATCGCTGAATCCAACCTAAACTGAAAACAAGAATAAGAAGTACAGCAGTACTTTGCTTCCAATTGTGTTTAAAGAGAAAAAGTGCGGCAAGAATCAAGGCCACTAGTCCAAAACCGAGCCAGCCATTATGAATTGTTAGGACTGGAAAAGCTGCAACCCAGGCAGCCACGCCAGTTATAAAACCTGCAGGAAAGCGGATGAAAAAGATGATGAACTGAGCAAGCCAGGGAGCAAAAGGTGAAAGTAGGGCTGCTATAAATCCAAATACCGTAATGATTGCAACCGCAGGTGCTGCCAGTAAATTAGCGATAATACTCATGGGCGATAAATATCCCGAAAGTGAAACAAGAATAGGTGAGCAAAAAACAATGGCTGCAAGTGGTGGGGCTAGTGCCTCAGCTAACTTCTTATGAGTCGGCAGTTTTTCCACAATACGTGGGGCTAACAAAAGCAATCCTGCAGTTGCTAAAACAGAAAGGGCAAAACCTGCATCACGTGCTTGCCATGGATCTCCCAGCACAACTGCGCAGATTGCAAAACCTAGAGCCGGTAATGAATCTGATCCCCGTTTACCAAGTTGAGCTGAAAGTAGAACTGCCGCCATTGCTGCAGCGCGCAAAACCGATGGTGATGGCCTAACTAAAGCAATAAAGCAAATAAGTGTCAGCGCCGTTGCAATTATTCGTACATTTTTTCGACGAATTAGAAATTGCATGCACCACAAAACAAAGCTTGAAACAATCGCAAAGTTCGCACCACTTACTGCCACCAAATGAGTCAGGCCAGAACGCTTCATCGCCTCTTTGAATTCAGGCGATTGCTTGGAGGTGTCCCCCAGCACCATTCCTGGAATCAAGGCACCCGCATCACCATCGCCAGAATTTTCACGTAACCCTTGGCGAATTGCTCCCAACCCAGAGGCCCAAGAGGATGGCTGAGTCTGAACAGTAATTGCACCATTGACAATAAATAATGCCGCCACCCTTGATTCTTTGCTTTTTAAAACAGTTGCGATGCCAGAGATTGTTTGGCCTGGAAGCAGTTCAATCGGCTTTTTGGTAAGAATTCGTACCGGAGTTCGTAAGGAAAAAACTTTATCGTGTGCAGTAAATTGCAATAATCGAGCAGTGAAAGAGAAATTTCCGGTAGCTGTTTTACTGGGATCAGTTTTGACTTGAGCGGAAAAAACTACCTCTTGCGTGAAATACTCACCGATCGCCGAATTTTCAAGCGATACTTGCCGCATAGACATCGCTGCTGCACCAACCATAATTGTCAGCACTATAAGAGTCAGTCTCTTTTTACTTCTAGCAATTGCAACCACTGCAAGAATTAAGGCACAAGCAAATATTTTCCAGGGCGAAGTTGCACTTTGGAGCAACGCTCCAGCCCAAAGGGCTCCTCCTAAGGCAAGGGCTCGATAATCAATTAAATTCTGACTTTTGATTTGATCTGTGCGAATTTGGCAGCACCTATTCCGCTCACTTTTTGAAGATCATCAATGGTTAAAAAAGAGCCATTCTTCTTTCGATACTCAATTATTCGGCCCGCAATGACAGGTCCGATACCATCAAGGCCATCTAGTTGCCTGAGTGTCGCACGATTGATATTTATTGGACCAGATGCAATCTTTTTAGTTACTCGTTGCCCAGCACTATTTATAACCGCGGAATCAACATAAATCTGCTCACCGTCATTGAGCACGCGCGCTAAATTAATAGTGCTTAAATCCGCACCGGGTGCGCTATCACCGGCTGCTTTGATGGCATCTATCACTCGAGATCTTCCGGTAAGGCTATAAACCCCGGGCCTGTTTACCGCTCCTGTCACATCTACAAATATCTCTGGCTCTGAAATTGTTATAGGAATTATTTCTGGAGCCACGTTCATCTGGGCGTTTCCACGAAGGACAATAAATACTGAAAAGATCAGAATGATTGCTGCAATTATTCCAAGTGCTATTTTCTGATGCCGCGAATAATGTAAGTCAAACCACCATTGAGATAAAGATTCAAATGCAGTGCGAAGTTGTTCCATGAAGCAAGTCTGAACTTGGCACAATGGCCAAGATGTAAAACAGCTTCTAGTTGTTGATAACGATATTTACCAGCTTTGGAGCGCGGGTAATGATCTTATTAATTGTTGCACCAGCCAAAGCTTCGACAATGCTAGGTAAGCCAAGTGCGGCTGCCTCAAGTTCGGCGTCCGTAATCGTTGGTGCAACATCAATTCGGTCTTTAATCTTGCCATTAATTTGCACAACAACAGTGACTGCATCAGCCACAAGTAGCTTCTCATCAACAGCAGGCCAGCCAGCAAGTGCTACAGATGGTTTATGGCCTAATCGTTCCCACATTTCTTCAGCGGTAAAAGGTGCAACTAGTGACAACATGATTGCAATGGCTTCTACCGCTTCGCGAACCGCCGGGTCGGCGGCGCCGCAACCAGAGTCAATTGCCTTACGTGTTGCATTAACTAGTTCCATTACTCGGGCAACGGCAACGTTAAAGCGGAAAGATTCAACCGCAAATCCAGCATCATGTAACGCCTTATGGGTTGCTTTGCGTAAAGCAAGATCGCCCGAACCGAAATCAACGCCTGCAGGACTTGTTACATCACCTGACAATCTCCACGCACGGGTCAAGAATTTAACTGATCCAGATGGTGACACATCTGACCAATCAACATCATCTTCTGGCGGTCCAGCAAAAACCATGGACAACCGAATCGCATCTACTCCGTGGTTTTCTAACTCATCTGAAAGTCGGACTAAGTTGCCGCGACTCTTAGACATTGCAGAGCCATCCATCACAACCATTCCTTGATTAAGCAACCGAGTAAATGGCTCATTGAAATCGACCATTCCCATATCGTTTAATACTTTAGTAAAGAATCGGCTGTATAAAAGATGCAAGATGGCGTGGGTTACTCCACCAACATATTGATCTACCGGCAACCACGTATCTACATCTTTCTTTGAAAATGGTTCAGTTGCATTTGTTGGGTCTGCATAGCGCAGGTAGTACCAAGAAGAATCCACAAAAGTGTCCATCGTGTCTGTATCGCGCTTTGCATCAGCTGAACATTTCGGGCACTTCACGTTTACCCAGTCTGTTGCAGCACCCAATGGCGAAGTTCCCTTTGGCTTTAAATCAAGACCTTCTGCGTCAGGCAGCGTCAACGGAAGTTGATCTGCTGGCACCGGAACTTCACCACATGATGGACAGTGAATAATTGGTATTGGAGTTCCCCAGTAGCGCTGGCGTGAAACTAGCCAATCACGCAAACGATAGTTGCGGGCAGCTTTTCCCTTGCCATCTGATTCCAGCTTTTTGTTAATCGCAGCAATTGCATCGGCTTTGTTCAGGCCATTTAAAAGCTCTGAATTAACTAACTTTCCATCTCCTACTGTTGCAACGCCTGTTTCGTTGGGATCTTCTTCTCCAGTTTCAACCACTACCCGAACTGGAAGTTTCATAGCACGAGCAAAATCCAAGTCACGTTGATCATGAGCAGGAACAGCCATGATTGCCCCGGTTCCATAATCAGCTAAAACATAATCACTGGCCCAGATAGGTAACTTTTCACCGTTTACTGGGTTGATGGCATAGCGATTAAGGAATACACCACTCTTTGGGCGATCAGTTGCAAGACGATCAATATCACTTGCAGCTTTAATAGTTTCCAAATACTTAGCAAAATCTGCTTCAACGCCGGTTCCTTGAACAAGTTCTGCAGCTAATTCGCTATCGACTGCAACAACCATAAAGGTTGCGCCAAACAATGTGTCTGGTCGGGTTGTATAAATCGTTACGGGTTCAGTGCGACCTTCGATGTCAAAGTTAACATTTGCACCAGTTGAGCGCCCGATCCAGTTGCGCTGCATCGTTAGAACTTTGTCAGGCCACTTACCTTCAAGTTGAGCCATGTCATCAAGTAAACGATCGGCATAATCAGTGATCTTGAAATACCACTGATTCAACTTCTTCTTGGTGACAGTTGAATCACAACGCTCGCACAGCCCTGCAACTACTTGCTCATTTGCTAGAACGGTTTGGCAACCTGGGCACCAGTTAACCGCTGAATCTTTGCGGTAAGCCAAACCACGTTCGTAAAACTTTAGGAATAACCATTGATTCCATTTGTAGTATTCCGGGTCGCAGGTATTGAAAACGCGATCCCAATCAAATGAACATGCATAACGTCGCATCGATGCTTTCTGCACCGCAATGTTTTCATACGTCCAAATTCTTGGGTCTGAATTGCGCTTGATTGCTGCGTTTTCTGCGGGCAAACCAAAAGCATCCCAACCAATCGGGTGCATGACATTGAAACCCTTTTGCGCCCAATAACGAGCGATTACATCACCCAGTGCGTAAGCCTCGGCATGGCCCATATGTAGATCACCCGATGGATAAGGGAACATGTCCAAAACATATTTCTTTTCACGGGCGTCATCTGCGCGACCTGATTTAAATGGTTGTAGCTGATCCCAGACAGGCAGCCACTTTTCCTGCACGTAGGCAAAGTCATATGCCGCGTGCTCGCGCTCGTCATTCACGTTGTTATTCATACGTGGAGCTAAGGGGATTTGAACCCCTGACCCCCTGCATGCCATGCAGGTGCGCTACCAGCTGCGCTATAGCCCCGATTTTTGTGCGAGTGCAGACCTTACCGCATTTAGCGCGGAGAGCCTTATGGCGAAGTTGCACCACTTTCTTCTCCGTATACAGGCTCTGGAATGGAGCCGGCATTGTGTTCAATCAAATTCCACTGTCGCGGATTACGTTCCAAAATCGACCAAGACGCATTAGATAGTCCACCAATAACTCCCCACTTAGACATTGGAAGTTCTAGCAAGGATCCCAAAATACATCGAGCAGTTCCACCGTGGGTTGTAACAACTAACAATTGATCAGTTTTATCCCCTAGCGCTTTCTTGATAGCGCGAACTGCGCGGTCAGCAACTTCACTGCGTCGCTCTCCAGTTGTTCCTGCGGGATTATCTTCGCCATCAATCCAACGAATAAAATTGTGGAAATCTTCGGCGCGATTTTCAGCACCAGTTTTCCCTTCCCACAAACCACCATTGGTTTCGCGAAGATCTTCATCGATTGCAACTGTTAGGCCAGTTAGATCTGCCAGTGATTGCGCGGTATCGCGTGCACGTCCGAGATCACTTGAAATAATCATGGTTGGCTTCATACCGGCAAGAATTTGGGCTGCATGTTGTGCTTGGAAGCGACCTACTTGATTAAGGTCAATATCTGAATGACCTTGAAAGCGGTTTACAACATTCCAATCAGTTTGGCCGTGACGCCACAAAAGAACGCGATTAGCGGCCAAGCGAGGCCCTCACTGCTTCTAACTCAATTGTTGGGCAGTCATTCCATAAACGATCCAGCATGTAGTACTTGCGAAGTTCAGCGCTTTGTACATGAACAACTAAATCTGAATAATCCAACAAAATCCATTCAGCGCCATGCTCACGGCGAATCGGCTTGTCACCAATTGCTGCCAATTGGCGTTCAACTTCATCGGCAATTGCATCAACTTGTGCTTCATTGTTACCAGTTGCAATCAAGAAAACTTCACTCAGAACTAATTGATCTGAAAGATCTAGCGCCACAACATCTACTGCGATCTTGTCGATTGCAGCTTTGGCGGCCACTTGGGTAATCTCTAAAGTTCTGCTGCTAATTGTCATAGAGGTTATTCTCCCGTATAAATGCGGCCACTGATGACGAAACATCTGCGCTCAAACCTTGGCGAATTGTGGTTGCTGCAACATTTAAAGCTCCGATATCAACCCCATCGCCTGTAAATCCAGGTCTTGCAATGATTAAGAATTCGACCATTTCCCGTAATTCGTCAATGCGGTGCCATTGATTCAATTTCTCTGCGGCATCTTGGCCAATGACTAAAACGATGGTGTCATCTGGATAATTTTGGGCAACCGCTTCAACGGTATCGATTGCATAGCTTGGACCGGTTCGAAGTATTTCAATGGGATTGACCTGAACCTTGGATGCAATTTCTGCCGGCAAATCAGCTAAAGCTAATTGGCACATGGTGCGTCTTTGTTGCCCAGTTGCAATTGGAGCATTTTCTCGAAGAAGCGGAACGCCTGCCGGAATAACCAATAACTGATCTACTAAATCTTTTTCAAACAATTGGGTAATTACATGCAGGTGACCCAGATGAATCGGATCAAAAGTTCCTCCGTAAATACCTACTCGGGACAAATTAGTCTCGGTCTAGGCGAAGTACTAAATAAAGAAAAAGCGACATCACAACAAATGTGAAGACACCGAAAAACAGTGGTGAGGCTGGAAGTTCGCGAGTAACCTCGCTGGCAAGAATCATCATGGATGGAATACTACTACTTACCCGCCAATAGCTCTTTAAATCTGGCTTCATCGATTACTGGCACACCTAATTCCTGTGCTTTTGCCAGTTTTGAACCCGGGTCACTTCCTACTAACAAATAGTCGGTTTTCTTTGAAACGGATGAGGATGGCTTTCCACCATGGGCGGTAATAGTTTCTGAAATTCCATCTCTGGTAAAAGTTTCTAGTCCACCGGTGACAACAAAGGTAAGCCCTGCCAATGTTTGCGGCAATTGTTCACTCTGTTGAACAACCATGCACACGCCGGCCTTTTCCCACTTGGAAATAATCTCTTTGTGCCACTTCACGCCAAACCATTCGACAATAGATTCGGCGATGATCTGTCCAACACCATCTATATCTGCTAAATCTTCGGCGCTAGCTTCTGAAATCGATTTGATTGAACCAAGCGCAGTTGCTAAACCTTGCGCAGCGGTTGGGCCAACGTGGCGGATAGAGAGCGCAACTAATGTCCGCCACAGTGGACGATTCTTTGCATCTTCTAATGCCGCCAATAACTTATCTACATTTGCAGCAGGTGTTCCATCCTTCTTGGTAAAGAAAGTTGAAGTAACAAGTTTTTCTGCAGTCAGATCAAAAAGATCTGACTCATCTTTGATTATCTTGGCATCTAGCAAGGCAATTGCGGCTTCATACCCTAGAACATCAATATCTAGAGCCGCGCGCGAACCTATGTAATAAATGCGCTCTCTTAGTTGTGCCGGGCAACTTTGAGTATTTGGGCAACGGATATCAACATCGCCTTGGCTCATGGCACGAAGTTCATCGCCGCATTCTGGACAATGTGTTGGCATAACAAATGCGCGCTCTGTTCCTTTGCGCTTATCAAGTACGGGACCGAGTACTTCTGGGATTACATCCCCAGCTTTACGAATAACGATGGTGTCCCCAATTAAGACGCCTTTACGAACAATCTCTTCGGCGTTATGCAAGGTTGCATTTGTAACTGTAGATCCAGCAACTTTTACAGGTTCCATATATGCAAAAGGTGTAACTCTGCCGGTTCTTCCGACGCTGACTCTAATGTCTAGTAATACCGTCGTTACTTCTTCTGGTGGGTACTTATATGCAATTGCCCATTTTGGAGCTCGTGAAGTAAAGCCGAGCTGAGCTTGTTGAGACAAAGAATCAACCTTAATGACGACGCCATCAATTTCGTGTTCCACGTCATGGCGATGGTCTGCATAAAATTGAATAAATTTTTGAACATCTGTGCGCGAACCACAGACTTTAAAGCGATCACTGGTTGGTAAACCTAAACTCTTTAGCACTTGGTAGGCACCACTTTGAGACTCAAATGAAATGCCATCGCGCGCGCCAACGCCATGTACAACAACAGAAAGTGGTCTGGAGGCAGTAACTCGTGGATCTTTTTGACGAAGTGAACCCGCGGCACCATTTCGTGGATTAGCAAATAGCTGCTTGCCGGCTTCTTCTAATGAGTCATTGAGTTCATTAAATGCAGCTATCGGAAAGAAAACTTCACCGCGGACTTCTATCAAAGTTGGAATAGAATCACCCTTTAATTGATGAGGCAAATTCTTAATCGTTTTCACATTAAGGGTCACGTCTTCGCCAGTAACACCATTACCTCTAGTCAAACCTCGGACAAGCACGCCGTTTTCGTAGGTTAAGTTAATAGCCAGGCCATCGACTTTTACCTCGCACAAATACTGTGGTTGTGAAATCTCTTTTTCGACCCGATCAAACCATTGTGATAACTCATCTGAATCAAAAACATTATCTAAGCTCATCATCTTTTCGATGTGATCGCGCTGTTCAAATTGGGTCGAAAATCCCCCACCCACATGCTGCGTTGGCGAATCGGGTTCACGTAGCTCTGGATTCTTATCTTCTAGTCCCTGTAACTCGCGCAGCAATTCATCAAACTGTGCATCTGTAATTGTTGGTTGATCTAAAACGTAATACTTAAACTGGTGATCACGGATTTCATTGATCAGCTCGGTCATACGGTGACGGGCTTTGCTGTTCATTGTGTCTCACAAATTGTTGCCGACCCCACGACGCGATCACCATCATAAATAACCATCGCTTGCCCGGTCGCAAGTCCCAGCAATGGCTGATCCAAAGTGGCTACAAGAAGGGTTCCGTCAAAGAAGTAGGTGCATGGCAATGCAGCGCCATGAGCACGCACTTGTACAAAACCTTGCTGAGGTTCAGATGTAACTGCCGGGCCACACCACACTGGGCGTTCACCACGCATTGTCGTGATTGCTAAATCTTCACGCGCACCAACCACAACAGTGTTTGTTACCGGTTCGATCTTTAATACAAAGCGCGGTGAACCATCTGCCGTTGGTACCGTCAGGCCTAAACCTTTTCGCTGACCAATTGTGTAGGTGTATGCGCCTTTGTGTTCGCCAATTTTATTTCCATCTTGATCAACGATTGGCCCAACTTCACTGCCCAGTCGATCTCGCAGCCAACCAGCGTTATCACCTGATGGCACAAAGCAAATGTCGTGACTATCGGGCTTTTGCGCAACAGCTAAACCTCGGCGTTCTGCTTCGGCACGGATGTCTACTTTTGTGGTGTCCCCTAAAGGAAAGATTGCACCATTAATTTGTTCGATCGTTAAAACAGATAAAACATAGGACTGATCCTTTGAATGATCAACTGCTCTATGCAAAGTTTTTCCGCTTGGACCAATTTCGGTGCGCGCATAGTGGCCAGTGACAACACCATCAAAGCCCATCGCACGTGCACGATCTAAAACCGCTGCAAACTTAATCTTTTCATTACAACGCAAACATGGATTTGGAGTTCTGCCAGCAGAATATTCAGCTAGGAAATCTTCAACAACACCATCATGGAATTCTTCTGCCATATCCCAAATGTAGAAAGGGATACCAATGACATCGGCAGCTCTGCGCGCATCATGTGAATCTTCAATGGTGCAACATCCACGCGCACCTGATCGATACTTTTGTGGGTTTGCAGCCAGCGCTAAGTGAACTCCAATAACATCATGCCCGGCTTCGACTGCGCGGGCAGCGGCAACTGCTGAATCAACTCCACCGCTCATTGCTGCGATTAATTTCATATGTTGTTAGCCGCCCGTCCTCGGACAATTACATCGGGCAGCACTGACATTACAAAATCCACATCTGCTTGCGTAGATCCGGCCCCGAATGAAAAGCGTAAGGATGACTGAGCGGTTGTTTCGTTATGTCCCATCGCCAGCAGTACATGACTTGCTTCATGTACACCTGCGCTACATGCCGAACCAGTTGAGGCTGAAACATGTGCGTTGTCTAAAAGCAATAGCAAGGTGTCGCTCTGTGTCCCCGGAAAAGTCACATTTACTATTCCTGGCAAGCGCTTACTTGCTCCCCCATTGATGTAGGCATCTGGGATTGCTTTACCAAGTGCTTGAATAAAATTGTCACGAAGAGTTTCAACGGCAGCACTTGGGTAGGTCTCTGACGATGCTGCCGCAAAAGCAACAATGCTTGGCGCGTTTAAAGTACCGCTTCGAATTTCGCGCTCTTGTCCACCGCCATGAAGCAAAGCCGGAATTTCATACGCGCGACGCAAAATCAAAGCACCAATTCCCAATGGTCCCCCAACTTTGTGCGCGCTTAAAGTTAATGCAGTTACACCAAGCTCTTTGTAGGACAACGGCACTTTTTTGAAACTTTGCACCGCATCGGTGTGTACTGGAATCTGTCCAGCCATAGCTACGACTTCGCGAATCGGTTGAATAACGCCGGTTTCATTATTTGAATGCATAATCGAGATCACAGCGATTTCTGCTGAACGTCTAGAAATCAAATCGCTCAGAAACTCAAGGTCAATAACACCATGAATATCGACTGGAACAAGAATTACTTCGGCGCCTTCATGCGTTTTGAGCCAATGTGCAGGATCCAAAATTGCATGGTGTTCAATGGCAGAAATCACAACGACTGTTTTGCCGTGCGCTTTTCCATTCCACCACAAACCCTTGAGCGCTATGTTGTTTGCTTCAGTTCCGGATGCGGTGAAAATAACTTCAGATGCTAGGGACCCAACTTCGCGGGCAATAGATTCGCGCGCATCCTCTAAAGATTTACGGGTAGCGCGGCCATGGGTGTGCAGACTTGAAGGATTACCTAATTCTTGAAGTTGCGAAGTAATTGCCTTAAATGCGGCAGGCGACAGTGGTGTCGTTGCGGCATGGTCTACATAGATTGAAGGCACGGGCCTAAGTCTATGACTTGCGGGCTTTAACGCCTTCCGTTGCCTTTGGTAGAACGGCAAACAAGTCCCCAACTACGCCGAAATCTGCGATTTCAAACAATGGCGCTTCAGGATCTTTATTGATTACAACGATGGTCTTACTTGTCTGCATACCTGCGCGGTGCTGGATCGCTCCTGAAATTCCACACGCGACATAGAGCTGAGGGCTAACTGTTTTGCCTGTTTGTCCCACTTGGTATGAATGTGGATACCAGCCCGCATCAGTTGCCGCGCGTGATGCGCCAACAGCAGCTCCAAGCGAATCTGCAAAACCTTCTACTGCAGAGAAATCTCCGTTAGTTCCGCGACCACCTGAAACAACAATGTTTGCTTCTGTTAGTTCTGGACGTCCACCCTGAACTGGAGGTTGTGTTGAAGTAACCGTTGCTTTCTTGGATGCATCTGAAACTTGAAGTGAAAGAGTTTCTATGGAAGGAGTTGCAGCAGCAATATTTGCATCAATTGAATTAGGGCGCACAGTAATGATTGGAGTTCCGTGCGAAACCTTTGAGTGAACCGTTGTCGATCCACCAAAAACTAGCTGAGTTGCAGTGATATCTGCTGAAACATCAACGGCATCAGTGATGATTCCGGAGCCACTCTTGATTGCAGTACGAGCCGCTACCTCTTTGCCAAAAGCATGAGATGCAATCAAAACAGCTGCTGGTGATTGCGCAGTGATAATCTGGGCAAGCACGTCCGCAACTGCGGCAACGCCATTGGTAACAAATGCGTCGGATTCAACAACAACGACTTTACTTACTGGTCCCTTGTTGATGTCGGCAGCCATTGCTGCACCTTTTCCAGCAGGGGCCAGAACAACGGCTGTGACTTCACCGATACGTGCACCAGCTGTTGCTAACTCTGCATTGGTCTTTGTGGCTTTTGAACTAATAAAGTCAGCCAAAATCAATACATTGCTCATATCAACTTCTTTTCTGCTAGGAATGAAACCATTTGTTCTGCCGCGTTGTCATCAGTAACTTTGATTCCGGCTGCGCGTGGTGGACGTGGAGAAGAATCTGCCACTAGTGACCAAGCTGAATCAACGGAGATACCAACGGCAGCCAAATCTTTACTATCAATCACTTTTTTCTTAGCAGCCATAATTCCCTTAAATGATGGGTAACGTGGCTCGTTAATCTTTTCAACCACAGAAATTACACATGGGAACTGCGCATGCATTTCATCTACGCCAGCTTCGGTTACACGGGTAATAGAAACTTTTTGCGCAGCTGGATCTACGTCGACCTTAGATGCAAAAGTTAACTGCGCAGCATTGAGGCGCTCTGCCAACATGGCCGGAACAACGCTCATGCGGGCATCAGTTGATTCTGTTCCACAAACAACAAGATCAAATCCGCCTTTTTCAATTACCGCCGCAAGGACAGCAGATGTTGCGAGCGCATCCGCACCAGCAAGTTTTGAATCGGTAATCAAGATTGCATCATTTGCACCCATTGAAAGTGCTTTACGAACCGCCTCGGTCGCACGCTCCGGTCCCATAGAAATGACGGTTACTGTGTTTGGGCCGCCTTCTTCATTTCCACCATGTGCTTCTGCAATGCGCAGTGCTTCTTCAACGGCGTATTCATCAAGATCATTCAAAACCGCATCTACATTTTCACGGTCGAGAATTCCATTGACCATCTTCTTTTCAGCCCATGAATCCGGGACCTGCTTTACGCAAACGGCGATTTTCATACCCAAAGGTTACTGGTGAGTAACCCCAATTGGCTACTTCAATCACACCGGCAAAACCCCACCTTTTCCTGCCATCCACGGCAAGATACCCACCATGCTTCCTGCAGATCCGCGAACCCTTGGTGCAACCGTCACCGATGGTGGGACCAACTTTGCGATCTGGAGCAACGCCGCAGATGCCATTGAGCTCTGCCTGTTTAATGAGGTTAATGGAAAGTTTGTCGAGACCCGCTATGCCTTGTCTCATCGCAACGGACCAATTTGGCACGGCTACCTTGCCGGTGTTCGTCCAGGCCAACGCTATGGATACCGCGTCTATGGCCCGTGGATACCCGAATATGGAATGCGATTTAACGAAGCAAAGTTATTGCTCGATCCATATGCCCATGTAATCGATGGTGATGTCGTTTATTCGCCAGAAATTTATAGCCATGTTGCACTAGATGCTCAAGGCAATGGAGATCTGAAGGAAAAAGATTCTCGTGACAGCGCAGGAAAAGTTCCATATTCGGTTGTAACTTCTCACACGGTTCGCCAGATCAATCGTCCACTGGTTCCTTGGGCAAAGACAGTCATTTACGAAGCACATGTGAAGGGCTTAACTGCATTCAACCAAGAGATTCCTGAGATTGAACGGGGAAGTTATAAAGCTCTTGGTCACCCCAGCACGATTGGACACTTGAAATCAATCGGAATTACTGCGCTAGAACTTTTGCCAATTGCACAATCAATTACTGAACCAACAATTTACAGCCGTGGCCGCAAGAATCATTGGGGATATAACTCGTTGCTTTTTAGCGCACCCCACAAAGAGTACGCATCGACATCAGATCCGATTTCAGAGCTCCAGTGGTCGGTTGATCAATTGCACGCTGCTGGTATCGAAGTGATTTTAGATGTTGTCTACAACCACACTGCAGAAGGTGGAATAGCTGGGCCCACACTTTCTTATAAAGGTATTGATGGACATGCGTATTACCGACAAGATTCGTATGGCAATTATGTAGATGTAACAGGCTGCGGAAATACTTTTGCCGCAAGCAAGCCACATTCGGTGCGCCAAATTATTGATTCTTTGCGTTGGTGGATTGAAATAATTGGTGTTGATGGCTTCCGTTTTGATCTCACCACCGCTTTGTACACAAGTGATAGTGCTTTTAATTCATCGCTCATGGCTGCCATCGGTGCAGATTCCGTGCTTCGAAACTTCAAGATGATCGCTGAGCCCTGGGATATTTCACGGTATTCGTTAGGCGATTTCCCTCATCCTTGGCGCGAATGGAATGACGCTTACCGTGATTCCATTCGCCAATTCTGGTTGGGCGACTTAGCTCGTGGATTCGGTGAAGGTGTTTCAGATATTGCATCAAGCATCAGTGGCTCTAGCAATATTTTTCACTATCGTGGCCCAACCTCATCAATTAACTTTGTTGCAGCTCATGATGGTTTCACAATCCATGACATGGTCACTTATAACGAAAAACACAATCTGCCTAACTTAGAAAACAATGTTGATGGGAATGACTCCAACCGTTCGTGGAACGTTGGCCATGAGGGCGAAAGTGATGATCCCCGCATTCAAGAAATTCGTCATCGGCTCAAAAAATCTTTATTGGCAACTTTAATGCTTTCATCAGGTGTGCCAATGCTCAATATGGGTGATGAGGTAAGCAGAACACAAAATGGTTCCAACAACGCTTACTCACTGCCACTTAATGACAGCCAAGTTGGCGACGCAGCATTCAACAGTGGCTGGGCTTTGCCCTGGAAACTAAATGCAGAACAGAAAGACATTTTAAGCACTGTTAAATCCCTTGCCCAGATAAGAGATACCTACTTGGCAGATGTTGCATCAGAGTTCTTTACTGGCGCGGTCGATAAAGGCACTAACAGAAAAGACATTGCCTGGTTTTCCTTAGGTGGCAATGAAATGAGCGATGACCACTGGCGGGATGAAGAAAAGCG
>JBIKSX010000031.1:0-7913 GCA_044348405.1 Candidatus Planktophila sp.
TTGATGCCTACCGTTTAGTGGATTCTGAAAACCCCAATCTTTACTTAGATGATTTAGATCTAGACATTGCCAATTCAATTACTGTGATCGAATGGGGCGGTGCTGAATCAGCACGACTAAGTGAGGATCGCCTTGAAATCACTTTGGATCGAAGCGATGACGTGAGAAAAGTTGACGTTAACCCCATCGGTTCACGCTGGGCAGGGTTTTCACTATGAGCAAAGTTTTAGCGATTGACACTTCAACTTCACGAACAAGTGTGGCAATTATTGAAAATGGCACCGTTGTGTATAGCGGTTTTCGAGATGGAGCAACCGCACACGGTCCATCCTTACCCGCATTAGTTCAAGAAGCATTAGCGATCAGCGATGTTGATCAAGTTGTTGTTGGAATGGGCCCAGGACCTTTTACTGGGCTACGGGTAGGAATCGCCTTTGCACAAAGTTTTGCGCTAGCCCGCGAAATACCCGTGCGTGGTGTTTGTTCTTTGGATGCAATTGCCACGCAGATTAAGGAAGATGATTTCATCATCACCGTTGATGCGCGTCGCAAAGAGGTTTACTGGGCTCGCTATACAAATGGTGTTCGAGTTGGCCAGCCTGCTGTTAATTTTCCGGCAGATGTCACGGGCGCGCCAATTCACGCAGATCTTTTTCCGGACATGGTGTCATTGGTCAATTTGCCGGGCAATATCACCGAGCCAATTTATTTACGTAGACCTGATGCAGTAGCAACGGCGGACAGATGATTACTTATCGCCAAGCTAACGCCTTTGATCTTCCAGTTTTTGTGTCTCTGGATAAAGAGCTGTTTCCATATTCACCGTGGTCTGCTTCCCAATACAAAGAAGAGTTTTCTAGCCCAACCCGCCATTTTGTTGTTGCGATAGATGCAGAGCAAAACATCATTGGATATGCCGGTGTTTTCGCACCAGGAGGCGCAGAAGCTGATGTACTAACTGTGGGGGTTATTCCTGCCCAACGTGGCAAAGGCATTGCGCGCCAGTTAATGGCGATGATTACCGACTGGGCTACCGCGCAAGGCTCAATCGCCATGATGCTTGAAGTCAAAGTGGATAACTCTGAGGCCATTGGTTTATATGAATCTTTGGGATATTCAAAGCTAAACATTCGCAAGGATTACTTTGGTGCAGGCTTAGATGCTTTGGTGATGCGATTGGATCTGTCATGAGCCAACCCATTGTTTTAGGAATTGAAACTTCTTGTGATGAAACAGCTGTTGGCATTGTACGTGGCCGCACTTTGCTGGCTAACGTAATCGCATCAAGTGTTCAAGAGCATGCACGTTTTGGGGGAGTAGTTCCTGAAATCGCAAGTCGTGCGCATCTAGAAGCAATGATTCCAACTTTGCACCAAGCGCTTAAAGATTCAAAGATTTCACTAAAAGATATTGATGCAGTTGCCGTAACTGGTGGACCTGGATTAGTTGGAGCGCTCTTGGTCGGAGTTGGCTCGGCCGCAGGTTTAGCCCTGGGATTAAATAAACCAATCTATGCGGTAAACCATTTGGCTGCACATGTAAGCGTTGATTACTTAACTCATGACAAGCCACTTGATCCAACAATTGCCTTATTGGTAAGCGGTGGACATTCATCATTACTACAAGTTGATGACATCACCGGGTCTATTACAAAACTTGGCGAAACTATGGATGATGCAGCAGGCGAAGCTTTCGATAAAATTGCGCGCGTAATGAAGTTAGGTTTCCCGGGCGGTCCTGCAATAGACAAACTGGCCCATGATGGAAATGCGAGCGCCATTGATTTTCCAAGAGGACTAACAACATCAAATGATTGGCAGACCCGACCATTTGATTTTTCTTTCTCAGGTTTAAAAACTGCAGTAGCCAGATATCTAGAAGCAACTCCAGATTATGCGCGAGCAGATGTTGCAGCCTCCTTCCAAGAAGCAATCGTTGATGTGCTTTTGTTAAAGGCACTGGCAGCATGTAAACAAACTGGGATTGATTCCCTTGTGATCGCAGGCGGAGTTGCGGCTAATTCCAGACTTCGCGCCGTGGCTCAGGAGCGGTGCGATAAGGCGGGAATCCAGCTGCGGGTTCCAAGCCCAGGTTTATGTACCGATAATGGGGCGATGGTCGCAGCCTTGGGTTCTTTGATGGTTTCAGCTGGCCGCACGCCCAGCCCAGTGGCCTTTGACGCTGATTCCAGCCTGCCAGTAACCCTCGTAAGCCTCTAGATCTGGATTTGCCCACGGGGAATAGCCCGCCTAGAGTTTGCGTTAGCACTCACGGCCCGAGTCTGCTAATTCGAGCCGCACGAGGAAACCAAAAGGTAAAAACCTAGAAGGAGCACACCATGGCAGTAAAGCCACTCGAAGATCGCATTGTTATCAAGACAAATGAGGCTGAGACAACAACAGCATCAGGTCTTGTTATTCCAGATACAGCAAAAGAGAAGCCACAGGAAGGCACTGTTATCGCAGTAGGCCCAGGTCGCTTTGATGACGGCGTACGCGTTCCAATGGATGTCAAGGTTGGCGATGTAGTTCTTTACAGCAAGTACGGCGGAACTGAAATCAAGCACGGTGGAGAAGATCTACTCGTTCTTTCAGCTCGCGACATTCTCGCTGTAATCGAGAAGTAAATGGGAAAGAGTCTTCAATTTGATGAGCAAGCACGCCGCGCTATGGAGCGCGGTGTCAACATTCTTGCTGACACAGTAAAAGTAACTCTTGGACCTAAGGGTCGTAACGTAGTTATTGCAAAGTCTTTTGGCGCACCGATCATTACAAATGATGGTGTGACAATTGCAAAGGAAATCGAACTTTCAGATCCTGCAGAAAACATGGGAGCGCAGTTAGTTAAGGAAGTTGCGACAAAGACAAATGATGTCGCAGGTGATGGAACTACAACAGCAACTGTTCTTGCTCAAGCAATGGTTAAAGAAGGACTTCGTAACCTTGCAGCAGGTGCCCAGCCAATGGATATCAAGCAGGGTATCGAAGCAGCCGTAGCAGCGGTTTCAGAGAAACTTCGCGAGCAGGCAACGCCAGTTAATGGAAAGCCACAGATTGCAGATGTTGCAACTATTTCTGCACAAGATCGTGCAATCGGCGACCTAATTGCTGAAGCTATGGACCGTGTTGGTAAAGATGGAGTCATCACAGTTGAAGAAGCATCAACAACTGGACTAGATCTTGAATTCACAGAAGGAATGCAGTTCGACAAGGGCTACATCTCGCCATACTTCGTCACAAATCAAGATCGCATGGAGGCAATCCTTGAGGATGCTTACGTGTTGATTTCGGCTAACAAGATTTCTGCGCTGGCTGATCTATTGCCATTGCTTGAAAAGGTTGCCCAGACATCAAAGCCACTATTGATCATCGCTGAAGACATCGAAGGTGAAGCACTTTCAACCCTAGTTGTTAACCGCATGCGTGGAGTGTTTGCTTCAGCTGCAGTTAAAGCGCCAGGTTTTGGAGATCGTCGTAAGGCAATGCTTCAGGACATCGCAATTCTTACAGGTGGACAGGTAATTTCTACAGAGCTTGGAATGAAGCTTGATGGAGTAACGCTTGAAGATCTTGGAAAGGCACGTCGCGTTGTTGTTACTAAAGATGCAACAACAATTGTTGATGGAGCAGGCGATAAGGCAGCTGTTGTGGCTCGTGTTTCTGAACTTCGCAAGGAGATCGAAAACAGCGACTCTTCCTGGGATAAGGAAAAGTTGCAGGAGCGTTTGGCAAAGCTTGCCGGTGGAGTTTGTGTGATCAAGGTTGGCGCACACACCGAAGTTGAACTAAACGAAAAGAAGCACCGTCTAGAGGATGCAATCTCTGCAACTCGCGCCGCTGTTGAAGAAGGAATCGTTGTTGGTGGAGGAGCTGCACTAGTTCATGCAGCTGATGCACTTGAAGGCGATCTTGGATTTACAGGCGACAAGGCTGTTGGCGTTCGTTTAGTTCGCAAAGCGTGTGATGAGCCACTTCGTTGGATCGCAGAAAATGCAGGACTAGAAGGCTACGTAGTAGTTGCAAAGGTTCGCGCAATGAAGCACAACGAAGGTTTCAATGCTGCAACTGATGTATACGGCGACCTTGCAGCAGATGGTGTTATCGATCCAGTTAAGGTAACTCGCTCTGCGCTAGCTAACGCTGCATCAATTGCTGCCATGTTTATTACAACAGAAGCTGTTGTTTATGAAAAGCCTGCAGAGCAAGCAGCTGCTGATGCTGCCGGCGGACATGGACATTCACATGGCCCAGGTGGACATAGCCACTAAGTAGTTAAAGTGAAAAAGCCCCGCAGAATTATCTGCGGGGCTTTTCTTATCCTCGATGAGAAGGAAATTTAAGAAGCGTGTGAAATATCTGGTGTGACATCCTTGCCAAGAATTGCCAGGCGATCATCTTCAGATAAACCGCCCCAAATTCCATAAGGCTCTTGCACGGCAAGTGCATGGGCACGGCAGGCAGCAATTACTGGGCATGATGCGCACACAGCTTTGGCCGTGTTCTCGCGATTACGTCGGCGTGGTCCGCGTTCTCCATCTGGGTGGAAAAACATCTCAGAAGGAAGATCGCGGCAAGAACCTTGGTACTGCCACTCCCATTCATCGGCAACGGGGCGGGGTAAGCGTGATATTTCTGCCATGGCCATACTGTACAACCGCGTCATAGGTTGTTCAAGTATTTCCGCGCCAAAAGTTGTTCAAAAGTCGTTTTCGGGTGGTGAGTTGGGCCACTTCACGACACGATAGCCCCATGGAAGAGGAGCTTTTGACCGTTGCAGCGGTCGCTCGCCGCATCGGTGTTGCTCCGGCAACCCTTAGAACCTGGGACCGCCGTTATGGCCTTGGACCCTCAACCCACGAGGCTGGTGAGCATCGGCGCTACTGCCCACAGGATCTAGCCATCCTGACCGCAATGCGAAAGTTAATCACTGCAGGAGTTGCACCAGCAGAGGCTGCGCATCAAGCAAAAAATTTCAAGGGTGAAATTTCTTTAGACGTCATCTTGGATCACTTTGAAGTTCGCGAAGATCTAGTTGAAGCCCTTTACGCCGCATCTAAGTCATTGGACAAAACTTTTGTTGAAGATGCACTTCGAAAAGACATCGCAAAACATGGCGTCATTGCATCGTGGTCTGAAGTGATTGTCCCACTGTTGTTTTTAATAGGTGAAGATTGGGAAAAAACACAAACAGGCATCGAAGTAGAGCATCTACTAACTGAAATTCTTAAGTCGGTACTTCGCGAGAAGTCGTTGGGAATTACCGAACCATGTAATCCTCGACCAGTGTTGTTGGCATCAGTAGGTGAAGAGATGCATTCATTGGCTTTGCATGCGCTGGCATCGGCGTTGGCTGAAAAGAATATCTCCACTTATTTTCTTGGTGCTCGAACACCTATGGAAGCGCTCAATGGTGTGATTACGCGTTCAGCCCCGCCAGCAGTTTTTCTTTGGGCACAATTGCCGCGAAATGGTGATCCACGTTTTTATACAGAAATTCCAGCTGTTCGTCCCGCCCCACGCATCATCATTGGAGGTCCGGGCTGGGGAGTGGAATCTGATTGTCCGGTAGCCCATGTTAATGATTTATCAGAAGCTTGCGCTGAAATTGAGCGTGCAGTAGGGCTCTAAAGCCCCGATAGACTTTGGCCTTCGATAGGGAAGGGGGCCACATGAGCGATACAGACAAAGTCGCAATGCTTGGACTTACCTACGACGACGTTTTACTTCTGCCTGATGCATCTGATGTTGTCCCATCTGAAGTCAGCACAGTTACTCAATTAACTCGAGATATTTCTATTGCGGTACCGCTGGTTTCTTCAGCGATGGACACAGTTACAGAATCTGAAATGGCGATCGCCATGGCAAAGGCCGGCGGAATCGGAATCATCCACCGTAACCTTCCGATTGAAGCCCAAGTTACTCATGTCAAACTTGTTAAGAATGTTGGCTTAGCTGGAGCGGCCGTAGGTGTTGGTGATGATGGTTTTGCACGTGCACAAGCTTTGATCGAAGCCGGAGTTGATGTTGTCGTCGTAGACACTGCACACGGTCATCACCGAGCTGTTTTGGATTCGATTGCCCGAATTAAAAAATTCTCACCAAACACCCAAATCATTGGTGGAAATGTTGCAACACGTGCAGGTGCACAAGCTCTGATTAATGCAGGCGCTGATGCAGTAAAGGTGGGCGTTGGTCCGGGTTCTATTTGTACAACTCGGGTTGTTGCAGGTGTTGGTGTTCCACAAGTGACTGCAATTTTGGAAGCGTCAAAGGCTTGCAACAAAGCTGGTATTCCGTTAATTGCAGATGGTGGGTTGCAGTATTCAGGTGACATTGTGAAAGCGCTGGTTGCCGGTGCTAACTCAGTGATGTTGGGATCACTTCTTGCAGGTTGCGAAGAATCACCTGGCGAATTAATTGAGATTAACGGCGTCAAATACAAGGCTTATCGCGGCATGGGTTCTTTGGGTGCGATGCAATCTCGTGGTGAACAGAAGTCGTATTCGAAAGATCGCTACATGCAGGATGACGTTTTGTCTGAAGACAAACTTGTCCCTGAAGGCATCGAAGGTAAAGTTGCTTTCCGTGGCAAGGTTTCCGAAGTGGTTCACCAATTAGTGGGCGGATTGCGATCAGGAATGGGTTATGCGGGCGCACCTGATATTGAAACCCTTCGCCGAGAAGGTCGTTTGATTCAAATTACCGCTGCAGGATTACAGGAAAGCCATCCACACGATGTGGCACATGTGGCCGATGCACCGAACTATCAGAAGAAGGGCCGCTAATGAATAACATCGAAATCGCACCAGGAAAACGCGCTCGCACTGCTTATTCCTTTGATGACATCGCCATTGTTCCTAGCCGACGTACCCGCGATCCTGAAAATGTTTCAACTACGTGGCAGATCGATGCCTACAAATTTGATTTACCTATGCTTGCAGCTCCCATGGATTCGGTGGTTTCACCAGAGACTGCAATCGCAATTGGAAAACTTGGCGGCCTAGGTGTTCTAAACCTTGAAGGTTTATGGACTCGCTATGAAGATCCCCGAATTCCTTTGGGCGAAATAGCGTCAATGCCCGATAAGCACGCGACAAAGCGGATGCAAGAAATTTATACCGCACCCATTCGTCCGGAATTGATTAAAGATCGAATTCAGCAAATCCGTGATGCCGGAGTAACTGTTGCGGCATCGTTGTCACCAGCGCGCACCGCCGAATTCCATAAAGCTGTTATTGCGGCAGGAGTAGATATTTTCATTATTCGCGGAACAACAGTTTCTGCCGAACACGTTGCAGCCGCAGATGAAGCACTAAACCTTAAAAAGTTCATTTATGAGTTAGATGTGCCAGTAATTGTTGGTGGAGTTGCAACATCGACAGCTGCCCTTCACTTAATGCGCGCAGGAGCAGCTGGAGTCTTGGTTGGATTTGGAGGAGGTGCTACGCACACAACACGTAAGGTTTTGGGTGTCGAAGTACCCATGGCATCTGCAGTTGCCGAAGTTGCTGCTGCTCGCCGTGAATATCTTGATGAATCAGGTGGACGTTATGTTCATGTGATTGCAGATGGTTCGGTTGGTCGCAGTGGTGATATTGCAAAAGCGATTGCATGTGGGGCAGATGCGGTAATGATGGGCTCACCTTTGGCTAAGGCCGTTGAAGCACCAGGTCTTGGTTGGCACTGGGGATCAGAGGCGCATCACCCAGTTCTTCCACGTGGTGAACGCGTCAATGTTGGAACTGTGGGAACCCTTGAAGAGATTTTGCTAGGACCTTCACATACATCAGATGGATCAATGAACTTGTTTGGAGCTCTTCGTCGCGCAATGGCAACATGTGGTTACTCAGATGTGAAGGAGTTCCAGCGCGTAGAGGTTCTTATTCATCGTGGCTGAAACGCGCGGAGTACTAG
>JBIKSX010000082.1:0-4028 GCA_044348405.1 Candidatus Planktophila sp.
ATTATTAATGTTGGTGAACGTTTTGTTAATACCTCAACTAGTTACGACACGTTGATACGTGGAAAACTTTTTCAAGATTCAAGCATTCCTGCATTCATGTTGACAGCCGACAAGTTTGTTGCACAGTACAACCTTGAAACTAGCGCACCAGAAGATTACACACTTGATGTTTCCTTGCTTCGAGAAGGCGCTAAGTCAATTGAAAAGAAAACGATCAAAGTTAATAGCCCTATGACTATTGGCATGACCCGTATTTACTTACAAGCAAATGGATATGCTCCAGTTGTAACTGTTAGAGATTCCAAAGGCGATGTTGCATTCCAGGGACCCGTAACTTTTCTTCCACAAGATGCAAACCTTCGATCGATTGGTGCAATTAAAGTTCCAGATGCCATTCCACAAGTTGGGTTCTTAGGAACTTTTCTTCCAACATATGTTCGCGATGGAGCTAATGGCGGACAAAGTGCCTTTCCTAAGGCATTAAATCCACGTTTGTTGCTTTCGGTTTGGAGCGGTGATTTGGGTCTGGACTCAGGAATCCCACAATCTGTTT
The DNA here is from genome assembly GCA_044348405.1 of Candidatus Planktophila sp. GTDB lineage: Bacteria > Actinomycetota > Actinomycetes > Nanopelagicales > Nanopelagicaceae > Planktophila. The sequence goes on from JBIKSX010000082.1 coordinate 554, forward strand.
ACCGACTTGATACCTCAGAGATGACGCAGATTGGGTTAAAGGGCCTAAAGCCAGGAGAAAGTTTCAGTTATGCAGGCGGTTCAATAACTTTTGAAGGTTATGTGCAATGGGTCAACCTTAACTTTGTTGCAGATCCTGGAAAGCACCTTGCATTACTTGGCGGTATTGTTGCCATCCTTGGATTACTTGCATCTTTGTTTACACGTAGACGGCGAATTTGGATTCGAGTAGGAGACCAAATCGAAGTTGCTGGGTTGGCAAAGAATGCAGCCCCAGGCTTAGAAGTTGAAATGCAAGGGTTTGTGAAAATGTTAAAGGGAGAGAAGTAGATGTCACGTTCGTGGGCTTTTGCATCAAATTATTTAGTGTATTCAGCGATGGCTGTCTATGCCTTCTCATTCCTGGCACACCTTGTAGAAACTGCCTGGGCGGTAAAAGTACCGACTGATAAAAATGCGGTTTTGGACTACAAGCGCACTGAAAAAGTTGCACGAATTGCAACCGCGCTGATGATTTTAGGTTTTGTTCTTCTTTTTGCCGGAGTTATTGCACGAGGTATTTCTGCTGGAAGAGTTCCTTGGGGAAACATGTATGAGTTTTCTATTACCGGAGCTTTAACTTTCTCTGGTGCATATCTGCTTGCACTTAGAAAATATGACCTTAGATGGTTAGGACTATTGGTTTCGTTTTCAGTGCTTTTGACTCTGGGAACTGCTATCACTGTTTTGTATGTACCAAGTGCACCTTTGGTACCTGCACTTAAGTCCGAGTGGCTTGTTATTCACGTTTCAACTGCAATTATTTCTGGTGGAGTGTTCTTACTTTCAAATGTAATCGCCTCTGCTTACTTGTACTTAGATCGTGTTGAAAAAAAGGGTGAGCGCGCACCATGGGCTAAACGTTTGCCAGATCTGGAAACTTTAGATCTGTTGTCTTACCGTCTTGTGGCTTTTGTATTTCCGTTATGGACATTTTCTGTCATATCGGGTGCTATTTGGGCCGAGAGCGCATGGGGACGTTACTGGGGCTGGGATCCAAAAGAGACCTGGGCATTTATTACCTGGGTTGCATATGCGGCATATCTTCACGCCCGCGTAACTATTGGTTGGCGTGGCCGGCGAGCAGCATGGCTGTGCTTGTTTGCTGGCTCAACGTTTTTGTTTAATTATGTTTACATAAATATTTGGGGAACCGGAAAGCACACGTATTCAGGGCTTTAAAGCTTCCTTAAAAAATCTGGATCATCATCCGGTGGAATTATGCGGCGCTTAGGCGCCTTACCTCTCTTTGGTTTGTTTCTACCAGCGATTAAGTAAGAAACTGGGCCGATTGCAAAGAGTGCTGGTCCTAACAAAATAATAATTAAAAGCCATCCCCACTTCGGCAAGTTCTTAATTTGCGATTCGTCAGCGCGGGCACAGTCAATCAGAGCATAAATGGTTAAACCAAAAACTAGTACCAGCAGGGCGACCCTCAACATGTACTTATTGTATCCCTAACCCGAGAGCAAACAAGATGGCAAAAGCCATTTGAAGTTTTCCTGTTTTTCCTAGAACTGGAATCAGATCTTTACCTGAAATACCACTTAAAACTTGCCTTGAAATCGAAAAGCTCATTGGTAGCACGAGCAAAGTTAGGAGCACAGTCGGAATCAATGTTGCAAGGGCAGCAACATGGGCAAGAACCAGCAACCCTACATACATGAGTCGAGCTCTGCGATCTCCAATACGCACCGCAACAGTTTGTTTTCCAACTAGCTGGTCTTTAGGCCTGTCACGAATATTGTTGATAGCAAGAATCGCGCAGGAAAGCGCACCCATTGGAATAGAGACAATAAAGCTCAAGAGAGTTAGCTCTTCAGTTTGTGCATAGTAAGTACCCATAGTTGCAATAACTCCGAAGAAAAGAAAAACCGATAATTCTCCTAGGCCTCGGTAGCCATATGGATTCTTTCCTCCGGTGTAACCCCAAGCAGCGGCAATGGATAAAATTCCGACAAGAATAAGTAGAGGTGATGTTAAAAGGGCTAACCAAGTTCCGGCAGCGCTCGCGACGACAAAAGAAATAAGTGCTGCGAACTGAACTGACTTGGCTGTTGCTAATCCGCTGGCAACTAAACGAATTGGACCAACACGATCTGCGTCTGTTCCCTTAACTCCATCGCTGTAATCGTTGGCAAAATTGACACCAATTTGTAGCCAAACGGCCACCATTAGAGCCAGAACCGCGCGTAACCAATCGAAATCCTTTCCGACCAATGCAATTGCTACAAGGACTGGGGCAATGGCTGCGGCAAGGGTGCGTGGTCTAGCACCCAGAATCCACTTATTCATTACTTACTCCTTGTGCCAACTTTGTGCGATCAACTTTTCCAATACCAAGCAAGGGTAGCGAGTCCATGAAATGAACGCCTTTTGGTTTTGCAAAAGTACCAATTTTGCTTTCAAGTACGGCTGTGATGCTGTTCTTGTCTACGTCTCCAACGACTGCAACGTGAAGAGTCTGTCCCCACTGGGCATCTTCAACAGAAAATGCTGCAGTTTGAATAGCTGGAAAGTTTTCATTCAAAACATTTTCGACATTGTTGAGCGACAGGTTTTCGCCCCCAGTAATAATTACATCATCTGACCTACCAACTACATTTAACTTTTCATCGACAAATTCGCCTAAATCACTTGTCTCAAACCAGCCATTGTTTAATTCAAGGTTAAGCGCAAGAACTTCTCCTTGGACAAAGATGATTCCGCCACGAACTTCAACGTCTACGCCTTCTAACATCTGGCCGTTGTAGACACAACCGCCGGATGTTTCACTCATTCCATATGTTGTGACAATGTTGATTCCTGCAGCAACTGCTTGATTGCGCATACTTGCCGAAAGTGCCGCACCACCAACTAAAACCTTTTGGGTACTTTGTAGATGCTTTAGTAAATCGTTATCGCCATTTAAAGCTTTAAAAAGTTGAGTTGGAACTATTGCAGTGAAATCAACACGTGGATATTGACCAACATGATTTCGAAGATCTACGGGAATAGTTCCTAGTTCGATTGCACGAATGAACACATTAACTGCAGCCACGTGAGTTAAAGGTAAAAGTAGTGACCAGGTGTCACCAGGTTTTGCTCCAAGAAATTTATTTGATGCTCGAGCAGATGCCAATAAAGCTCGTGCTGAAAGCGAAACTTGCTTTGGGGTACCAGTTGTTCCAGATGTTCCGATAACTACTGCAGCCTGTGGGTCGGCAAACTGGGAGGAAGTTTGCCCAAATCCAAGGGTGGGGCCAACGCCTGCGAGAGCCGCTGTGATGTCCCTCGCTAATTGAGGAGTTTCGCATGCAGGGCTGACCCACAGAATTTTTCGTTGTGACGAGTTATCCATTGCCGTCGTAGGCTATCGCTAGCAACGACGATGGGGGAAATGTGAGCAAGCCGATCAAGCGCGAATTTGGTAGCCGTGAGATTCCACAATGGGTGAC
>JBIKSX010000081.1:0-2585 GCA_044348405.1 Candidatus Planktophila sp.
CCAGTTTAATCGAGCCGGCGGTGTTTAGAATCTGAGCCTTACCGTTGCCGGCCAAGTCATAAGTAAGTTCAACGACATCATGCCCACGCTTTTTTGCCTCTGCAGTAGTTAAACCAACCGATGCAACCTCAGGTTCGGAATAAGTAACGCGTGGAACGCCGTCGTAGTTAATTGGACGGGGATTTAGGCCGGCAATCTCTTCGGCAACCAAAATTCCTTCAGCAAAGCCTACGTGGGCAAGCTGTAAAGTAGGAATCAAATCTCCAACTGCCCAGATGCCAGGAACGTTGGTGCGGCACTTGTCATCTACCAGAACATAACCACGGTCCATTGAGATGCCTTGTTCTTCATAGCCCAGATTTGCCGAAACTGGTCCACGCCCAACTGAAACCATAAGTACTTCGGCAGTAAATGTCTTTCCATCTTCTAAAGTAACTGTGACGCCATCGGCTGACTTAACGGCTGATTGGAATCGAACTCCGAGTTCAAATTTAATTCCACGCTTGCGAAAGGCACGCTCCAGCTGCTTACTGGAAGATTCATCTTCTAGTGCAATCAAATGTGGCAAACCTTCAATGATGGTTACATCTGAACCAAAAGACTTCCACACAGATGCGAATTCACAACCAATTACTCCGCCACCAAGAACAATCACGCTCTTTGGAACGTATGACATTTTTGTTCCATGATCTGAGGTAATAATTTTTTCGCCATCAATTTCTAGTCCAGGAAGAGTCTTTGCATATGAACCTGTTGCAAGAATGACATTCTTACCGGTGTAGCGAACTCCGTTAACTTCTACGGCGTCTTTGGCAACGAGCTTTCCGTAACCTTCAATGAATGTGATGCCGCGGGACTTAACTAATCCAGATAAACCTTTGTACAACTTGCTGATGACGCCATCTTTGTAAGAATTGACCCCAGCCATATCGATGCCATCAAATGTTGACTTAACTCCAAAGTGTGAACCTTCACGTGCGCCATCTGCGATCTCTGCCGAATGCAAAAGCGCCTTGGTAGGAATACAACCGCGGTGTAAGCATGTTCCGCCGACCTTGTCCGCTTCGATTAAAGCAACGCTCAAACCAAGTTGTGCGCCGCGAAGGGCTGCGGCATATCCACCGCTTCCTCCACCAAGGATGACGAGATCAAATTGAGACACTAAACGGCTCCCTCCATGCGCCCACGCGGGCTATGTGCTTATCTTGCCCCAAAGTGGGTCAAACCTCCCAATGGGCGGGGAAGGGCTACCCCTGCTCGGCCAAAGTCACAAGTGAACGCAAAGAAACACCGGTTCCACCGACGGGTGTGTAGCCATGTGCCTTGGCTTCGTTGTAAGCAGGACCTGCAATATCCAAATGCAGCCATGGTAGATCTGGTGAAACGAAATCCTTAAGGAAAAGTCCAGCAACAAGCATGCCGCCCATACGATCACCAATATTGGCTAAATCTGCAACCGGTGAATCAAGTGAAGCGCGTAGTTCCTCTGGAAGTGGCATCGGCCAGAACTGCTCGCCACTGATCGCAGTTACCTTCATGAAAGCTTCGCTAAATTCTGGGTTGTTGGTCATTACGGCACTGGTGCGAGTGCCTAACGCAACAACCTGTGCACCTGTCAATGTTGCTACATCTACGATTCCATCCAACTTGGTGTTAACTTTTTGCGCCTTCATTAATGCATCAGCTAGCACTAAACGACCTTCTGCATCAGGGTTTAAGACTTCAACGGTCTTGCCACCAAAGATTGTGATGATGTCACTTGGACGAGTCGCAGTATCACTTGGCATGTTCTCTGCCAAAGGCGCCCAGGCATCAATTGCAACATTAAGTTTCAATTCAGCGATAGCAACAACTGCTGCGCTAACTGCTGCAGCTCCGCTCATATCTGATTTCATGGCCTCCATACCCGCAGCAGGCTTTAGAGCTAAGCCACCTGTATCAAAAGTGATTCCTTTACCAACAAATGCATAACGCTTGGCGACCTTGCCTTTTGGTGTGTATGAAATGTGAAGTAAGCGAGGTGGATTTGCTGAACCTTGACCTACTCCGATGATTCCACCAAAGCCCTGAGACTTGAGTTGCTTCTCATCCCAGATCTGAACCTTTAATCCAGATTTTGATCCGCCCGCAGCTTTTACAACCGCTGCCATTTTCTTGGTGAAGGAATCTGGTGTTAAGTGACTTGGGGGAGTGTTGATTAAATCTCTTACTAGGTATGTGTACTTGGCCACGATCCCAGCACGCACAATGGCCGACTTGGCATCTGCATTAGATGCAAGCTTTGAATGAATAGTGATCGTCTTTAGCGGAGCTTTGAAATCAGCCTTTGTCGATCCGCGAAATTCGGTAAAGGAATAAGCACCAAGTGCTGCGCCTTCAGCAACAGCGGCAATCTCGGGCAACGTTTTAGCTGGCAGTGAAAATGTTGCTGATGCATTGCCGGCCAACGCGCGAGAAGCAGAACCTGCCGCACGGCGAAGAGTTTCATGTGAATACTGCGTTGTTTTAGCACCTAGGCCGGTGAAAACAAACATTCGAACATGAGTACCTGGCACCTTAATTACTTCATCAGTTTTTCCAGTAGC
>JBIKSX010000045.1:0-5141 GCA_044348405.1 Candidatus Planktophila sp.
CAGAACCTGCCGCACGGCGAAGAGTTTCATGTGAATACTGCGTTGTTTTAGCACCTAGGCCGGTGAAAACAAACATTCGAACATGAGTACCTGGCACCTTAATTACTTCATCAGTTTTTCCAGTAGCGCCCATGTCAACAAGTTGGGCTAGGACTGTTTTTGTGTCGATGGCCATCTCGCCAGATTCGATGGCGATTCCGCCCTTCGAATTTGTAGAGGCAAGACCCAGGACAAGTACTTCATCTTTAACGACGCCATCAGAAATCTTTAGTGTGCTCATACCCTGAAGCGTAATAGAAGTATTGGTAGGTTTGCACAATGAAGACATCACCATTACACGATAAACACCTGACGCTGAAGGCAAAAATGGCGGATTTTGGTGGCTGGTTGATGCCAATCGAGTATCCCGGCGCAGGTGTTCTTGCCGAACATGCTGCCGTTCGGGAAAAGGTGGGGCTCTTTGATGTATCCCATCTTGGTAAAGCATCGGTGACAGGTGAAGGATCACTTGAGTTTCTCAATGAATGTCTCACAAACGACCTGACCAAGATTTCCGATGGTTGCGCGCAATACACCTTGTTGTGTTCTGCCAACGGTGGAGTCATTGATGATTTGATTGCATATCGGAATTCCGTAAATGATTTCTTTTTAGTGCCCAATGCATCAAATACGACCGATGTTGTTGCGGCGCTACAAGCGCAGGCACCTTCACATATCAGTGTTGTTAACTTGCACAATGATTTTGCTGTTCTTGCGATACAAGGACCGCTAGCTCCAGAGGTGCTGACCAGATTAGGAATAACCACAGAAATTGATTACATGGCTTTCACGCATGTCAATATTTCAGGTGCTGATGTAATTCTTTGTCGTACTGGATATACCGGTGAACTTGGCTTTGAACTTCTTCCACGTACCCAGGACGCCGCAAGAGTATGGGACGCAATTGTTCAAATCATTACACCAATGGGTGGTTTGGTGTGCGGGCTGGGTGCGCGCGATACTTTAAGAACTGAAATGGGCTACCCATTGCACGGACATGAACTTTCTCTTGAAATTTCACCCGTGGAAGCCAGTGCGAATTGGGCAGTTGGTTGGGATAAGGAGAAGTTCATTGGGGCAGCTACTTTAAAATCTCAAAAAGCAGTTGGTGCGCCACGCAAGAGTTTTGCACTTAAATCGCTAGATCGTGGAATTCCGCGAGCAGGAATGGCGGTTAAAAATTTAGATGGTGTGGTCCTCGGAGAAATCACCAGCGGAACATTTTCACCATCATTAAAGATTGGGATTGGATTGGCCTTACTGACCCCTGATGTCAAAGTAGGACAAAAACTCGTAATCGATGTTCGCGGACGCGAAAGTCAATGCGAAGTCGTGCGACTGCCTTTTGTTACTTCACATGTTCGATAAATTTGATTGGCGCTAGAAACGCCGCGCGCGTGTGGGTTCTACGAAGTGCCGACAAGACGGGCTTTCCCGAAAAGATGATCAACGCCGAAGTAAACACTGCTCGTGGAATATCCCACGCCATGGCGGTGGCGAAATGAAAAGTCACAAAGCGGGTTATGTTCTCTGAGATATCCCCGTTTGGTAAATACGACAATTGTGTTGATGACCCTAATGCCCAAGGCCAAAATTGCAGATCCATCAAAATCCCAAAAACCTGTGCGGCAAAAACTGCATAAATGATAAGCATGAATATTTCACGATTGCCACGGACGGCTTTAGGTAAGAACCCTGCCATCAGTCCGATCCACGCGGCAGCAAAAACTTGATAGCCAAGCCAAGGTCCAATCCCACCTGTGAGCAAGGCAGATACAAACATCGAAATCATTCCTAGAAGAAATCCAAATGATGGACCGAAAACACGGGCGCTTAAAATCAAGATGAACCACATCGGTTCAATTCCGACGGCACCTGCACCTAGGGGACGTAAAGCCGCAATCAAGGCCGAAAGCACACCAAGCAACGCAATTGATTTCGCATCCAGTTGTTGGCTAGAAACTTGAAGTACAACAACTACAAAGGAAAACCCCACAGCTAGCCAAAAGAAGAGTTGCGTTTGAGGAAGATTTTCACCTTCATAGAAAAATGGCCACAGGAAACCGGCGGCGCTAAACAGTGAAGCGATAAGTAAAACCAAGGCGGTTCGCCTTGAGAAAGTGATTACTGTTGCAGTTGTTTTCATGGCAACTCCTGGATGGCGGCAACAACATCTTTTACTCGCAACCACGGTTGAGGAGACATGACCTTTGCAACCTGTGGTGCAAACGCTGGCGATGACAGTAGAACATCTAATGTTGTTCCGTCAGCGACGATGTCACCATCTGCTACAAAAATGACTCGATTTGCAAGCTCTGCCACTAATTCCACATCATGGGTTGCAAGGACTACCGCTTTTCCAAAAGTTGCAGCAAACTGAATCAGAATTCGGGTTAATTGGCTCTTGGCCTCGTAATCAAGTCCCCGTGTGGGTTCATCCAGAATCAAAATGGAAGGATTTGAAGAAATAACAACGCTAAGTGCCAATCCAAGACGTTGGCCTTCTGACAAGTCTCTTGGGTGTGTGCTACCTGAAATTCCAGGGACTAATTGCTCAAGCACAGAATAAGTTGTTCCCGCGGTTAATTCATTGTCTTGGTCTGCTTGCTCACATTCAATCTGCACTGATTGGCCATACAAAAGATCGCTGGGTTCTTGTGGGATAAAACCGATATTTTGTCGACGCTGTTTTCCGTGAAGAAGTATTGGGTCAATTCCTAAAACGCGAATCTTTCCCGATTGAACAGGATTCACACCGGCTAAGGCCTTTAGCAGTGAACTCTTTCCCGCACCATTTCTTCCCATAACTGCAACTATGTCGCCTTCATGGATTTCTGAGGAAACATCGTTAAGTGCAACTTTTGTACCATAACGCACGCTCAGATTTTCGATTGAAATAACCGCGGTGCTAATTTCATCTGGCTCATTTTTTCTAGCTTGTGTTGGGAGTTCTCTAAACTGCGTGGTCATTCGGCGCATCTCACGAACCGTTAAACCTATTTCCTGTAAACCCAACGCTTTAGCAAGCTGCACAATCGGCGGTGCAATTGGAGAGTTCATTAATATCTCTTCAGGCGTACCAACATTTGCGATACCAGCGCCATCGATATGCACGATTCTGTCGGCAAACTGAATAACTCTTTCCAGTTTGTGCTCTGCAATCACCACGGTTAGCCCTAAGTCATGGACTAGTCGGTGCAAAATCGATAGAACTTCTTCAGCTGCTATTGGATCTAGCGCACTTGTAGGTTCATCTAGAACTAAAACCTTTGGATGCGTAACCAGTGCCGCACCAATCGCCACGCGCTGTTGTTCACCGCCGCTCAAAGTTGCGATGGATCGATTTCGTAGCGGAGCAAGGCTTAAGAGATCTAAAACCTCTTCTACGCGCTTTCGCATGACTTCATTTGGCAGGTTCAGAACTTCCATGCCAAAAGCCAACTCTTCTTCTACCGTGTCAGCGACAAAACCATTTGCAGGATTTTGACCGACTATTCCAATTAGATGTGCCATGGCTCCAGGCTTAGCCAGTTGGGTAGATGTTCCGTTCACACTTACATCTCCGGCCAAAATGCCACCGGTGTGATGAGGGACTAGGCCGTTGATTAGACGCAGTAGAGATGATTTACCAGAACCTGTTGGACCAATGACTAGGACTAATTCGCCTTCTTCGATGGTCAGATTTAAATCTTCTAAAACTGTTGTAGTTGAATTTGGATAGATCAGGGATACATGCGAGAACTTGATCATGAAATCACCAACACAAAAAGAGCTGATGCAACGACAAGTGAATCTTTTAGTTTCCACGAGATCGGGCGATATCGGGATCGTTTTTTACTAACACCATAACCGCGACTATCCATGGCTGCAGCTAGATCTAGCGATCTAGCCAAAGACTCCTCGAGCAAAGGAATTGCAACTCGCTTCCAGGAAGTAAAGCCCTTGGTGCTCTGTCCGCGCAACCGTTGCGCCATGCGAATTCTTTTTACGGAAGTAACAATCTGTGGGAGCACCGATGTGGCGATTACTACCGCAACTGCAAATTCATAAATGTAAACCGGTAAAACTCGCAACAGGCGGTGTGGGCTTGTAAGTGAAGCAGCTGCGCCAAAGATCACGATGATGGAACAAATCAGAAGTCCTTCTGTCAGAGCCGAAGAAAGTCGTTCCCACGTGACAACACCACCTAAACGTATTCCGGGCATCCATGTGGGCAGTGGAACGATAGGCAGCTCGATAATTTTCGTTCCGGGAATCGGGACACCAATTGTGATACCTATCAGGGTGCGGATGGCCAGAATCCAGGCAGATAGTTTCAAAGTCCAATCAAAACTTTTCGCCCACGGTGCATCATCACGCAAACTGAATACGACAACCATCACTACACCCAGGCAAGCAAGAGTGAACCATGTGCTATCGAAGCGAATAATGGCAATTGCCAATCCGATAGCCCATAGCCACCAAGTGAAAGGGTGCAGCGATGGTTTTGTCATAATTATTTTTTGAGGTAGCCCTTAGGTGTTTTCATTTCTACGCCGCACTCTTTGGCAGGGTATCCATTAAGGCCGCAGATAAAGCCAGAGCCTTGTGCTCGAACTTTGGCAACTTGCCCCAGCACATCAATACCTAAAGCCTCTTTGTCTGCAACCACACACTTTTGGATTAACCGAGGCGTTGATTCACCCTTGGGGCGTAGAACTGAAGATCCGAAATCAATCATGACAGCTACTCGTTTTTTGCCAGCAACTGCTTTGGTCTTTCCGCAGATCTTAGAAAATGAGGGAGCGACCTTGGGAGATTTAGCATCAGGAATTGCATCGTTGCTAAAGGTAAATGCCCAACCTTCTACAGAACCATCGGCAACGCCGACTGTTGGTCCGGTCATCGCTGCTGTCCATGTTGTTGCATTTGGTGCGGCTTGGAAGTAACCCCAATAACGCCAACCGGTGTCGGCAGCTTGAGATTGAGGGATGGATAGTGATGTCAGAGTAAATAAAACAATTAAGAATTTCATTTTCATGAATGTGAAGCCTCTCGAATGTGAAAGAGTCTCACAGGGAGTGAACCACACGAATATAGGACAAGTCATGCAAACAACTTGT
>JBIKSX010000003.1:0-72994 GCA_044348405.1 Candidatus Planktophila sp.
GAGCACCGCTTGATCGATGACATGGTTGCTATGTCACTTCGAATGGAGGGTGGATATGTCTGGGCATGTAAGAACTATGACGGCGATGTTCAATCAGACACCGTCGCACAGGGTTACGGCTCACTTGGTTTGATGACTTCAGTATTGATGACACCAGATGGAAAGATTTGTGAATCTGAAGCAGCTCACGGAACTGTCACACGTCACTATCGTGATCACCAGGCAGGAAAAGAGACTTCGACAAATCCAATCGCATCTATTTTTGCGTGGACACAAGGTCTGGCACACCGTGCAAAGCTGGATAACAATGCAGAGCTTGCAAAGTTCTGTGCAACCCTTGAGCGCGTATGTATTGAAACTGTTGAACAGGGCAAGATGACCAAAGACCTGGCGCTGCTTATTTCAAAGGATGCTCCATACCAAACAACACAGCAGTTCTTGAATTCAATCGACGAGAACCTAAAGAAGGCCATGGCTTAAAAGGGTAGTAAAAAACCCGCGGTAGCCATTGGCTCCCGCGGGTTTTTTATTTAATTAGTTTTAAACGCGCTCACCAGTAGTTGAGTTGAACAAGTGCACAGATCCCTTAACCGCTTCGACAGTAATTGTGTCACCTGGCTTTGGAGGATTCTTTGGATCCCAGCGAACAATTACTTGTGCGCCTTCATCTGTTGCATTTGCGAACTTAACATTGCTGTCAGCTGGCTTTCCGTAAACAAAAGCATCTGAACCAAGTTCTTCCACAACTTCAACAAGAACGTGGAATCCCTTTGATGATGGTGTGAAGCCTTCTGGGCGAACACCAACTGTTACGGATGATCCGGCAGATGCAGGAACATCAATTGCTAGATCTCCAAGCATCGCCTTGCCACCGCTAACAGGAGCGATAAGTAGGTTCATCGCAGGGGAACCAATGAAGCCTGCAACGAAAGCGTTTGCTGGGTTGTCATAAAGATTACGAGGAGTATCAACTTGCTGTAGCAAGCCATCCTTCAATACTGCAACGCGATCTCCCATAGTCATAGCTTCAACCTGGTCGTGCGTTACATAAACAGTTGTGATTCCTAGACGACGCTGCAATGCAGCGATCTGTGTACGAGTTGCTACACGCAACTTCGCATCAAGGTTTGATAGCGGCTCATCCATAAGGAATACCTGAGGTTCGCGAACAATTGCGCGACCCATAGCAACGCGCTGACGTTGTCCACCTGATAGAGCTTTTGGCTTGCGCTCTAGGTATGGCTCAAGGTCAAGCAACTTTGCTGCTTCTAGAACGCGACGATCGCGTTCTTCCTTTGGAGTTCCTGCGATTTTTAGCGCGAAGCCCATGTTCTCTGCAACTGTCATGTGTGGATACAGTGCATATGACTGGAACACCATCGCAATGTCACGATCTTTTGGTGCAACATTTGTTACATCACGATCGCCGATAAGAATGCGCCCACCATCGATCTCTTCAAGTCCTGCCAACATACGAAGTGATGTTGACTTACCGCAACCTGATGGTCCAACAAGAACGAGAAACTCTCCGTCATTAACGGTGAGATTTAACTTGTCGACTGCAGGTGCTGTTGTTCCTGGATAGATACGTGATGCGCCATCAAAAACTACTGATGCCATGAGATTGCTCTCCTTCTCCGGGCAGGTACGTGCCCGACGGTCCGAGGATGAAGGTGATGGCCGGTTGGCCAACGGGGGAAGATTACGCGTAAACCCCGCATAAGGGAAGATCTCGCTATCCGCCACGGCTGTGAGAATGTATACTTGGCACATAATGGAACCTCCCTCGTTGGCTTCACTATTTCTTGATCTAGCAACTATTGCTGGCCTGATTGTTCTGGCCTCATTCTTCGTAGCAGCCGAAATCGCCCTCATCTCTCTTCGAGATAGCCAAGTCCGTGAAATCGCGACCCGTGGCAAACGTGGCGCTCGCGTTGCAGCCCTAGCCGCACACCCCAACCGATTACTGGCTGCGGTTCAAATTGGCGTAACTGTCAGCGGTTTCTTATCGGCCGCCCTTGGCGCAGATCAATTAGGTGACTATGTAATCCCTTGGCTGGAATCCCTTGGCATATCAAATGCCTGGAGCACAACCATTTCTCTGATCGGCGTCACTTTGGTGATCGCTTATTTCTCTTTGGTCTTCGGCGAACTAGTTCCAAAGCGAGTGGCTTTGTTTAGAGCTGAAGAAATTGCCTTGGCAACGGCTGGAATTATTAATGTGGTTGCAAACATTTTCCGCCCACTTATCTGGCTGCTATCTAGATCTACCGACATTGTTTTGCGGGCTTTTGGCGTTGACCCCAAGGTTCAGCGCAGCCAAATGTCTGAAGAAGAGTTGCTTGACCTGGTAACTGGCCACGCTGCTCTGACCGATGAAGAGCGCGACATTGTTGAAGAAGTATTTAACGCCTCTGAACGCCAAGTCCACGAGGTCATGGTTCCGCGCACCGAAGTTGATTTCATGGATGCTTCATTAACTGTTGGAAAAGCGATTGAGCTAGCGGTAGATAAGGCACATTCTCGTTACCCAGTTGTTCGCGGATCTTCTGATGAAGTCGTTGGCTTTATCCATGTGCGCGATCTTTTGGATACATCTCTTGCAAATAAGAGCACCAAGATTGTGGAACTCGCGAGAAACATTATGTACTTGCCAGGCACCAAGGGTATTTTGCCCGCGCTCTCTGAAATGCGCACACAAGGTCAACACCTTGCAATCGTTTTGGATGAATATGGCGGCACCGATGGCATCGTGACGCTTGAAGACCTTGTGGAAGTGCTTATTGGCGATATTCGTGATGAATACGATGAGCATGACAATGAGGTTTCGCTGGAAGCGCGAACTGGCGACTTTGAAATAGATGGCTTGATTTCGATTGATGATTTGATTGAAGAGACCAAGCTTGATATTCCTCAAGGCCCGTACGAAACCGCCAGCGGTTTTGTCATGCATTTCTTGGGACGAATTCCACAAGTAAATGATGTCGTCAACGTTAATGGCCTACGAATCACCGTATTGACCATGGAAGGCAAGCGCGCGGGGCAGCTATTGATCTCGCGAACAGCATCTGTGTGAAAGAATTACGCCCATGACACAGAAGCGAGTTCTTTCAGGCATTCAGCCAACAAGTGACTCCTTCCACCTGGGCAATTACTTGGGCGCTCTGAAGCAATGGGTCGAACTTCAAGATGGCAACGATGCTTTTTATTGCATCGTGGATCTTCATGCTTTAACCGGCGAAATAGAGCCTGCGCTATTTAGAAAGCGCACCCTGGCTTCGGCTGCGCAATTAATTGCACTTGGCATCTCGCCAGAGAAATCAACACTCTTCGTTCAGTCCCACGTTGCAGAGCACAACCAACTGGGCTGGATCATGGAATGTCTTGCAGGCTTTGGAGAAGCAAGTCGTATGACTCAGTTCAAAGATAAGTCGGCAAAAGGTGGCGCAGATAGTGCACGCGTTGGTTTGTTTACTTATCCCATGTTGCAAGCTGCAGATATTCTTTTGTATCAAGCACACTATGTTCCAGTTGGCGAAGATCAGCGCCAACACATTGAATTAACCCGTGATTTAGCTACTCGCTTTAACTCTCGCTTTGGTGAAACCTTTAGATTGCCTGAAAGTTATATTTTGAAGGCAGGGGCCAAGATTTATGATCTTCAGGAGCCCACTTCAAAGATGAGCAAATCGTCAGGATCTACTTCAGGTGTTCTTGAAATCATGGATACGCCCGAAGCAAATACTAAGAAAATTAAAAGTGCTGCAACAGATGCTGGTCGTGAAGTTAAATATGATGAAAAGAAAAAGCCTGGTATTAGCAATTTGCTAACGATTCATTCATCACTTTCTGGACGTTCAATTTCAGCGCTAGAAAATGAGTTTGAAGGCAAGGGCTACGGCGACTTTAAAGGCGCGGTGGCAGAAGTAGTTGTCGAATACCTGCGCCCGATTCGCACCAAGGCGTTAGAACTGCTGGAAGATGAGAAGCACCTGATTGATTTACTCCATAATGGAGCGCAAAAAGCCCGGGTTGTTGCCAATGCGACCCTCTCAGATACCTATAAGAACCTGGGTTTAGTTAAGTAATTAGGTCAGCCTCTCAACCTCAAGTTGAGAGTTTTCCAAAACGTTACACCCCCGATACCAAAAACGCCCTTGGCATGTTGAGTTTCCTCATGCGCAAGTAATAGGCTCGCGATTACACAAAGCTTCTTTAATTACCTTTAAACAGGGAGTTATCGAAGATCCCCTTGAATCCTTGGAGGAAAATTGAAGAAAGTATTTCGTCTTGTAGCAGTTGTTGCTGCAACTGTTATGGCAGCAACAGCTTTTGTTGCTCCAGCAACAGCAGCAACAAAGGTAAAAGTAGGTCTTGCTTATGACATCGGTGGACGTGGCGATAAGTCATTCAACGATTCTGCAGCAGCAGGTCTTGATCTTGCAAAGAAGAACCTAAAGGTTACAGCTCGTGAAGTAACTGTTACACAGGGTTCAGATTCAGAGCGCGAAGACAAGCTTCGCTTGCTCGCTAAGGCTGGATTCAATCCAATCATCGCAGTTGGTTTCCTCTACGCAGGACCAATCAAGAAGGTTGCATCAGATTATCCAAACGTTCAGTTTGCAATCATCGATGATGCTTCAGTAGATCTACTGAACGTTGCTGGTCTTGTATTTGCTGAGCACGAAGGTTCATACCTAGCTGGAGTTGCTGCAGCACTTGCAACAAAGTCAGGCAAGGTTGGATACATTGGTGGAGTTCGTATTCCTCTACTACAGAAGTTTGAAGCAGGATTCGTTGCTGGTGTTAAGGCAACAAAGAAGTCAGTAACTGTTGACGTCAAGTACGTCACAGAGCCACCTGATTTCGGTGGTTTCAATGACCCAGCTAAGGCAAAGGTTATTGCAAAGGGAATGATCGACAAGGGTGCAGATGTTATTTACTCTGCAGCAGGTGGATCAGGTGCTGGTAACTTCCAAGCAGCAACAGATGCTGCAAAGGCTGGCAAGAAGATTTGGACTATCGGAGTTGACTCTGATCAGTGGCAAACAGCTTCAGCAGCTGAGAAGAAGAACATGCTCACATCAATGATCAAGCGTGTTGACCGTGCTGTTTACGATGTTATTGCAACAGCTGTTGCAGGTTCATCTGTAAACGACGTACTTGATGAGTCAGGTATCTACGGCCGTGTATACGACCTATCACTTAACGGTGTTGGCGTTTCATACTCAGGTGGATACATCAACAAGTACAAGGCTCAGATCGATAAGGCTGCAGCTGGCATCAAGTCAGGAAAGATCA
Organism: Candidatus Planktophila sp.; assembly: GCA_044348405.1. Lineage (GTDB taxonomy): Bacteria > Actinomycetota > Actinomycetes > Nanopelagicales > Nanopelagicaceae > Planktophila. Next base: position 5,302 of record JBIKSX010000003.1, read on the forward strand.
AGGTTCCAACAAAGCCATAATCGCTTTGTTGCTTAGATCTACTTAGAAAGTGGCATTTGGCCCAACAATGGAGTTAAATCTCCTTGTTGGGCCAAATGTTTTTCGCACCACGACAGTCAAAGGAGATTGATAGTGTCAGTAGCAGTAGAACTGCGGCACATCAGTAAGCGCTTTCCTGGCGTAATTGCCAACAAAGATGTTTCGCTGAAAGTGGAAACCGGCACGGTCCACGCTCTCATCGGTGAAAATGGCGCAGGCAAGTCAACTGTCATGAAGGTTTTGTACGGAATGCAACGGCCTGATAGCGGCGAAATTTTAGTAAATGGCAAAGAGGTTAACTTCAAAACTCCCAATGATGCAATTGATGCAGGAATTGGTATGGTCCATCAGCACTTTATGTTGGCTGACAACTTCACGGTCCTTGAAAACATTATTTTAGGTTCAGAACCAAAGCATGGTGCAACAATCGATTTTGCAGCTGCTCGTAAGAAAATTGTAGAAATGGCAACACAATACGGTTTAGAGATAAATCCAGATGTTTTGGTAGAAGAGCTAGGCGTGGGCCAGCGTCAACGTGTAGAAATCCTCAAGGTTTTATACCGCGGTGCAAATATTTTGATTTTTGACGAACCAACTGCGGTGTTGGTTCCACAAGAGGTAGATGATTTGTTTAAGGCGCTCGAAGGTCTGCGCGCACAAGGTATGGCGGTTATCTTTATTTCTCATAAGTTAGATGAGGTTTTGCGTGTTGCCGATGAGGTCACAGTTGTTCGCCAAGGTTCAACGGTGGCCGAAGTTAAATCAAAAGATGTCACCGCCCGCCAATTAGCCGAGCTAATGGTTGGAAGCGAGCTTCCACAACCTTCAACACAAGGTCACACTCGTCGTGACAAGATCACCTTGTCGCTCAAGGATGTATCAATCCCAACAGCAACTGGAAGTCGTGATTTGATTTCAAATATCAGCTTTGAACTTCATGCCGGTGAAGTCATTGGAATCGCTGGTGTTGAAGGAAACGGCCAAGCCGAACTTGTTGAGGCCATCATGGGGCTGCGCGATTACACCGGATCCATTGAATTTCAGGGCAGCTCAATTGATGCATTAAGTGTGGCCGACCGCCATGATTTAGGTATCGGGTTAATTCCTGAAGATCGTCAACGTCAATCATTGATGATGACATCTCCATTATGGGAAAACAGAATTTTAGGACATCAACGCAGCAAGCCAGTTATGCGCGGTTTTGTTATTGATAAAAAAGCAACTATCGAAAGCACTCGCACAATCATGCAAGAGTTTGATGTGCGTGCACCTGGTCCAGATACTTTGGCAGCGGCGCTTTCTGGTGGAAATCAACAAAAGTTCATCGTAGGACGTGAAATGAGTAAAGCGCCTGCATTACTAGTGGCATCGCACCCTACTCGTGGAGTTGATGTGGGCGCACAAGGAGCGATTTGGGATGTTCTTCGCAATGCTCGCGAAAAAGGAATGGCGATTGTTCTAATTTCTGCAGACCTGGAAGAGTTAATTGGAATGTCTGATCGCCTGCTAGTCATGTTACGCGGAACCATTACCGCCGAACTTGATCCAGCAAAAACCACTCCAGAGCAGTTAGGTTCTGCGATGACAGGTGCGGCATGAGTAACACTTTTACTAGAAAGTTCACACCTAGCAAGATCGGCTTAGCAGTTGCTGCACCTCTTGCAGCAGCAATCTTCTCGATCTTGGTCTCTAGTCTTGCCGTTATTGCGAGCAAAAAGTCACCAGTAGAAGCCTTTAAAGCTATGTGGGATTACGGCACAGAAGCTGGTTCCTTGATGGAGATTGTTAATACGGCGACGCCTTATTACATTGCAGCGATTGCGATCGCAGTAACTTTTAGAGCAGGACTATTTAATATTGGAGTAGAAGGACAATTGCGCTTAGGTGCATTGTTTAGTTGCTACATCGGCGCCATGTTTGTGCTTCCACCTGTGTTACACGTGGCTGTAGTTTTCATTATTGCCATGACTTTTGGTGGCTTATGGGCAGCGATCGCTGCTTACCTAAAGGTTAAGCGCGGCGTGAACGAAGTTATTTCAACAATTATGCTCAACGCTTTGGCAGGAGGCTTGTCTGCCTATCTGCTTTCAAAGCACTTTGCTGTGATAGAAGAAGGTTCAAATAACCTTCAAACAAAGGAGCTGCCAGCATCTGCGCAGATTCCAGATTTGATGCCACTTCTTCGAAAGATTGGTGTTGAGGATCAACCAGGTGGCGGCGTATACGGAATGTTCTTTGTTGCGGTGGCACTAGGTTTGATTTTCTGGTTTGTAGTAAATCGCACCCGTTTTGGTTTTGAACTTCGCGCATCAGGTTTAAACCCAATTGCAGCCCGAGTTAGTGGTGTTAACTCTAAGAGGATGACATTTTTAGCACTAGTAATTTCTGGCGCAATCGCTGGGCTTTCGGGACTTCCTACAGTCTTAGGCGAGACTCACACATACAACCTTGGTTTCCGCGCAGGAATTGGTTTTTCAGCAATCGCCGTTGCCTTGCTGGGGCGAAATTCTGCTGGTGGAATGGCCGTTAGCGCGCTGCTGTTTGGATTCCTAGAAGTAAGTTCACGCGCACTAGAACTAATTGATATCGCACCTGAAACATATGTGATTATGCAAGGCTCAATTCTATTAAGTTCTGTTGTTGCTTACGAAGTAGTGCGGCGATTTAAGTTGACCTTGCAAAGCAAGGAACTAGCCAAGGTGGTGCAGGCATGAAAGCCATGAAGATTCTTCGCTATGCCGTAATGCTAGTTTTCGTTTTAGCATCCATTCGCCTGATTACTGGAGCAAGTGATTTAACAAGTACGGGTACAGCATCTGCTGCGCTACTTCTTTCAGTGCCAATTGTTTTGGCAGCACTGGGTGGTTTGTTCTCAGAGCGAGCAGGTGTTGTAAACATTGGTCTTGAAGGCATGATGATCATGGGTGCGTGGGCAGGTGGATTAATTGGCTCACAACATGGTCCTTGGGCCGGCTTGTTAGCCGCAGTTGTTTTTGGTTCGGTAGGTGCATTACTGCACGCAATCGCAACAGTTACATTTGGCGTAGATCACGTTGTTTCAGGTGTGGCAATTAATATTATTGCTGCCGGACTTGTCCGCTACCTTTCAACACTTATGTATAAGAGCGGATCATGGCCTGGGCCATCACAATCTCCTGGAATTGAAACAATCTCGGTTAACGGATTGCCGATTTTGTCCGGAGGACAGTATTTCGGATGGAAGAGTCCAGACCTATTGGGATCGATTGCAAATCTGAACTGGTTCTTTGTCTCTGATTTAGCTGCGATCCTTCGCGGCTTAACTGGAGATGTTTCTTACGTGACCATGGTTGCAATTGCCTTTGTTCCACTTGCTTATTTCATCTTATGGCGCACGGCTTTTGGTTTGCGTCTACGAAGCGCCGGCGAAGCACCAATTGCAGCAGAATCATTAGGTGTCAACGTTTATGCAATGAAGTATGCAGGTGTACTTATTTCTGGCGGTTTAGCTGGATTAGGTGGCGGCTTCCTAGCCATCGTTGCAGCAAGTAATTACCAAGAGAATCAAGTTGCAGGTCGTGGCTACATTGGCCTTGCAGCCCTTCTGTTTGGAAACTATCGCCCAGGTGGCTTGCTTGCAGGTGCGGGTCTATTTGGTTTTGCCGACGCACTACAACTTCGTGATTCTGCAGCGATCCACGCATTGCTCTTGTTCATCGTTGTCATCTTGGCCTTTGTTGCATTTAGAAAATTCAAGAGCGGCAAGCAGATCGGTGCAATAGTAAGTCTTGTGGCAGCCGGATTAACATTGTGGTTCTACTTCGCTGTTGAAGAACTTCCAGGTCAGCTAGTGACAATGACTCCATACATCGCAACGATTTTAGTTATGGCACTTGCATCACAAAGATTACGAATGCCGGCGGCAGATGGAATTCCATATCGTCGCGGTGGGCTTCGATGACAACTATTAACTGGGATTCAATTCACCAGGCAGCAATCGGTGCTATGAAAATGGCGTATGCACCGTATTCAAAGTTTCCGGTTGGAGTTGCTGCTCTCGTAAATGATGGTCGTATCGTTACAGGCTGCAATGTAGAAAATGCCAGTTACGGTGTTGGTTTATGTGCCGAATGTGGTTTGGTTTCAAATCTTTGTTCATCAGGTGGTGGTCGCCTAATTGCAATTGTTTGCGTAGATGGTCAAGGGGATTTCCTGGCACCGTGTGGCCGTTGTCGTCAGCTTTTGTTTGAACATGGCGGCCCTGAAGCGCTCTTGATGACTGATGATGGTCCGCAAAAAATGTCGGCGATGCTTCCGTGGGCTTTTGGACCCGAGGATCTAGATCGCAACGAGCGCTAAATGATTGAAGCATTCTCGGCCGCAGAAATCATCGCGGCAAAGCGTGATCACCATTCATTGACAGACCCACAAATTGATTGGGTAATTGATGCGTATACGCGCGGGGCTGTTGCAGATGAGCAAATGTCAGCACTGCTAATGGCGATCTTGCTCAATGGTATGGAAAACCGCGAAATTTCGCGTTGGACCGATGCGATGATCAATAGTGGAGAGCGCATGAATTGGTCAGCCTTATCTCGGCCAACAGTTGATAAGCACTCAACAGGTGGAGTCGGCGACAAAATCACTTTGCCTTTAGCGCCACTTGTTGCAGCATGCGGTGCTGCGGTACCGCAGTTATCAGGTCGTGGGTTAGGCCATACCGGTGGAACTTTAGACAAACTGGAATCTATTCCTGGTTGGCGTGCATCTTTATCTAATGAAGAAATGTTAAAAGTTTTGCAAGATTGCGGTGCGGTTATTTGTGCAGCAGGTGCAGGTTTAGCCCCAGCAGATAAAAAGTTGTATGCACTCCGCGATGTAACCGCAACGGTAGAAGCAATCCCACTAATTGCATCATCGATCATGAGTAAGAAGATCGCCGAAGGAACTAGTGCACTTGTTTTAGATGTTAAAACTGGAGCTGGTGCATTTATGAGCGATCCAGCAAAAGCAAAAGAGTTAGCCCATGTCATGGTGGGTCTTGGAAAGCGCGCAGGAGTAAAAACTCTTGCTTTGGTAACCGCCATGGATGTTCCACTTGGATTAACTGCTGGAAATGCTTTAGAGGTTCGCGAATCAGTAGAAGTTCTCGCTGGTGGGGGACCATCAGATATTGTCGAACTAACCGTTTTACTGGCACAAGAAATGTTGGAACTAGCTGGCATAAAAAGCGCCGATCCTGCAGCTGCTTTGAAAAATGGAAAAGCAATGGATGTTTGGCGTCAGATGATTTCGGCGCAAGGTGGAGATCCAGATGCAAAGCTTCCAGTTGCGCGCGAGAACACCGTTGTTACTGCACAAAGCACCGGAACAATTCTTTCAATGGATGCAATGAAAGTTGGAATGGCGGCTTGGCGCTTAGGTGCAGGGCGTTCTCGCCAAGGTGAAGCAGTCCAAGCCGGGGCTGGAATCGAGATTCACGCTAAGCCGGGGGACACCGTTACCGCTGGCGCACCCCTTTACACGCTCCATACAGACACTCCAGCCGCCTTTACGCGCGCTTTAGAGTCGCTGGATAACTCTGTGACAATAGGTGAAATGCCAGTTAGCGGAATTGATCGACTTCCGCTTATTGTTGAACGTATCGTTGATTAAGGGGCACATGAAATGGCTATGAACAGCATTCCGACCAAGGAGCAGATCAAAGTTGTTCCTAAGGTGATGTTGCATGATCACTTGGATGGCGGATTGCGCCCACAAACAATCATCGATATTGCACAAGAGATTGGGTACACCGCTCTTCCGACACATGATGCAGCAGAGCTTGCAACCTGGTTCCGCGAATCTTGTGATTCTGGATCACTTGTTCGCTATCTTGAAACCTTTTCACACACAATCGCAGTAATGCAACGTTATGAAGACATTGTGCGCGTTGCGCGAGAGTGTGCACTTGATCTTGCACGAGATGGTGTTGTCTATGCCGAAGTTCGCGGCGCTCCAGAGCTATTTACACAAAATGGATTAACAATGTCTGATGTTGTGGATGCGACATTAGAAGGTTACAAGTTAGGAATGCAAGAGGCTAAAGCAGAAGGATTTACCATCGTGGTGCGTTCTTTGTTATGCGGAATGCGTCAGAACAAAAAATCTCAAGAAGTTGCTGAATTAGTCGTTAAGTACCGAGACAAAGGAGTTGTAGGCTTTGATATCGCTGGTCCTGAAGATGGTTTCCCGCCGTCTGATCAAAAAGATACTTTTGATTATCTTCGTAAAGAAGATGCCCATTTTACTATCCATGCTGGTGAAGCGTATGGAATCCCCTCAATCTGGGAAGCCATCCAAATCTGCGGAGCAGAACGACTAGGTCACGGTGTTCGCATTATCGATGACATTGATTTTTCCGGTCCTGAACCAAAGTTAGGTCGTCTGGCAGCTTATGTTCGCGATCGTCGTATTCCACTTGAACTGTGTCCAACCTCGAATCTACAAACTGGCGCAGCGGCAAGTTATGCCGAACACCCAATCGGTGTTCTAGCTAAGTTGCGTTTTCGTGTCACGCTAAATACTGACAACCGCTTAATGAGTCAAACCTCTCTGTCTTTTGAGATGGAAGAAGCGGTAAAGGCTTTTGGATGGGACTTTGCCGAGCTGCAAAGAGTCACAATTAACGCTATGAAAAGCGCATTTATCCCATATCCAGAGCGGCTGGCAATTATCGATCAAATCATCAAGCCAGGATATGCCAAGGTTTCAGCTGGTTCATGATTGACTTTACCGATCCACTTTTTGTTACAGACCCTTATCCAGCACTTAAAGAATTAAGAAGTGCACCGGGACCAGTTTGGCACGAGGACATGCAGATGTTCTTGGCTGCAAAACACGGTGATGCAAATGATGTGTTTCGTAACAAGTCCCTTGGAAGAATTTTTAAAGAGAAGACTCCCGATTTTGAGTGGGAAATCTTCAACTGGCTTCACGCTGATTCGATCTTAGATAGCGAACCACCAAAACACACTCGCTTGCGTTCGCTAGTTGCTAAAGCTTTCAATCGCCAAAAAATTGAAGGTATGCGTCCTGCAGTTTCTCGCATTACGGAGCAACTGTTGGATGCAATCGATCTTAAAGTTAAGTCTGGCGAAAGTTTTGATCTCATTGCAGATTTTGCCGAACCATTACCCGTCAAGATCATTGCTGACTTGTTAGGTTTTCCAGAATCGGAAGAACATTTGCTTCGACCTTGGTCGCAAGCAATAGTCAAGATGTATGAAGTCAACCCATCAGTTCTGTATCAAACGGAAGCAAAGTTGGCAGCAAGTGAGTTTGCTCAATACGTGCGCGATCTGGCAGAGAGTCGTAAAAGGAATCCCGGTCAGGATTTGATCTCTGATTTAGCAAGCGTTGAAGAAAATGGCGAAAAGCTCAATATGCAAGAGCTAGTCGCAACCTGCATTCTTCTGCTAAATGCTGGGCATGAGGCAAGTGTTAATGCATTTGGAAATGGCATGGTGGCTGCCCTTCAACGTCCAGATCAGGTAAAACTGCTTCGTGAAACTCCACGCGAGATCACAAATACAGCACTTGAAGAGTTCATGCGCTTTGATGCTCCGCTTCATTTATTTGAACGTACAGCAACTGCTGACACCGAAATCGGGGGAGTACAGATCCAGGAAGGTCAAAAGATTGCCGCACTTATCGGCTCTGCAAACCGAGATGAATCAGTGTTTTCAGCCCCTGAAACCATGGATTTAACCCGCGATCCAAATCCGCATATTGGCTTTGGCGCAGGAATTCACTTTTGCTTAGGAGCGCCACTTGCTCGTCTTGAAATGAGCGTTTCACTGCCGGCGTTATGGGAGAAATACCCAACAATGCAACTGGCTTCAGAACCAGTTCGACGACCTACCTTTGTTTTACGTGGTTATGAAAGCGTTGCTATCTCTGCTTGATTTGGGTACGAAGACTGCGCACCTTTTCGAGTGACGCTAAATGTTGCAATTGAGACACCAAGTTTCATAGCGTCAATCGGATCCTTGCCACTGGCAAGAGCGTAAGCAAAACTTCCAACAAAAGCATCGCCAGCACCTGTGGTGTCGACAGCTGTGACTTTTGGTGCGCTAATGCGGTGTAGTTCGGCAGTTGGGCTAATATACACCGCACCTTCACTACCCAAGGTAACAATCGTGCTCTTACCTGGTCTAAAGCTTTTCAAAACATCATCACTTGATGGCAAAGTTCCATGAAGCTCGCGGAACTCAGTCTCATTAGGAATCAACCAATCTGTCAGTTGAAGTAATTCAGGCGATAATTGTTGGTAAGGGGCAGGGTTCAAAATTGTTGTGCAGCCTCGAGCTTTGGCCGCCTTGAACGCGGCAAGTGTGACTTCTTGTTTAATTTCACATTGCGCAACGACTATTGCTAGATCCTCAATCGCATTAATCGCTTCGACCGCCTTGGTTACTTCTATTTCGTGGTTTGCTCCAGGAATAATGATGATTCTGTTTTCTCCAGCACCATCGACCCAGATATGTGCAACACCATTTGGAGTAGAGCTGGTTTCGACAAATTGCGAATTAATCCCGACCTTCACAAAGTTGTCAGCAATTGCCTTTCCAAATACATCATCACCTAATTTTCCTATGAAGTGAACTTGAGCTCCACAATGGGCTGCCATAACCGCTTGGTTAGCGCCCTTTCCGCCAAAGCCGGTAGTAAAAAGCTGCCCCGCTAGGGTTTGCCCTGGTTCTGGAAGCACATCTGCATAGGCGGTTAAATCCATCATAGCGCTGCCTACAACAACTATTACAGACGGTCTCATAACGCTAGGCTAGCGGTTATGGGTAAAACTTCAATCATTCTGGATGTAGATACTGGCGTTGATGATGCATTTGCAGTTCTTTTTGCTGCGCTCCATCCAGATATCAATTTATTGGGAATTACATGTGTTGATGGAAACACAAATATTGATCAAGTTGTAGCTAATACCTTGAAAGTTCTAGATGCAGCAGGTGCTCCAGATATTCCGGTGGCTCGGGGGGCTCTGAAGCCACTACTTGGTAAGAGTCAATACGCCGAGTACGTTCACGGCGCTGATGGTATGGGCGATCTAGGGATTGCTCCGTCCAAACGCAAGGTTGATTCTCGTTCTGCAATTGAACTGCTGCGAGATTTAGTTGAACAGTCAAAGGATCCCGTAACGATTGTTCCGTTAGCACCGCTTACAAACATCGCCTTGTTTTTACGCGCATTTCCAGAAACTGCCAAAAAAGTTCACCGAATCGTTTTGATGGGTGGATCAGCATCGGCAGGTAATGCCACCGCGGCTGCAGAATTTAATGTTTGGCATGATCCAGAAGCTGCGGCGATAGTTTTCCAGAGTGGAGTACCAATTACGATGTATGGATTAGATGTCTTTATGCGCCCTGGCATCAATCGTGAACAAGCAACCCAGATGCAAAATTCAGATAACGTGGCTGCACAATTTGGTGGATCACTTGCGCTGGCATTTATGGAGCGGCTTGGTGTATCACCAGTAACTCTTGGCGATTATGGAGCTGTGGCGAGCGTGATCCGCCCAGATCTTTTTACAACTGAAATGTTTGATGTTGTTGTAGATACATCTTCAGGTCCAGCACGTGGTCAAACAATTGTTGATCGACGCGATGCATTCTTGAAAGAGTTAGAACCGCTAGACCTTGAAGACTCAGCAAAGGTGCGAGTTACATTAGACCTGGATGTACATGGCGTGGAACAGTTGTGGCTTACAACCATTAATTCATAGGCTTTATTGACCTAATTTCTACAAACCTATTGGGTGCCACACAGTCTTAGCTTCCATGAAAGCAATGATTCGGCCAGGGTCAGCTGATTTGAAGGAATGAATTCGCTTCAGATTTTCAGCTCCTGCAACCTTTGTCTCCGCATGAAGCTTTGCTGGCAGACCTGAAATATCCAGTGCATCAATATCCATGTGAGATGCCATCCAAGGTGCAATCTCTTCTTTCTTGCCGGTCAAGATATTGATAACTCCATGTGGCAGATCACTTGTTGCCAATACTTCGGCAAATGTCATCGCAGACAATGGCGCTTTAGTACTTGCTAAAACCACAACAGTGTTTCCAGATGTAATGATTGGTGCCACTACATCAATCAAACCCAGAAGAGATGGTGACTCTGGTGCAATTGCTGCAACTACTCCCATACTTTCTGGAATCGTGAAGTTATAGAAAGGTCCCGCTACAGGATTAGTAGATCCTGAAAGGGATGCAATCTTGTCGGTCCAACCTGCATACCAAACTAAGCGATCAACCGAATCTGTTACTTCCTTTTCGGCCTTTACCTTAGTTACCCCAGTTACCGACATAATTTCATCGACAAACTGCGCTCGTCGGCCTTCAAGCATTTCAGCGATGCGATACAAAATTTGACCACGGTTATAAGCCGTAGCTTTATTCCAACCAGAATGCGCAGCACGAGCTGCCACAACTGCTTCACGTAAATCTTTTCGTGAAGCAAGACAAGGATTTGCAATAAATGCGCCTTTGGCACTTTTCACCTCATATGTGCGACCAGATTCTGTACGAGGAAAAGCGCCGTTGATATACAACTTGTACGTTTTCTTAACATCAATTCGATTACTCATGGCTAACTCCCTTCAAATATGCAGACAGGCCGTGGCGTCCACCTTCGCGGCCCCACCCCGATTCTTTGTAACCACCAAATGGTGATGTTGGATCAAACTTATTGAAGGTATTTGCCCAAATAACGCCAGCTCGAAGCTGTTGCGATGCCCATAAAGTTCGTGAACCCTTTTCGCTCCAGATGCCTGCGGACAAGCCAAATGGGGTGTTATTCGCCTTTTCTATAGCTTCTTGCGGGGTTCTAAATGTGAGAACTGATAGAACTGGACCAAATATTTCTTCACGAGCTATGCGGTGTGCTTGGGTGACACCAGTAAAGATTGTCGGTGCAAACCAGAAGCCCTTACCTGGAAGCTTGCATGCTGGACTCCAGCGTTCTGCACCTTCTGCATCGCCTGCAGCTACAAGCTCTGTAATCTTCGCCAACTGTTCTTTGCTATTGATCGCACCCACATCAGTGTTCTTATCCATCGGATCTCCAACACGAATCTTTTCCATGCGATTCTTTAACTTATGCAGTACTTCTTCAGCAACATTTTCCTGCAATAAAAGGCGCGATCCTGCGCAGCACACATGTCCTTGATTAAAGAAGATTCCGTTAATAATTCCTTCAACAGTTTCATCAATTGGCGCGTCATCAAAAACAATATTGGCAGCCTTTCCGCCAAGTTCTAGGGTCACACTCTTTTTAGTTGGTGCTACTGCGCGAGCAATAATCTTTCCGACCTCAGTTGATCCAGTAAATGCAATTTTGTCGATGCCTGGGTGATTAACAATCAGCGCACCGGTTGAGCCATCACCAGTAACAATATTGACAACTCCGGCAGGAAGTTCAGCTTGCTGACACACTTCAGCAAATAACAACGCAGTTAATGATGTTGATTCAGCAGGCTTAAGAACGACGGTGTTTCCAGTTGCAAGCGCCGGTGCAACTTTCCAGGCCAACATCAATAAAGGAAAGTTCCAAGGAATAATCTGACCCGCAACACCAAGTGGTTTAGGTGAGGTACCAAGACCTGCGTATTCGAGCTTGTCTGCCCAGCCTGCATGATAGAAAAAGTGAGCCGCGGCTAGTGGAATATCTGTGTCTCGAGATTCGCGAATTGGTTTTCCATTATCGAGAGTCTCTAGCACTGCAAATTCACGCGCACGCTCTTGCATGATTCGAGCGATGCGATACAGGTACTTTCCGCGCTCTTTACCTGACATCTTTGACCAGGTTGATGTGTAAGCCTTGCGTGCAGCCTTGACCGCAGCATCAACTTCAGCTTTGCCTGCCAATGCAATCTGACTCAGCACCTCTTCGGTGGCGGGGTTTATTGTGGGAAAGTGCTTACTTCCTGCCACAAACTTTCCACCAATGAAGTGGCCATACTTTGGCTTAATTGAAACCACGGCGCGTGATTCAGGTGCTGGTGCGTATTCGAAGCTCATTGTTCTCTCCACTAATCCATCGTCACATACTGAGGGCTTGAGTAATAACCTTCATCCAACTTCATACGTTGCATCAATAGATCATTGAGCAAAGCACTGGCACCAATACGAAATAGCTTCGGATTGAGCCAATCTGGTCCAACAGTTTCATTGACCAAAACTAATTGTTTAATTGCATCCTTTGTGTTTCTAATTCCGCCTGCTGGTTTTACACCAATCCGAGTATTAGTCATTTCATAAAAATCACGCACTGCTTCGAGCATTACCAATACAACTGGGGGAGTAGCCGCAGGTGCAACTTTTCCGGTCGACGTCTTAATGAAATCGGCACCAGCTGCCATCGCCAGAAATGATGCTTTGCGAACATTGTCATATGTAACCAATTCGCCCGTTTCAAAAATCACCTTTAGGTGTGCTTTTTCTCCACACACCTGTTTAATTTGTACAATCTCATTAAAGACATCGATGTACCGTCCTGCAAGAAATGCACCGCGATCAATCACCATGTCAATTTCCGCAGCTCCTGCATCAATTGCATCTTGGGTATCTTGAATCTTTACTGGCATTGATGCTCGCCCTGATGGAAATGCGGTTGAAACCGCAGCCACTGGAACATGCTGCCCACCAATCAAATCTAGGTGGGTTCGAGCAACAGAAACCATGTCGTTGTAGACACACACCGCTCCAACACTTGGGACCGTTGAATCAGTTGGATCTGGACGCACCGCTTTGGTACACAATGCTTTGACCTTGCCTGGCGTATCAGCACCTTCGAGAGTTGTTAAATCAACCATGGTGATTGCAGTTTCGATCGCCCAGCGCTTAGAACTTGTTTTAATGCTTCGAGTGGCAAGCATTGCGGCGCGAGCATCTGCGCCAACTTGATCGACACCTGAAAGATTGTTGAGGTAACTCTTTAGTGAGGCGTCACTGCCGTCAACTAAGCCGTAAAAACTCACGATAACAATTCCTTAAGCGGTGGTCGTAGTTGATCCAAAACTGCTTGGGCTGCCTTGGAATCCCTTTCAATTGCCTCAATGTAACACTTCATCTTTGCTTCGGTCCCGCTAGGACGAATGATGATTCGCACACCGCCATCGAGCCAGATTCGAATTCCATCAGTTGGTGGCAAGCCATCAGTTGGTGTTGCTAAATCATCGATCGAGGTAACTAATCGACCAGCGATCTCTTTAGGTGGATTAGCGCGCAAACCGCCCAGGATTACTCCAACCTTAGAAAGATCACTTAAACGAATTGAGATTTGTTCTGTTGCATGAAAACCATGTCGAGCCCAGATCTCATCCAGTAAATCGAGCAGAGTTTTACCTTCAGCTACCAGGTCTGTTGCGATTTGTGCCAAAGTGATTGCTGCAGAAATTCCATCTTTATCATTTACTGTTGCTGCATCAACGGCATACCCAAGAGCTTCTTCATATCCAAAAGTTAGGTTCTCAATTTTTGCCAGCCATTTAAAGCCAGTTAATGTCTCTTTGAAATCTAGTTGGTAGTGAGCTGCGATTTTTCGAACAATTGATGATGAAACAATTGAGTTTGCAAACACTCCTGAATCGATCTTTCGTGCAATGGATTCGGCAAAAATCGCGCCTAACTCATCTCCGCGTAGCATTCTCCACCCAATTGCTGGATCATTAATCGCAGCTGCGCATCGATCTGCATCAGGATCATTGGCAATCACTAAATGCGCATCAAATGTTCGAGCGGTTTCAAGTGCCAAATCAATTGCACCTGGTTCTTCCGGGTTAGGAAAAGCAACAGTTGGGAAATCAGGATCTGGAGCTGCTTGAGCTTCAACCAAGATTGGTGACTGAAATCCCGCTTTGTGAAAGACCCGTTGAATTGTTTCAGTACCAACTCCATGCATAGCGGTATAAACAATTCGCAGTGATCCAGGGGCGCCTGCCAAAGAAGCGGTTCGGTTGATGTACTGCTCAACTATTTCTTCGCCAAGCACTTCCCATACTTTTCCCCGTGGTTGTGATTTCAAAGATGTGATTGAGTCAATTTTTGCTGCGATAGCTTCATCTGTTGGAGAAACAATTTGAGATCCTCGGTAATGAATTCCATCAACAGTGCCACCGAGATATACCTTGTAACCATTGTCCTGCGGCGGGTTATGGCTGGCGGTAACCATGATGCCGACATCACATTGCAGTTGATTTGTTGCAAAAGCTAAAACTGGTGTTGGTAAGGGGCGGGGCAAAACAAAAACCTTCATGCCTGCACCACTCATTATTTCAGCGGTTTCAAAGGTGAAATCTTCAGATCCATAACGGGCATCACGGCCAATTACGACTGAGGTTAAATTGCGTTCTTTCATGTAAGCAACAATTCCTGATGCTGCACGACCGACAACGGCGCGATTCATTCCTGATGGCCCAGGTCTAACCGGTCCACGTAAACCCGCGGTTCCAAACTGCAGAAAACCATTAAAGGATGCGCGTAGTTCAGTTTCATTACCCGCGTCAAGCCATTGTTGTAATTGCGCAGCGGTTACTGGATCTGGATCATCTGCAATCCAGGCTTTTACTTCCTGCTCCAGTGAGTGATCCATATGCTTAGAGTAACTTCGGAATAACACCTTTGAGAAGTGCGCCCATGCGATCAGCAGCGGCTTTACCTGCTGCGATTACCTCTTCATGGTTGAGTTTTTCGCCAGTGACTCCAGCTGCAGCATTAGTGACTAATGAAATGCCTAGAACTTCAGCACCTAAAGCATGTGCAGCGATCGCTTCAGGAACAGTAGACATTCCAACAAGATCCGCGCCCATTGTTCGCATCATTAAAATTTCAGCAGGAGTTTCATATGTTGGTCCGCGCCAATGCACGTAAACACCTTCTTGTAGGGATGAATCCTCTTTTTTTACAATCTCACGGATTCGCTTGCTGTACAGATCCGTTAAATCAACAAATGTTGCACCAGAGAGCGGAGAAACAGCGGTTAAAGAGATGTGATCACGAATCAAGACAGGTTGACCAACTTTGTATGCAGTGTTAATTCCTCCACAAGCATTAGTCAAAATAACTACTTTGCATCCAGCTTTAACCGCAGTGCGGACGCTATGTACGACAGGTTCGATTCCTTTACCTTCGTATAAGTGTGTTCTGCCTAAGAAAACTAAAGCACGTAACTTTTTTCCATTGTTTTCGATTTCATATGAGCGGACTTTGCCCGAATGACCTTCGACAGCAGGAGCAAAAAATCCAGTGAAATCTTCAGCGTTGCATTCAAATGCAGGTGTTCCAAGTGCATCAACTGCACTGACCCAACCTGATCCCATAACGAGCGCGACATCATGCTGAGCAATTCCTGTCTTTGCTGCAATCTCACTTGCAGCTTGTTCAGCCGCCGCCAGAGGGTCTTTATAGAGAAGTTCGGTCTGTGTCATGCGGCAATAATGTCATATAGGTGGCGCATGCGGTTATTTATTTCATTCTCTTTGCTTCGGGCCAGGTGTACCCAAGGTTTGCAAAAGCCTTTCGAACAAATGGCATAGATATTCCCACCACATTTGTGTAATCACCTTCGATTGATGGAATGAAGGGAGAGCTAAAACCGTCCAAGGTAAACCCGCCTGCAACATGTAAAGGTTCTTCAGTTGCAACGTAATCTGCAATCTCTTCATCGCTCATGTGATCAAAGCTCACCCGAGTAGTTACCCGATCTGAAATCTCAATGTCTTTTGCGGTATCAATAATGCAATGACCCGTGTGTAACAACCCAGAATTTCCGCGGACTAGTTTTGCGCGCTCAATTGCAATCTCAGGTGTGCCTGGCTTGCCCAGAGATAGGCCATCAAATTCAAAGGTCGAGTCACAGCCGATAATGATTGCTGGGAAATCAATTTGTTCGCGAACTGTGTGCGCTTTAGTAATCGCAAGTGCGATCACCATATCGGCAGGAGAAAGTGAGTTAAAAAACTCTGTTTCTTCATCTACATGACTAACAATTATCTTTGGGGATAACCCAGCCGACTCCAATAGGCGACGACGGCTAGTTGATTGTGAAGCTAAAACAATTGTTGTCATCGTTTTCAAACCTTCTGGCTCTGTATATAAAGTGACCTTCAGTACAGCGCTAACACTATCGTTACATCTACGATAAGCCCGTGAGTAAAACCTTTCCAACCGTTGGCATAATCGCTGGTGGACCAATGGCCGCGATGTATGTGTCGGCGGCAAGTTCGCTTGGAATAGATCTTCTCTATTTAGATCCCCAAGATAGCGCCGCTAAATGTGACGTTGTGACCTTTGTTGGCACAGCTAATTCATTAACTAGCGCCAAAAGGTTAGAGGCAGCTGGTGTCACAGTTCGTCCATCATTTTCTGCAATCTCATTGTCAAAAGACAGATTCAATTCTGAGATTGAACAAGATGCACACGTATGTGTGATGGTTGCCCGATCTCCTCATGGTCAGGCAACAACGTGGGCACCTACTGAAATTCTAAAGAGTGATGGCAAATGGAGAATGAGCATTACTCCTGCGCCACAACTATCGGATGTTTTGCAAGAAAAAACTCAACAATTAGCCCTGGATTATTCGGCAGCTGTCGGCGCGGTTGGAGTAATAGCTGTTGAAATCTCGATAAAAGCTGAGGAAGCAATAGTTGTTAATGCACAGATGCATCCACATACTTCGGGCAATTGGACGGTGGATGGGTCAGTTACCAATCAATACGAACAGCATCTACGAGCAATTTTAGATTTACCTTTGGGGGATCCATCAATGTCGGCCAAGTATGTTGTGACTGGAAACTTTTATTGTGGTGATAAACCCAATATGTATCGTCCTTATTTACATCTGATGGCTCGCACACCTGCACTTAAATTTCATCAGTACAAAAATTCTTCCGTGCCAGGAGAATTAATGGGGCACATCACTCTTGCTGGAAATGATTTATCTAAGTTGATTGAAGAGATAGAGCATGCATTGGAATACCTGCAAGGCGAAATTGACGAGTAAAGTGTTAGCGAGCTCGGTATTCAATTGCGGGGCAACGATCCATAACAGTTAACAGACCTGCTGCTTGTGCCCGTGCAATCGCTTCTTCATCAATTACATCAAGCTGAAGCCATACCGCTTTCGCACCGATTGCAATTGCTTCATCAACTACTGAGCCAACTAATTGTGAATTTACAAAACAATCAACAACATCTATTGGTACCGGAATCTCTGACAGCGTGGTGTAAGCATTTTCCCCATGAACGGCCTCGGCTTTAGGGTGTACCGGAATGATGTGATGACCTTTGTCTTGCAAGAGCTTGGCAACACCAAACGCTGCTCTATCAGGGTTGTTGCTCAGCCCAACCACAGCCCATGTCTTTAACGACAGGACCGCGTCAATTGTTTCTTTGGAATTAATCGGTTCGACCTAAAGCGTGGAACTTCCAACCAGCTTTTCGCCATAAAGAGCGATCTAACATGTTGCGTCCATCAATAATGATCTTTGATTTAACAAGAGAAGCGATAGCCGCTGGATCGATTTGGCGGTATTCCTTCCATTCAGTTAAGTGCAGAATCAAGTCAGCATCTTTAAGTGCATCTGTAACAACTTCTTGGTACTGAAGATTAGGAAAACGCTTACGTGCAGGCTCAATACCTTGTGGATCATGAACCACAACGATTGCACCGGCAGCTTGTAACTGAGCAGCAATATCAAGTGCTGGGGAGTCACGAACATCATCACTATCGGGCTTAAATGTCGCACCTAAAACAGCGATCTTGTACTTGGTCAGATCTTCTGACAGTTCACCGCGTACAACATCGATAACACGTTGGCGGGCACGAAGATTAATGGCGTCGATTTCGCGTAAGAATTCAAGTGCTTGCTTTGCGCCAAGCTCTTCTGCGCGAGCCATGAATGCACGAATATCTTTTGGAAGGCAGCCTCCACCAAAACCAATACCAGCTTGCAAGAAGCGATTTCCGATACGTGGGTCATAGCCGATTGCCTTTGCCAACACAGTGACATCACCACCTGCAGCTTCACAAACTTCAGCCATTGCATTAATAAATGAAATTTTTGTAGCAAGGAATGAATTTGCAGCAACCTTTACTAATTCAGAAGTTGGAAGATCTGCGCGAATCCATGGCGTACCAAGGGCAATCACTGGTTCATAGACTTCTTTGAGAATTTCTTCTGCACGATCATTTGCAACACCAACAACTAAACGGTTGGGGGTCAAAGTATCTTCGACAGCAAAGCCTTCACGAAGAAATTCTGGATTCCAGGCTAGATCTGCTTGTGGTGCAATCTTGGCTAACTCATCTCGTAAACCTTGTGCCGTACCAACTGGAACAGTTGACTTACCTACAACTAATGCGCCATCTTTAAGATGAGGGGCAATCGCAGCAACTGCAGATTTTACGTAGGTTAGGTCGGCTGCAAGTCCGTCTTTACTTTGCGGAGTTCCAACACAAACAAAATGCACATCGGCATCTTTGACCGCTGAAAAATCTGTTGTAAAAGAGAGTCGACCAGTCTTCATTTCTTGTTCAAGCAAGGTGTCTAACCCTGGTTCGTAGAATGGCAGCTTGCCACTTTGTAGCAGCGCAACCTTTTCAGGATCTGTGTCCACGCCAACGACAGTAAATCCTAGAGAAGACATACAAGCAGCGTGAGTGGCTCCTAAATATCCGCAGCCAACTACCGAGAGAGTTAAAGTCATGCGGGAGAGTTTACTTCAGAGCTCCGCAAGGATTTTCATCAGCAGTACGAGTCTTGAATTTATCGATCACAGTTGGCTTGGGCTTTGTTGATGAAGATGCCGAGGGAGTAGGGGTTACCTCATCGGTAAGCGGCAAATCTTCGCGAATTCGATTAAACAGTTCTGGCGCAAGCTCTGAATCCCACGTTACAACTGATCCGACCCCTGGAACACGAGCATTGGTATTTCCTAGTGGAATAGTAAGGGTGCGCACGTTGCTTGAAGAAAGATTCTTCATTTGCTTTGCAAGGGTTAAAAGATCGCTCTTGTTCAGTTCTGAATCTGTCTTAACTGTTGCGATCGCTGCATTGAAGAAATTCACAAGCTTAATTGGGTTAAGCAAAACCCCGGTACTTGTCACTTTACGAAGTACGGCGCTCATAAACTGCTGTTGACGTTGCATACGTCCTAGATCGCCCATTCCGTCAAAGTCACGTGTTCGCACATACTTGAGCGCTTCCACGCCATTAAGAGTATGGACACCTGCAGCAAGAACTAAGTGGCTACCTGGATCATCAATGTCGCGCTTGGTACAGACTTCGATTCCACCAAGTGCGTCAACCATCCCAGCAAAACCAGCAAATCCGATTTCTATGTAGTGATCAATGCGAATTCCGGTTTCGTTTTCAACTGTTTCAATCAAAAGTGGGGCACCACCAAATGCAAATGCGGCGTTAATTTTTCCTTTTGCCGCTGGAATAATTTTTTCTTTATTAAGCGATGATGGATGTTCTGGAATGGTTACCAAAGAATCGCGCGGAATTGAAATAATTGTTGCTTTATTTCGATCTTTAGAAATATGGACAATGAGCATTGTGTCTGAACGAGATCCGGCTGCTGTTTTGGTACTACCCACTCGGAGTAACTTCATTTGTTCTTTAGTTAGACCTTCACGAGTATCTGAGCCAACCAATAAATAGTTAAGGGCTTTATTGGGCTTATCAGGTCGGTTGGTTATTGATCCAAAGGCATCAATGCGGTCGATTGCACCGCTGACTTGTCCCAGCCCCAGCCAAGAAAAGGCGGAAATTAGAACTACTCCCACAGATAGTGAGGTAATAATCCGAATTGCCCGCGTTGATTTCACTGTCAGAGAGTACTTGAGCGATAGCGTGTACGCGTTATGTCGACATCAGCGAACACGTTATATGGCTCACCGAAGCGAGAAATCTCGGTGGTTCTGCCTGTCCTGAACGAGGAGAAGTATCTAGCGGATTCGGTCAATTCGATCTTGTCGCAGAACTTTTCTGGAGCAATCGAAGTAATTCTCGCCGTCGGGCCATCGCAGGATCAAACCCTCAAGATTGCTCAGTCAATCCAAGCCAGAGATTCACGTGTTGTAGTAGTTGAAAATCCAACTGGAAAAACCGCTGCTGGTTTAAATCTTGCTATTGCTGCAGCTCGATATTCAATCATCGTACGAGTTGATGGGCATTCACAGATCCCACATGATTATTGTGAAACAGCATTTCAGATTCTTAATGAAACTGGTGCAGTAAATGTCGGTGGAATCATGGCAGCAGAGGGAGTTTCACTTTTTGAACGTGCGGTTGCGCGCGCCATGCGCAGTCCACTTGGTGTTGGCGCAGCTCGCTTTCACACTGGTGGCGGTGCAGGTGAATCTGACACCGTCTACTTGGGTTGCTTTAGAAAAGAAACGCTGCTTGCTGTAGGTGGATTTGATGAGAGGTTTACTCGAGCGCAAGATTGGGAACTTAACTTTCGCTTACGCCAAAGTGGCGGAGTTGTTTACTTTGATCCACGACTAACGGTGACATATCGCCCTCGGTCAACAATCAAAGCACTTGCGAAACAGTATTTCGAATATGGTCGCTGGCGACGAGTTGTGTCAAGAAGACATCAAGGAAGCATCAACTATCGATATTTGGCACCACCATTTACCGTTGTTGCAACTTTTTTATCAATTATTGCTGGTGGACTTTTTGGAGCACTGTTCTTCATTCCTGCACTTATATATTCGGTGTTTATCCTGGGATCTTCGATAATTATTGGTAAGAGCTTGGGTGAGATTCTTTGTTTACCAACAATCTTGCTCACAATGCATATTTCATGGGGGCTTGGATTTCTTACATCACCGAAGTCACTAGCCCCTGCGGTAACCTTGCTTCCGTGAGCACCCCATTGCAGGTTTATGAGCCATTTAGGGCCGGCCTACCTAAGCTCGGGAAGTACTGGAAGTCCTTGTGGGCTCGCCGAACTTTTATTTCTGAATATTCCAAATCTGAACTGCGTGAGCAGCATTTTGATTCAGTATTTGGGCAGTTATGGCTGGTTCTAAACCCATTATTACTATCAGGTGTTTACTTTATTTTGATTGTGATTATCGGTGGAACAACGGATAGTGCACGATACGTGCATTTAACGGCAAGCCTTTTTCTATTTTACTTAGTAGCTAACTCATTAACTGGCGGAGTTAAATCAATTACCGCCGGGCAACGATTAATTTTGAATACAGCTTTTCCTAGAATCATGTTGCCAATTTCCGCGGTGGTTATTGCCATCTTTAAATTCATTCCAACTTTGGTTGTCTTCTTTGTTATTAAGGCGATAGTAGGTTCGCCATATTCAATAGAAATGTTCTGGGCGATTCCAGTCCTGTTGATTACGGTTTTTCTTGCACTTGGACTAGCGATAACTATTTCGTGCATCAATGTTTATTTCAGAGACATTGCAAGCTTCTTGCCATATTTGACCAGAACCTTGCTGTACTTGTCACCAATTTTGTACACAGCATCTTCATTAGATCCAAACTTGAAGGCACTTGAATTTGTGAATCCCTTATTTCCTATCTTGGATTCTTGGTCACGGGCATTGGTCCTAGGTGAAGTACCACAAACTTCCAGCATGCTTCAAGGCTTAGCTTGGGCAACAGGTATCTTCTTTATTGGTACCTACTTCTTCTTGTCGAGGGAGCGTGAGTTCGCTGTCCGCCTCTAAACTTCATAAAACAAATGAGCTAGCTGTTTCAATTAGAAACGTTGGCCTTACTTACACAACTGCAATTGATCGCAGACCAACTTTAAAGGCACGTGTTAAGGCACTAGGTCGTGGTGGAAAACAAACTCGTGTTGTTCGCGCTCTAGATGATGTAAATCTTGATATTGAATACGGGCAGGTGCTAGGTGTAATTGGAACTAACGGTGCAGGTAAATCTTCCCTAATGCGCTGCGTTGCCGGAATCTTGCCTCCATCACAAGGTCGCATCGAAGTGTATGGATCGGTAAGCACTTTGTTGGCTCTGGGAGTTGGATTTAATCCATCTATGTCAGGGCGGGACAACGTCTTTTTGGGTGGTTTAGCTGCAGGAATGTCTCGCGAAGAAATAGCAGGCCACTTCGATGAGATTGCCGATTTTTCAGAACTTGGGGATGCAATTGATGCTCCAATGAGAACGTATTCATCAGGAATGTATGCGCGACTAGCTTTTTCCGTAGCGGCAACTGTGCGACCAGATATTTTAATAATCGATGAAGCGCTGAGCACGGGAGATGCAAAGTTTAAAGAAAAAAGTCTAAACAGAGTCAAAGAATTAAGAAGTGATGAGCGCGCATTAATCCTGGTAAGTCATGCAATGCAAACATTACGAGAAACTTGCAATGATGTGGCTTGGTTGCATAAAGGTAAATTGATTCAACGTGGTGAACCAAATCAAGTAATCGATGCGTATCAAGAGTTTTTACATCTTGGAAAGAGTGCAGCAATCGATGAGGATGTTTAAGCCACTTGTTTTACTTTTGGTTTTAGTTGCCGTAAATCCGCAGCAAGCCGCTGCCGTAAATGTTCCAACTGAGTTCGCAATTACAGGCGCTGGCTATGGGCATGGGGTAGGGCTAAGCCAAATCGGCGCTCGTTCCAAAGCCCTTGCAGGTGAAACTCCAACTGCAATTCTTAATTATTACTACAAAGATGTAGTAATTCAGCCGATGGATGATTCAAAGATTCTGCGGGTAAATATCGGCCACCTTCTTAGCACCGCCAGGATTGCAACAGGAACTCCTGATGCGACGATTCAAATTTTCAGTGGAGATATTGGGGATGCCCTAGATGTTGCTCCCCTTGCAACAGTTCCTGTCAGGAGCTCTCTTAATTTTTCTATTCTAGGTTCGACCGTTGTTCCAAGTGTTGTTGTTGGAAAAAAGATTACCAGTTTGCCCAGAAATAGAGTTTTTACAGTTCGTTGGAGCGGAACTCGAAATATGCCAGGTGTTGAAGGAGTTGTTTCACTAACTCATTCTTCATTGACGACTAGATACCGTTATGGGCAAATGCAATTTAGGGCGGTTAAGGCATCAACTCTTGGTTACCGACTTGAGATAACAAACTCTGTTCGTTTAGCAGATGAGTATTTGTGGGGGATAAGTGAAGTTCCTTCTTCTTGGCCGATGGCAGCTCTTGAAGCTCAAGCAATAGCGTCTCGAACTTATGCTTTGAACAAAGCAGGCATTTATCGGGCACGCTGTGATTGCGATCTGTATGGTGAAATATCTGATCAAAAGTTTCTTGGTTTTGCTAAAGAAACCGAAAAGGGGTGGGGAAAATTTTGGAAAGCCGCCGTCACAAATACCGCAGGTTTAACCTTGACCCAGAACAACCTTCCTATTGCGGCATATTTTGGAAGTTCAACAGGTGGCTTAACTGAAACAGCGCTAAATGCTTGGGGTACCGATCGTACCTATACCCAAATTATCCCTGATCCTGGTAGTCAAGATCCAAAGTTAAATCCTAATTTCTTTAGTTGGAAACGTTCAATTACTCAAGCATCAACTGCTCTGGCTTTTGGATTGCCTGATGTAGTTTCACTTGAAATAGTTTCAAAAAATCTAAGTGGAACAGTTGCGACAATCAGAGCAACATCTAGTGCTGGAATTCAAAAGAGTCTTCGTGGCGAAACCTTTAGAAGTCGAACAAGGATTCCATCTGCCTACTTTGATTTAGTTAGCGTGCAAGACGCTGTTGAGCCCACCCCAAGTCCCAGTCCGTAATACAACTTCAAGCCCACCATCGAGTGAGTTTCTGCGGAACAATAAATTGCTTGCCCCAGAAAGTGTTCCAGCTTTTACTATTTCACCATCAGGTAACTTAACTTTTGCTGCAGCTGTGATGTAAGTACCAGCTTCGATTACACAATTGTCACCTAGCGAAATACCCAAACCTGAATTTGCTCCTAGCAAGCACTTCTGTCCAATTGAAATAACTTCTTTTCCGCCACCACTGAGTGTTCCCATGATTGATGCACCGCCACCTACATCGGAGCCATCTCCAACAACCACGCCAGCTGAAATTCTTCCCTCAACCATTGATGTTCCGAGCGTACCTGCATTGAAGTTAACAAAACCTTCATGCATCACCGTTGTACCTGAAGCCAGATATGCACCTAGTCGCACGCGATCTGCATCCGCAATTCGAACTCCTGAAGGAATTACATAATCAACCATTCGGGGGAACTTGTCCACGCCATAAACACTGACATGTCCATGCGCTGCCTTTAATCGTGCACGAGTGATTTCAAAATCTTCTACTGCACATGGACCTACAGAAGTCCAAACAACATTGCTCAGGATTCCAAATATGCCATCAAGTACCAGCCCGTGTGGCTTCACGAGTCGATGCGAAAGCAGATGTAGTCGCAAGTACGCATCTGCTGCATTAGCTGGTGCCTTTGAAATATCAATTTCAATACTTACAACTTCACGCGAAACTGCGCGCGCACTATCAGTTCCAACAAGCGCGGACAGCTCTGCCGGAACAGGACCCGTAAGTTGTGACAATGCTGGCGATGGAAACCAGACATCAAGGGTTGTGCCTTTGGAAATCGTTGCAATTCCGTGGCCAGAAGCTATGGTCGTCATGAGCCAAGCGTAGCCTCTATTGTTAGCCGCATGCGTATTGCCGTCTTTTGTTCATCCTCACCCGCGATCGACAATAAGTATGTAGAGCTGGCTTACGAATTAGGTAAGGGAATTGCTGCCTCTTCAAATGAGTTGGTCACTGGTGGTGGCCACATTTCGATGATGGGTGCAGTTTCAAGGGGAGCACGGGATGCAGCAGGCAAGACAATCGGAGTGATTCCGCAAGCATTGGTGGATATCGAGTTTGCAGATCATGACAATGATGAATTACACATCGTTGAAACCATGGGGCAGCGAAAGCACATGATTACCGACATTTCCGATGCATTTGTGACTTTACCTGGCGGTGCGGGCACCCTTGAGGAATTCTTTGAAATTTGGGTTGGACATTATTTAAAGTTTCATAGCAAACCAGTTGTAATTCTTGATCCATTTGGAATTTATGCTCCTTTACATGAATTAATTGTTCACTTAGAAGATGAGAAGTTTATTAAGCCAGGAATGCGTGAGATCGTTCAATGGACAACGACCGTTGATGAAGCATTGCGAGCGTGCCAAGGATGAGAAGTAATCACATTGCCATGAGTCTTGTGATTGATACTCCAATTCAAAAAGTGTGGGATGCATTAGCTGATTGGGAATCACAAAGTGAATGGATGCTGCAAACAACTGTTGAAGTTACCTCTGATGTTCGCAGTGGCGTTGGAACATCAATTGCAGCTTTCACGGGAATTGGAAAGTTAGGAATCATGGATCACATGACTGTTACGGCGTGGAATCCACCAACTGTGTGCGATGTTGTTCATACCGGAAAAATTATTAAGGGCACCGGGCGTTTTGAGTTAACTGAGCTCGCACCCCAATCAACGCGCTTTGATTGGTCAGAAGAGATTCTTGCTCCGCGAGCGCTTTTCCTTCTTATCGCACCAGGTTTATACATAGGAGTACGCATCTCACTGTCAGCCTTGCGCCGCCAGTTGCAGCAAAGGAAGTAAAGTTGCCTTATGGGCAAGCAACCGCAAACACTGGCGCAAGCCCTTGCCACATTGCCTGAAGAAGAACGAATCATCTTGACCATGCATTATTTGAAGTCGATGAGTGCCTCGGATATCGCTGCAATTCTTGGTGTTCCAGATAGGTCAGTCGAGGCAATAATTCGACAAGGTAAGGCCCGTTTGAGCGCGATTCTGGGCATTTAGGCCAATCTCGAATTCGCACTAAGGCTCAATCTGCGAGATACTTACCCCCTTGCTTTACACATAGCGGTACCAACGATTTAGAGGAGTCTTCCCATGGCAGCCATGAAACCCCGTACTGGTGATGGTCCAATGGAGGTTACGAAGGAAGCCCGCTCCCTAGTGATGCGAATTCCTCTTGAAGGTGGCGGACGCTTAGTTGTGGAAATGAACGCCGAAGAAGCAAACAATCTCAGCGCAGCTCTACACGCAGCTGTTGCTCTCGTTAAGAAGTAATTTACTTTCAAAGGCACTAGCCTTACCAATCATGTCAGCGCTACCTCAGTACGCACCATTTGAAATTTCAAAGGCAGCTAGTGCGCACTCAATTGCACTTGGATTTATCAAAAGTCAAGATGGTAATTTTGAATTTGTTTCTCCATTGGCTTCAGACGTTGAAAAGTTCTTTGCTCTCAACCTTGTTGATGAGTTAACTTTTTTTGCACCAACCGGCAAAGCTGGAGAGCTTTTTGAGGTTCCAGTCAGCGCTGAAAATTCTGAAACCGATCGATTGTTTTTAGTTGGAATTGGTGATCAAAGCGGTTCAGCGGCACGTGCAGCAGGAGCTGCTCTGGGTCGCAAAGTACGTGGAAAAAATACAACAGTGTATGCAGCATGTGTTGTTTCAGAAATTAAATCTTTTGCAATTTCCGTATCACTAGGTGCTTGGGTATGGAACCTAAAGACTGAAAAGAAGCAAGAAGAGCCTACGATCTTTGTTGCTAGCAAAGATGCTCAGTTGATTAAAGATGCAGCAGCAATTGCTCAAGCAATTTGCCGAACTCGCGATTTGGTTCATACTCCGGCAAATATCAAAAATCCAGCTTGGATGGCTAAGCAAGCCGAAGATTTTGCTAAGGGAACTGGGCTTACAGTCAAAGTTTTTGCAGGAGCTGCGCTGAAAGAGTTTGGTGGCCTCCGTGCAGTTGGTGGTTCATCACCTAAGCCAGGGCCCCGAATGATTCAAGTTACTTACCAACCAAAATCGAAGAAAAAATCAGCAAAAGCTTTGCCACATGTTGTTTTAGTGGGTAAAGGAATCACTTTTGATACGGGCGGAGTTTCGCTCAAGCGCCCTTACGACACGATGATGGCGATGAAAAGTGACATGGCTGGTGCTGCTGCAATTCTTGGAACCTTGACTGCACTTGAGCATCTACAACCAAACGTTCAAGTAACAGCATTAATGATGATGGCTGAAAATGCTATTTCTGGCACAGCTCAACGCCCTAGTGATGTCATCAAGCATTACGGCGGAACAACGGTTGAAGTAATTAATACCGATGCTGAAGGACGTTTAGTTTTGGCAGATGGTTTGGCCTATGCAGATGCCAATTTAGATCCGGATTATTTAGTCGATATTGCAACACTAACGGGAGCAGCAACACTTGGTTTAGGTCGTCAATATGCAGCGATGTATACCCGTGATAATGCTTTAGCTGCTGCGCTTTCAAAGGCTGGTGATGCAACCGGTGATCGTGTCTGGCACATGCCATTAGTTGATGATTACAAGGAAGCCTTACGCAGTGATATTGCCGACCTTAATCACACTGCAGATAAAGGTAAGTTTTCTGCGGGTTCAGTTACTGCGGCGCTGTTTTTAGAAAATTTCACTGCTACTAGACGTTGGGTTCACTTAGATATTGCCGGAACTGCGCGCAGCGAAGTTGATGCGGGTGAAAACTCTAAAGGTGGAACAGGTTTCGGGGTGCGCCTACTTACCGAATGGATAAACTCCTTGTCATGAGAGTCGATCCGCACACCTTTGCAGAAAATTTTATTCCCGAAGATCACTTCAAAGCTCAAGCACGTGCCCGTGGTGTTGAATTAGGTACGGTGGATACAACACCTGGTGCTGGAGCTTTTCTTAAGTTTTTGGCTTCGACCTTAAAGGCACAATCAGTTGTCGAAGTTGGTACAGGTTCGGGTGTTGGTAGTTTGTGGCTGTTTGATGGAATGCTTCCTAGCGGAACTTTGACTTCAATAGATGATGAGATGGAACATTCACAGATTGCTAAACTTGCTTTCGCAGATGCTGACATTGCACCAAGTCGATATCGCTTGATCACTAACTCTGTCCTAGAGGTTATTTCAAAGCTCACCGATCGCGCTTATGACTTGGTTGTTGTGCGCCATGACCCTGAAGATCTAAGTTACGTCATCAATGAAGCGCAGCGAATTCTGCGAAGCGGTGGAGCCCTGGTAATTGATAACTATTACGGTGGCGGTAAGGTCTGTGATGCAGCCCAGCGCGATCCACGCACAGTCGCCCTGAGAGATACTGGGAAAATCATCAAGAATGACACTGATCATTGGGTGAGTTCTTTAGTGCCAGTCGGCGACGGATTACTGATCGCAACAAAGTTGTAGCAAAATAGCGCCATGATCTTTCCTCGCAAAAAAGTTGCTCCCGTGCCAGCCCCTTGGTGGCAGGCAAACACCTCCTCAAAAAATTCAAAGGGATCTATTGCGCTGATCGCAGTTTTAGCAGGAGCAGTTGGTGGAATTTTGGGTGTTAATGCATCAGGTGCATCACTTTTTAATCGAGTTAATCTCGTGTCATCTACTAGCACCATTGAACGTGCACCGGATTCGGTAGCCGGGACTGCGCAAAGAGTTTTGCCTTCTGTAGTGTCGATTCAAACTCGTTCGCTTAGGGGTGCGGGTACAGGATCAGGATTTTTCATTGATAGCGATGGCTATATTTTAACTAATAACCATGTTATTAGTTCAGCCGCGCAATCAGGTGGAAGCATTCGAGTTAAGCTCAACGACGGAAGAACCTTTATTGCAAAAGTTGTTGGCAGAGACGCGTCCTATGACTTAGCAGTTTTGAAGATTGCGGCATCAGGTTTAAAGGCGATGCAATTTGGCGACAGTGATTTAGTCGCTGTTGGCGATGCAGTTATTGCGATTGGTTCTCCACTGGGATTATCTGGAACCGTCACCACTGGAATCATTAGCGCCAAGGATCGCCCAGTTACTGCAGGGGATTCAGATAATGAAAGCTCTTTCATTAATGCATTACAGACTGATGCTGCAATCAATCCAGGTAATTCTGGTGGACCTTTGGTCGATTCCACCGGCGCAGTAATCGGTGTTAATTCTGCGATTGCATCCTTGGGATCTGGTCTTCGAATTGGTTCGATTGGTCTTGGTTTTGCAATCCCAATCAACCAGGCCCGAAAGACTGCAGATCAATTAATTAAAAATGGTGTTGCTACCTATCCAGTAATTGGAATTTCATTGGATATGAATTACATGGGAGAAGGCGCTCAAGTTGCTACTTCAGGCCGCGGAATCTTGTCCGGCAGCCCTGCAGAAAAGGCTGGCCTGCTTGGCGGCGACATTGTCATCGCACTAGATGGAAAGCCTATTAACGGCCCAGAAGAGCTCATTGTCAGTGTTCGATCCAAGAATGTTGGTGATGTTGTAACCCTGACCTATAAGCGCGATGGTGTTGAAAGAACTATCTCTTTAACTCTAATCGCGGCTAAGAAATAATTGGCGTAGGCTACAGAAATGTTCTTTGATCTGGGTGCAGGTGAAGTTTTAGGGCTTGCAATCCTTGCGATGCTGCTTGTTGGACCTGAACGTCTACCAAAAGTTGCTGTAGAAGCTGCACAATGGGTCAAGAAACTTCGTGGCTTAGCAAATAAGGCAACGACAGAACTTCGCGACAATCTGGGACCAGGGTTTGAAGATTTACAACCTAAAGATTTAAATCCAAAGACTTTTGTAAAGAAGCAAATTTCAGAACTTTTGGATGAAGAAACACCTAAACCAAAAGTCAAGAAGCCGACTGCAATGATTGACCCAGATTTATTATGACCCTTCTGGAACAAGTTACAGAAGCGCTTTCAAAGGTTAATGATCCAGAACTTCGTCATCCAATAACAGAACTTGGAATGATTGAAGATCTTTCTGAAGCAAATGGTTCAGTTTCATTAAAGATATTGCTCACCATCGCAGCTTGTCCTATGCAAGATCGGTTGCGCACCGACATTACTGGTGCGGTGCAGTCTGTTCAGGGCGTTCAAAGTGTGGATCTGATATTTGGAGTTATGAATGAAGAGCAACGTAACTTTGTAAAAAAAGTTGTCCGTGGTGGACGTGAAAAGTTCATTCCATTTGCCCAGCCAGATTCTTTGACACGAGTTATTGGAATTGCATCTGGTAAAGGGGGAGTTGGAAAGTCATCAGTTACTGCCAATCTGGCGGTGGCAATGGCAAAGAATGGTTTGACTGTTGGAATTCTAGATGCCGATGTTTATGGTCACTCAATTCCGCGTCTGATGGGATTGATGGGACAGCGACCAACGGCCATTGATCAAATGTTTATTCCACTCGAGTCTTATGGTGTAAAGACTGTTTCCATGGAAATGTTTAAGCCCGAACGCTCCGATCCTGTCGCTTACCGAGGTCCATTGCTTCACCGAGTGCTGGAACAACTGCTCTCTGATGCTTATTGGGGAGATCTTGATGTTCTACTCATTGATTTGCCACCGGGAACTGGAGACTTAGCGATTTCCTTGGGTCAGTTGATTCCAACTTCAGAGATCGTTGTTGTCACAACACCACAAATTGCTGCAGCAGAAGTTGCAGAACGAGCAGGGCGCATCGCACATCAAATTCACCAACACGTCATCGGTGTTATAGAAAACATGTCTGCTTTTCCATGTCCAAACTGCAGTGACACAATTTCTTTGTTTGGAGAAGGCGGAGGAGATGAAACATCTCGCCGACTCTCACAACTTGTAGGTATTGATGTACCGCTACTTGGCAAAATTCCTTTTAGTCCTGCGCTGCGAAC
Organism: Candidatus Planktophila sp.; assembly: GCA_044348405.1. Taxonomy (GTDB): domain Bacteria; phylum Actinomycetota; class Actinomycetes; order Nanopelagicales; family Nanopelagicaceae; genus Planktophila. The sequence continues at coordinate 36,036 of JBIKSX010000003.1, forward strand.
TGGCGGAGATGAAGGCGCACCAATTGTTGATGCCGATCCAACTTCACCTGCTGCAATTGCAATTTCTGATGTTGCCGAGAAACTAATGAAGCGTAGTAAGTCTTTACTCGGAGTCCGATTGGGCGTCTCCACTTAGCCAGTGCCAGGAAGATGGGCGAGAAATACTCGGTTTAAGAGATTCTCGCTCATGGGATAAGGGTACCTTTCTCTTATGAACTCAGGTGAACGTATTAATGACCATACTGCGATGCCTGCTAAGCCTGATCTAATTCGAATGGGTCTTGGAATAATTGGAATTGGCACATCTGGTCCCTTGATTGCAATGAGTGCGATGCCAATCCTGACATTAATTTTTTGGCGCAACTTGGGTGGATCGCTTATCACCTTGCCTTTTGCGTTGCGTCATTCACGCGATCGCACAGGAATGAAATGGGCAGCCATTGCCGGAGTGCTACTAGCACTTCACTTTATTGGATTTTTCTTAGCTATGCGCATGACAACCGTTGCAGCAGGTACCGCACTTGTTGCCCTGCAACCAATTTTTGCAGCATTATTTGTCAAGTTTAGTGGTGGACACATTCCATCAAAAGCTTGGCTAGGAATGATCGTTAGTTTTTCAGGTGTAGTTCTTGTGTCAGGTGTTGATCTAACAATTTCTTTTAGAGCATTTTTGGGTGATATTGCTGCACTTGTTTCAGCAGCTTTAGCTGCGGCTTACATGATTGCTGGATCAAAAGCCCAACGCACATTAGAGACAAGTACCTACACAACGGTTTGCTATTTTGTTTGCGCTATGACGGCCTTGCCAATGGCTTTGATTGCAGGAAACGAGATTTTTTCCTTTGAACAAAGTGAATGGCTGATTTTGTTGGGCCTGATTCTTGGTGCGCAATTGTTAGGCCATACGATGTTTAATTCAGCCCTTAAGCGGGTATCACCTGCAATTGTTTCTCTGATTGTATTTTTTGAAGTTCCAGTCAGCGCAGTACTTGCGGCATGGTGGCTAGAGCAAACTCCACCAATTGGCGTAATTCCAGGAATCGTACTCATTCTGATCGGATGCGTTTTAGTTGTCACAAGAACAAGAGGTGTACAAAGTGATTGATCTGCACACCCATACTAATTGCAGCGATGGAACCGATTCGCCCCGCGAACTTGTTAATAAGGCGATTGTTCAGGGATTAGAAGTATTAGGAATAACAGACCACGACACAACTTTGGGTTGGGCTGAAGCAATAGCAACCTTGCGTGGTTCTTTGAAGTTAGCACTGGGTGCTGAAATTTCTTGTTTAACCCATGAAGGTGTGAGCGTGCATATGTTGGGTTTGCTTTTTGATCCTGAACATGAAGAGATGCAGCGGGTACTTGAAGAAACCCGGGATGGGCGACTTCCGCGCATGCGCAAGATGATCGAAAAAATGCAAGCAGAAGGAATTGATATTTCAATCCAAGATGTTGAGCTAGCAATGCCACAGGGTGCAACTATGGGTAGGCCGCACTTGGCTGATGCATTAGTTGCAAAGAAAATTGTGAAATCACGCGATGAAGCTTTTGTGGATTTGTTGCATAACGAGTCTCGTTTTTATGTTTCACATGCAGCACCTACTCCAATCGAAGCGATTGGCTTGATCGGGAGAGCCGGGGGAGTTGCAGTAATTGCCCATCCTTTTGCTTCACACCGTGGGCAAATTCTTAAGGCGCAGGATTTTGCAGATTTAGTAGCAGCTGGCCTAAACGGTATTGAAGTTGACCATCGCGACCAAAACCCTGATGAAAGAGCGATGTTGCGAACAATTGCACGTGATTTAGATCTTGTGATTACTGGAAGCAGTGATTATCACGGTACGGGAAAACTTAATTCGTTAGCAGAAAACCATACCCATAGGGAACAATGGGAGAAGTTAGAGTCTCAAGCCAATGCTCGAAGGGTAGTTTCAGCATGAAAGATATAAGTGCAATTACATTTGCAGTCCAATCATTTGTCACACTATTTGTGATTATGGATCCACCCGGGGCCACACCTATTTTCTTAAGTTTGGTTAAAGATAGATCCCCTAAGGTTCGCAGAATCCTTGCTATTCAAGCTGCGGCAGTCTCACTGCTAGTAATTTCAATTTTTGCTTTATTTGGTCGGGCAATTTTGAGCTATCTGAACATTTCCATGGAAGCACTACAAGCAGCTGGTGCACTCCTGTTGCTCCTTGTCGCCTTGGAGTTATTAACCGGAAACACCAATAAGCATGGCGATGATGATGACTCGAATATTGCTTTAGTACCCCTTGGAACCCCACTTTTGGCTGGCCCTGGCGCAATTGTTGCAACGATGATCTTCGTTCAGCAGGTAGATACAACCGCCATGGCTTTGGGCCTAACTGCTGCTGTCGTAGCAGTCCACATAGCTATTGCTATTGCATTGATGGCATCAACCACAATTCTTAAGGTGATTAAAGAGTCGGGTGTAACTCTTGTTGCTCGAATAGCTGGTTTGTTGTTGGCAGCAATCGCGGTACAAATGCTGGTCGATGCAATTCGCGTCTTTGTTGCCGCTTAGCTTTCTTTAAACTTCTTGGTACGAGTTCGAGTTCTTTCAGTACGGGGCTTAGGTGCTTCTTGCTTTGCCCGAACTGGTTTAGATTCCTTGCTCTCTGCTTTTGTAGCAGGCTTAGCCTTCACCATGCGACCTGTAGAACCTGCTGGAATGTTCAGAGTTTCGTAGAGATGTTCCGAAGATGAATAAGTTTCTTCTGGCTCTGCTAAACCAAGTTCTAAGGTCTGGTTAATCATTTTCCAACGGGCAAGTTCATCCCAATCAACAAAGGTAACTGCAATTCCATGAGCACCAGCGCGCGCAGTACGGCCAATACGGTGCACATAAGTTTTTTCATCTTCAGGACATTGGTAATTAATTACGTGAGTAATTCCATCAATATCAATTCCGCGTGCCGCCACATCGGTTGCAACAAGCACATCAGATTTCCCAGCCTTAAAGTCGCTGAGCGCCTTTTCACGTGCGCTTTGTCCAAGGTCGCCATGGATAGGTGCCGCTTTAAATCCGCGCTCTAGCAAATCTTCTGCAGTTTTTTGCGCAGTCCTTTTTGTTCGACAAAAGACCATAGTTGGTCCACGACCTTCGGCCTGCAAAATTCTGGCTAACATTTCAATTTTGTCTAAGGCATGTGCACGTAAAACGTGCTGTTTGATTCGGGTAACGACTGCGCCTTCATCTTCACTGTCTTGAGTTCGAATATGAATTGGTTGATTCATAAAACGACGTGCAAGAGCGATGATGTCACCGGGCATAGTGGCTGAAAACAACATGGTCTGAGCGCGATTAGGCGTACTAGATAAAATCTTTTCTACATCAGGCAAAAACCCAAGATCCAACATTTCATCAGCCTCATCTAAAACCAAGCGTGAAACCTCTTTGAGCTTTAACTGACCCTGTCGAGAAAGGTCAAGCAGACGCCCAGGTGTTCCAACAACAATTTCAACTCCGGCATTTAGCGCTTCAATCTGTGGCTCAAAGGCACGCCCACCATAAACAGCTACAGTTCGAATTCCACGGTTAGATGCAAGTTCCTCAATATCTTTTGTTACCTGGGTACACAGTTCTCGAGTTGGAACAACAATTAAAACTTGCGGCAAACCTTTTTTATCAAAATCAGCCCACTCTTTATCCTGAGGTGCGATAACTCGCTCGATCACTGGGATGCCAAAAGCAAGTGTCTTTCCAGTTCCAGTCTTGGCCTGACCGATTACATCTCCATCTGCCAAAGCGATTGGTAAAACCATTTCCTGGATAGCAAACGGAGCTAAGAAACCATGGGCATGTAATGCTTCAATTGTTTGACTGCGCAGGGGCAGGTCAGCAAATGTTGTTGCCATATTTATTTAATCCTAACGATTTTAGTTGCGCGGAAATCCTGAAATGCCACGCCACATTAGGTTGTAAACCAATGCAACTGCATCTTGTCGACTTAACTTGCTATCTCGTTCGAGCCAGTGACGAGCAGTTACTTGCGCATAACCAATCATTCCAACACCCAAAAGCATTGATGCCTCTTTTGGTAGGCCAGTATCTAGGGCAATGACCGCGCTTGCCGCTGCTGCACAGTCGTATGTCATACGGTTTAAGCGTTCCCGAACCTGGGGTTCAACGCTCATGTCACTTTCAAAAAGCAATCGGAAGGCTTCGCCTTCCTTTTCAATAAAGGCAAAATAAGCATTGACTGTTGCCAATACTCGGTCCTTGTTATCAGGAGTAGATGCAATCGCTTTTTGAATCTCAAAAACCAAGGAATCAATGTGTAAATCCAAAACAGCCAGATACAGCTCAAGCTTTGACGGGAAGTGCTGATACAAAACTGGTTTTGAAACATTTGCGCGATCTGCAATCTCATCCATTGCAGCGGAGTGATATCCCGCAGCCGTAAACACTTCAAGCGCGGCAGAAAGCAATAATGCTCGGCGCTCATCTCGAGGCAAGCGAGCCTTGTTGGATGTGTCTACGTTACTCATTGGTCTAATCGTACGGCAGAATTACCAATCATGAACCGCTCCTATGAAGGCTTCCGCATCCTGCTGGTGCATGCACATCCTGATGATGAAACCATCAATAACGGGGCAACAATGGCTTTGTATGCAGATCGCGGGGCTCAAGTCACGCTCGTAACCTGTACGCGCGGCGAAGAAGGCGAAGTCTTGGTTCCGGGACTTTCTCATTTAGCAAGTAGCGAGCAGGATCAACTTGGTGCACATCGCGAGATTGAATTAGCTGATGCAATGAAGGCACTTGGTATTTCTGATTATCGATTCTTAGGTGCACCCACGACAAAATTTCGAGACAGCGGAATGATGGGAACAGAACCAAATAATCGTCCAGATGTTTTTTGGCAAGCAGACCTTGATTCAGCTGCACAAATTTTAGTCAAAGTAATCGAAGAGATTAAGCCACACATTTTGATCACTTACGATGAAATTGGCGGATATGGACACCCGGATCATATTCAAGCGCATCGTGTTGCAATGAGAGCATCAGAATTAGCTACTTGGCAGATTCAAAAGATTTATTGGAACACAATGCCTAAATCAGTTTTAGCTGAAGGTATTTCAAAGATGAAAGAAATTGGTTCTGATTTCTTTGGTGCTGAAAGTATTGATGACCTTCCTTTTGCCAAAGATGATGAGTTTGTAACTACTTTGATTGATGGCGGGGCATATGTCGATGCAAAGATGGCGGCAATGAAGGCACATGAAACTCAGATTGCGCTGGACGGTCCGTTTTTTGCGTTATCAAATAATTTAGGGTTGCAAATTTGGGGCGACGAGTACTACACCTTAGTTAAGGGTAATAAGTGCGAGCCATTTGATACTAAGGGCCGCGAAACAGATTTAACGTCAGGCATAACTCTGTGACAAAAGGCATTTATTCACTGTTATTTGGTGCCGCACTGGGCGCAAGTTCAGTTTTTATCTATAGCTTTTATCCACCGGTCGGTTTGATAGTTTCCCTTTTTGCCACTGTTGTTGGAATTTGGGCAACCGGCAGGTTGTGGGGCAAGCGTTCTTATAAATTTATTGCCTCAATCGCATGGGGATTTGTTGTTCTTCGCGCAGGGTTTCCAGGCCTTAATGAGGAGTATTTAATTCAAGGCGATGCAATTGGTGAATCATTAATTAACTTTGGTTTTATTGCGATCGTTATCGGAATAATTACCCCGCTCTAACTCCAGCTTTGTCCTTCAGGAGTGTCTTTGATTTCTAGGCCTAAATTTTCTAATTCTCCGCGAAGTTGATCACTATCACTCCAACGCTTTTCTGCTCGAGCAAGTGCACGATCAGTTAACAGTTTCTGCATCTCTACCGTTAAAACTTTTTCAACTATTGGACGCCCCAGATCTAACCCAAGAACTTGATCGGCAAATCTAAAGATTGAACCTTTTTCTTGGCCACCACTTTTCTCAATTTCACGCAATCGGATAATCACTCGTGATGTATCAAGATCGGTGTTTAGTGCCAACTCAATTTCAGGATCACTAGCGATCTCTGCGCCTATGCCCCATTGCACCATCTTCATTCGCCAGCGCTTCAAAGTTTCATCCGCTGCCTGAATTGAATTCCACGTTAGATCCATTTGAGATCGATACTTATTTTCGAGAAAACAAAGCCGAATAGCTAACGGATCAAATCCGCGGTCGATGACATCTTTGAGCAAGACGACATTGCCAGAACTTTTTGACATCTTTTTACCCTCAAAAAGCAGGTGTTCGCCATGAACCCAAAGATCCACAGCTTCCTTATTTATCAAAGCATTTGACTGTGCCCGTTCATTTTCATGATGTGGGAAACGTAGATCTATCCCACCCACGTGAATATCAATATGGCCAGCTAAGAGTTCCAGAGACATTGCCGAACATTCGATGTGCCAACCAGGAAAACCCTTGCCCCATGGCGAATCCCACACCATCTCAGTTCGCTCACCAGCTGCTTTCCACAACGCCCAGTCGGCATGAAAACGTTTTGCGCCATCTTCGGTGTATTCATATCTATGTCCAGGTTTTAATGAATCAAGTCTGTTGCCACTGATTGCACCATATGTTGCAAATTTTTCAGCGCTGAAGTAGACCGAAGAATCTGAACCAATATAAGCAAAATCTGCCTGAATCAATCGTTCAATCAGATCTAACATCATTGCAATGCTTTCACTTGCTCTGGGATATGCACTAGCAGGTTCAATGTTAAGTGCGGCTAAGTCAGCATGGAATCTGGCTTCGTATTTGCGTGCAATTTCAAATGGATCAATCTTTTCTAACTTTGCTTGGCTCAACATCTTGTCATCATTAACAAAGTCTTCTGACATATGCCCGACATCTGTGATGTTTTGAATCAGGCGTGGAATCGACCCATTAAGTCGTACTAATCGAGCGATTAAATCTGACAGCAAAAATGTACGAAGATTTCCAACATGGGCATCGCGATACACAGTTGGTCCGCAGCAGTACATTCGAATTTCTTTTTGCGATACATCTACATCTTTTAGTTGACGAGATTGAGTGTCATATAACTTCATGCCTTCTCAATCACCTGCTTCCAGAGGAAAATCTCACTATAAGAGAATTCGACAATTTCTCCATTTTTTTTGCGCAATGAATGTGGGGTAACCAGATGCCCCAAGATGTCGCGGTAGCCCCCGTCGGGCTCGTGCAGCCTGATGCTCACCCGTGAGCCGATCAGTTCGGTGAATTGTGATTCGAGCTCTTCAGGCATGTGACAACGATAAACCCACCACTAAGTAACGACCACCGCCAATCTTGAACCAGCGGTAAATCTCGCACAGCAGCGTTACTTGGCGTTAGAATTCCTCACCAGACACCTTGTCCAACACTTTGGAGGCCGCTCGTGACCTATGTGATCGCAGACCCATGCATCGATGTAAAAGATAAATCCTGCATCGAAGAATGTCCGGTGGATTGCATTTACGAAGGCGATCGCATGCTCTACATCCAGCCAGATGAGTGCGTGGATTGCGGTGCATGTGAACCTGTTTGTCCGGTAGAAGCCATCTATTACGAAGATGATGTCCCTGGTCAATGGAAAGAGTTTGGAAAGGTCAACACCGAATTCTTTATTGAAATCGGTTCACCAGGTGGTGCAAGCAAGGTTGGCCCAACCGGCACCGATCACGCAGCAATCGCAGCCCGCCCACCAAAGAGCGAGTAACCATTGCGTGCCCAGCTCCCAGACTTTCCGTGGGATGCATTAGCGCCATTTGGTGACAAAGCCCGTGCCCATCCACGAGGGATTATTGATCTTTCGCAAGGAACTCCGGTAGATCCAACCCCTGAATTTATTCAGCAAGCACTTCGCGAAGCTTCAAATTCGCCAAGTTATCCAGTGACCGCTGGAACTCCGGAACTTCGTGCAGCAATTAAAAAATGGGCTACACAACGTTTAGGTGCAACTGGTGATTTTGATGTTCTGCCAATCATTGGATCCAAAGAGTTAGTTGCTTGGCTGCCCACATATCTTGAATCAAAAAGTGTGTTAATTCCCGAAATTGCATATCCCACATATCACGTAGGGGCAGTTCTGGCTGGAGCTGATTCAGTGCCGGTTGCGATCGATGCACAAAGCTGGCCAAAAGCTGATTTAGCTTGGTTGAACTCGCCTTCTAACCCAACTGGCAGAGTTCATAGTGTTGATGAAGTAAAGCGTTGTATCCAATGGTCTCGCCAAAATAAATCAGTTTTGATTTCTGACGAGTGTTATCTCGAGTTTGATCAAAACGCACACTCTATTTCGGTCTTATCTCAAACTGGTGGGGACAACACAAATATTCTTGCGGTGCATTCATTATCTAAACGTTCATCAATGGCAGGTTATCGCGCCGCATTTATGGTGGGAGATACTGCATTAATTGCCAGAATCCGTGAGATTCGAAAGCATGGCGGAATGATGGTTCCGCTACCTGTTCAAAAGGCGATGACAGTTGCACTTGCTGATGATGCACACGTTGCCGAACAACGCGCTCGCTATAACGCTCGTAAAGATGCGATGCGTCCGGCACTTGCTAGTGCAGGGTTTACTGTCGAATTCAGCGAATCAGGTTTGTATTTGTGGTGCACACGTAATGAAGATGCTTGGGCCAGCGTTGCCTGGCTTGCAGAGCGTGGAATCTTGGCAACTCCCGGAAGTTTTTATGGCGAGCAAGGTAAGAACCATATTCGCATCGCAATGACCGCATCAGATGCCCACATTGCAGATGCAGTTCAACGTTTGAAGGCTTAAGTATGGCGGTTGCAATCCTGCTGGTTGGTGGTTTCGGCACCCGACTAATGCCATTAACGCGCAATACTCCAAAGCCCATGCTTACAGTGGCTGGAATTCCGGTGACAGAGCACCAGTTAATGATGGCAAAAAGAGCTGGGATTACCCAGATTGTTTTAGCAACTTCCTATCTGTCTGAAGTTTTTACACCCTATTTTGGGGATGGTTCTAAGTGGGGGATGAGCATCAAGTATGCAGTTGAAAAAGAGCCTCTTGGAACCGGTGGCGCAATTGCTAATGCAGCGCAATTACTAGAAACAAAAGAGTCAATTGTGATTTTAAATGGCGATGTCCTGAGTTCTCATGATTTAGCAGAACAGATTCGCCGACATGAAGCTAATGATGCAGATGTAACTTTGCATTTGACTGAAGTAGAGGATGCTCGTGCTTTTGGTTGTGTTCCAACTGATGCCCAAGGACGTGTTACTGCATTTCTTGAAAAAATGGATAACCCAGTTTCAAATCAAATCAACGCAGGATGTTATGTCTTTAACCCACGCGTTATTTCTTCAATTCCATTGGACACAGTTGTTTCGGTAGAACGTGAAACTTTTCCGCAGTTGGTAAGTAATGGCGCAAAGATTTATGGCTATCTTGAAAATGCTTATTGGTTAGATATTGGAACACCAAAAGCACTGCTTAAAGCTTCAACAGATATCGTCCTTCGTAGTGGTCCTGGCTTAGTCATGCCTGATGCAGAAGTTGATTCCACCGCCGTGATTTCCGGGGGCAGTTGCATTGGCCAAGGCAGTTCGGTGGGGGCTGGTACTCGAATAGATGGCTCAATTGTTGAGGCCGGAGCAGTGATCGGCCGCGATGTTGACATCCGTAACTCATTTGTTGCTACTGGGTCGATCATCGCTGATGGAGCAAAAATAGGGTCAACTTTCGTCACAAAAGGCGAAATTCTTCCAATTCCTCAGTAGTGCGAGCGTGAATTGCGCTTTTCGGGCTTGACATGAGCGAGTTACAAGCGTGTAATTCACTCTTAAGAAAGTCTTTTCCAAGAGGGATGAGACAAGATCTAGCTAATGGAGCATCGACGTTATGCCGATTCAACCCGCAGCCCAGAACTCCCCAATCCCCACTTCAGGTCCAACAATCACACTCGCATCTGGCGAAAACATGGAGCTTTCATGGCAGGAGCGCGCTTTGTGTGCGCAAACTGATCCAGAAGCTTTCTTCCCAGAAAAAGGTGGCTCAACTCGTGAAGCAAAGCGCGTATGTCTTTCATGCGATGTTCGCTCCGAATGTCTTGAGTACGCACTAGCTCATGATGAGCGCTTCGGAATTTGGGGCGGTCTTTCAGAACGTGAGCGCCGTCGCTTAAAGCGTCGCACCGCGTAAGGTTCTCATTTCTCTCACGAGAAAGTGAGTTATAGCTATGGCTTCCCAAGCCGCAGTAGATAAGCATCGCGTAACCGCTGTTCTTGTTTCACACAATGGAGCTGTCTGGTTACCCGAAGTTGTTGCAGCGCTAACTTCGCAAACTCGTCCGATAGATCTGATCACTGCTGTTGATACCGGATCGCAGGATGCATCTACAAAACTTTTAAAGTCTGCACGAATTTCTTACATCGCTGCCGATGTTGAAACAGGTTTCGGTGCAGCGGTTTCGATGGCTGTTGATAAATTACCTAAGGCTGTAGATCATGAGTGGATTTGGTTAATTCATGATGATTGCGCACCTGCACCAACTGCGCTCGCAGAGTTATTAGCTGCAGTTGATGATCGTCCCCAAGTTGTGATGGTCGGTCCGAAGTTATTAGGTTGGCATGACCGCACACATTTACTTGAAGCTGGAATAAGTATTGCCGGCAATGGTGCGCGTTGGACCGGACTTGAACCCTTGGAATATGATCAAGGTCAACACGATGGAATTTATGATGTTTTGGCAGTTAGCACCGCCGGGGCATTGATTCGGCGGGATGTATTTGAAGAACTTGATGGACTAGATCCTAATTTAACTTTGTTTAGGGATGACGTTGACTTTGGTTGGCGCGCCCGGGCAGCTGGCCATTCAGTCATGGTTGCAACTGCCGCAGTTGCTTTTCACGCACAAGCATCTGCTACCGAGCGACGGGTTGTCGAAGTTGATGGAGCGTTTCTGCATAGACCATTACTTTTAGATCGACGCAATGCTGCTTACGTTTTACTTGCAAACTCGTCTTGGTGGATCTTGCCTTGGTTGGTAATTCAGATTCTTGGAAGTGCAATTGCTAGAGCTATTGGCTTTTTGATTGCAAAACTTCCGGGTTATGCCGCAGATGAGATTTTGGCTGTTGGAGCATTGATTATCAGACCTGGCTCTCTGATTAATGCGCGCAAGATACGTAGAAAGCAACGCTTTGTTTCAGCACGAGTAATTGCTGAATTCATTCCACCACGTTGGTCACAGATTCGACTGGCATTCGAAGGCGTGATTGAAGCTATTCGTGCAAAGTTATTTCCTGAAAATACTCAAGTTTCTTCAACATCAGTGCTGGACCCAAATGACGATGAAGATTTGTTGACTCCGGTCAATACAAAACATTGGTTTACAGTTTTCAAGCGCCCCGAAGTAATTGGCTTTCTGCTGATTGCGCTGATTTCTATAGTTAATTCGCGCAATAGATTTGGCGCACTCGTTGGAGGAGCGCTACCAATTTCGCCAGCTGGAGCTACCGATCTTTGGCAAACATATTTCGAGTCATGGCATCAAGTCGGAATGGGTTCTTCAGTTGCCACACCGACATGGGTTGCAATTACAGCAACAGCATCGCTTGTTTTCTTAGGCAAGGTTCAGTTCCTGATCACGACCTTCTTCTTAGTGGCACCTGTTCTTATGATGCTTACCGCCTCAAAGTTATTGAAGCGACTTACCAAAAACTCTTGGATTTCAGTCCCTGCGGCATTTTTATACGCTATTTCACCGGTTGCAATTGCTGCGATTTCTACTGGACATATTGCTACCGTCTTGTTCTTGATTCTTGCGCCATACGTTGCGCTGTTACTTCGCGATATTGAACAGATTGAACAATTTAGCTATCGAAGAATTGCCGGAATCTCGCTGCTCTTGGCTGTGCTCTATGGGTTCTCATTAATGATATTTGTGATTGGTTTTGTCGCTGGCATAGTTTCGACTTTGAGTGACTACGAAAAACATGCAAAAGTTGCAAACTCTCAGCTGTACTTACTTCGCTTGCAAAAGCGTGCAGCTCTAATCTTTGTTCCATTTCTTATCAATGTCCCTTATTCACTTGAAGCATTAGTTCATCCAAGTCGTTTATTAGTTGAACCAGGTCTGCTCATTTCAGGTGGAGGTCCCATTTCGACTCTGCTGGGCAATCCGGGTGGGGCGAATTCATTGCCAATGTGGCTAGTAAGTCCAATTTTATTGGTTTTGATTGTTTCTTTATTCTCTTCAACTCATGCTCGTCGCATTGCAGAATACGGTGTTGGTGCGCTTGTTTTGGCAGTAATTCTTTCTGCACTTTCTATTTCAACACATGGCAATGAAGCCTCATCCAAAGTTTGGTCAGGTCCGGTAATTGTTCTAGTGACTCTTGCAGCGATCGCAGCAGGAACCGTATTGTTGGATCGATTACGCGAAACACTGGTTCTGAGTCATGTGCATTATCGCCATATTCTTTCAGCATTGCTGCTGTTTACGACTCTTGCCTATTCTGTCGCAGCTATTGGTTGGTCAGTTACTAAAGGAGCAGATTCTTTAGTTCAAGCTAATCGTGAAACAGTAATTCCAGCTTTCTTAAGCGTTGAAAGAGATACCAAGATCTTGGTTCTGCGCGAAATTGGAAGCCGGGATGAAAAGAAAATTCAGTACCATCTTTCCCGAGGTAAAGATATTTCACTTGGTGAACCTGACGTTGCACCTGCACAAAGTTCTGCAATAGCAATTGCTGCCCGTGGTTTAATTGATGGTTCTGGAGTGACCAGCAGCGCCACCTTAAGTGATTTTGGCGTGAAGTATCTTTTTGTTAAGGCACCATTTAAACGAGAAATTATTCGATCTATTGATGGGTTGGGTGGCTTCACACGCACTTCGGCGACTTCTTTAGGCGTTGTGTGGAAAGTAAGTGCCCCAGCTTCACGATTAATGTTTGTTGGCACCGATGGTGTTCGTAAAGAGTTAGAAGCTGGTGATGTTGGTGCCAGAACTTATGTCCCGTCTGCAGGAACTCTTATTCTGACCGAAACTTACAATCGTTCTTGGCAAGTTCTAGAAAATGGTTATCGACTAGAGCGCAGCAAGAATGAACAGGGTTTACCAACCTTTAAAGTCACCGAAGCTGGTGAAATCTCTTTAATCCACGATGGAACTGCTAGACGTGCTTGGTTGTCCTTGCAGTTGATTTTCTTTGTTCTGGTGCTAGTAATGGCACTTCCTGCAGGCCGTCGCAAGAGTGAAATTTCAGAGAAGGAGTTGGCATGAACTTCTCCCGCCCGCTTCGTTTCATCGCTTTCATCGCAGTTTCGATCATCATCGCATCAGTGCTTAATGTTGCAGTCACCAAGAAGAGTTTTTCAGAAAACTATCCGGCAGTTGTCTGTCCTCCTACACTTCCTGGACTCGCGTCTCAGATTTCACTTTCTTCGAAGAAGACTCAGTTCCAAAGATTGCAAAACCGAAGCACAAAGACTGAAGCTGTAAAGGTTTTACGGCTACCTGTCATGAAGGATTCTTTACTGTTAAATTCAGAAGAAACGACGCCGGTTGCTTGGCAAAGCCGCTCAGGAAGCTGGGCAGGCGGTGCATTGTGTTCAGGTCCGGCATCATCGCAGTGGTTTGTTGGTGCAAGTGCAGACATCACCACCAAAGGTCGACTAATAGTTGTGAACAGTGGTCTTAGCGATGCAGTAGTTGATTTAAATGTTTTTACTGAAAATGGAAAACAACCACTTCGAACTTTAACTGTTCCATCCAAAAACTATTTGGTGATTCCTGTTGATTCACTTGCTCCTGGCGATAAAACGTTAACTGTCAACGTTGTACCTAGATCAGGCAGAATTAATTCGTTCATGATTGATGAGCAAGGTAAAGGTTTGCGCGCACTGGGTGGTGATCTAGTTAATCCAGTTTCAGCACCAAGTAAAACTCTTGTGATTCCGGCAATTCCTAATCAAAAGAAGAAGCCGGGGCAGAACACAGGATCTACTAATGTGCTCAGAGTTTTAACACCTGGTGAAGTTGATGCAAGCGTTACTGTGGAACTTCTTTCGGCAGATGGAGTCTTCATTCCAGTTGGTCTGAACTCAAGAAATATTGCAGCTGGATTGGTAACTGAATTTAGGTTTTCTGCACAGATATCTTCACCTGTGTTTGCCTTAAGAGTTACTTCGACTGAACCAGTTGTCGCAGCAGTTGAATCCTCCGTAGCCGTAGGTGGAAGAAGAGACTTTACGTGGAGCACGGCAGCGCCTGAGTTATCTACTTTCACCATGGCAGTTACTGGTCTGGCACCGCTGATTGCATTTACTGGGACCGAAGTTAATGTGGCGATCGACATCACTATGGTTAATGGCAAGGTGGTTCGAAAAACAATTAAGGGCAGCGACATTGCTACATGGACCGTTCCGGCATCAGCGCGTTCCTTTACGATCACCAAGGTAGGTAAGCAGACTTATGCCGGCGCTTTAGTGACTTCGGTAAATGGCTATGGCTACTTCCCAATTGCACCCGGAAGCGTTCTGACTAGAGTTGAAGTCCCTGATTCAAATATTCGCATTTTAAATCCTTGATAATCCCAAGTTTTCCTTGCCGCTCCCACTAATGTTTCTCTTATGAGAACTCAAGGGGGTAGAGGTTGTTCCCGTGCAGGGTGCAAGTCTCTTGCAACCATGACCTTGACATATGTTTACGCCGAATCAACTGCCGTTGTTGGTCCGCTAGCTACTTTTTCTGAACCTCATGCATATGACTTGTGTGTAGTTCACGGAACACGTTTGAAAGTCCCACATGGTTGGAGCGTCATCAAACAGGAACTCGATGGGGTTTCCCAAGGGCCAAGTGATGATGATTTGATGGCGATTGCAGATGCAGTGCGCGAAGTTGCATCCAAAGAAGTTGAGCCAATTAATTCAACGCCGTCAACACCTGCTCAACAGCAAATTGGTCGTCGTGGTCACTTGCGAGCGGTTCCTTCATAAAAAATTATGGATCAAATCCCAAATATTTTTAAAGCTTATGACATCAGAGGCTTAGTCGATACAGAAATCGATGCAGATTTTGCTTTTGCAACTGGAATGGCATTTGCTCGATTCTTACAAATTGAACGTGAACCCGGAACGGTTGTTATCGGGGAAGACATGCGCCCATCTTCTCCAGAGCTCGCCGAAGCATTTTCTGCAGGTGTAACTTCACAAAGCATGGATGTAATTCGAATCGGTTTAGCTTCAACAGATATGTTGTATTTCGCATCTGGAAAACTAGGGCTACCTGGAGCCATGTTTACTGCAAGCCATAATCCAGCTCAATACAACGGTATTAAATTGTGCCTAAGCAAGGCGCGCCCGATAGGTAAAGAGTCAGGATTACTTACAATCGAAAACTTTGTTCGAGAAGGTTCACCTATCGCGTTGCGCAATGTGGGGATTGAAAAGCATCGAGACATGCTCAGTGAGTACGTCGATCATCTTTTGTCCCTGGTTGATGTGACAAAAATCAGACCATTAAAGATTGTTGTTGATGCCGGAAACGGAATGGCCGGACATACTGCTCCGGCAATTTTTGCTCGACTAAATTGTGAAGTTATTCCTATGTACTTCGAACTAGATGGGTCATTTCCCAACCATGAAGCTAACCCTTTAGATGAATCCACACTAAAGGATCTTAAGCAAGCGATGATTGACCACAAAGCTGATCTTGGTTTAGCTTTTGATGGAGATGCAGATCGTTGCTTCTTGGTAGATGAAAAAGGTGCCGCAGTAAATCCTTCTGCATTGACAGCTCTTATTGCACAACGAGAATTGAAGAAGCGACCAGGTTCAAAGATAATTTATAACTTGATTTCTTCGCGCGCAGTTGCGGAAGTTATTTCAGAAAATGGTGGAACAGGATTACGTAGCCGAGTTGGTCATTCATACATAAAGAAGATGATGGCCGAAAGTGGTGCGATCTTTGGTGGCGAGCACTCTGGCCATTTCTATTTTAAGGAATTTTGGATGGCAGATAGCGGGGCTCTGGCAGCGCTGCATGCGATCGCAGCTCTGGGTGAAAGCAATGCCACTATGTCAGAACTACTAGCTCCATTTAATCGATACATCTCAAGTGGTGAAATCAACTCAAAAGTTACCAGTACTCAACAAGCCACCGATCTTGTTCGCAGTACTTATCAAGCACAGAATGTTTCACTTGATGAACTTGATGGATTGACAGTCAATGGGGATACCTGGTGGTTTAACCTTCGCCCATCAAATACCGAGCCATTACTAAGGCTTAACGTTGAGGCTTCTTCTCAGGCTCAAATGGAGTCGGTACGTGATGAGGTTCTCGCACTAATACGCGGCTAATCCCCGTTTTCCATGGCGAGCTTTTCGCAAGAGGGCAGTAACCTATGCCTATAACCGCCTAGCACAGTAGAGCCCTACGCCTTAGGTATCCAATTAATACTTTGATTACCAATTAAGGAGATTTACGTGAACGTTCCAGTTACTTCAACTCTTCCAAAGCATGACATTGCTGATGCATCACTTGCAGCAGAAGGTCGTAAAAAGATCGAGTGGGCTGAGCGCAATATGCCTGTGCTTGCTCAGATTCGCGAACGCTTTGAGAAGTCACAACCTTTCGCAGGAGTTCGCATTTCTGCATGTATGCACGTAACAACTGAGACCGCTAACTTGATGCGCGTTCTAAAGGCTGGCGGAGCAGAGATTGCACTGTGTGCATCAAACCCACTTTCAACTCAAGATGACACAGCTGCGGCTCTTGTGCATGAATACGGAATTTCAGTGTTTGCTCGCAACGCGGTTGATCGCGATGGGTACTACAAGCACATCAACGCCGCCCTTGACATCGAACCACACCAAGTCTTCGATGATGGTTGCGACCTTGTAAACACTTTGCACACAACCCGTAAAGAATTAATTCCAAATATCGCAGGTGGTTGCGAAGAGACAACAACCGGAGTTATCCGCCTTAACCAGATGGCTAAGGATGGAGCGCTTCAGTTCCCAATGATCGCTGTTAATGACACCGATACCAAGCACATGTTTGATAATCGTTATGGAACAGGACAATCAACTCTTGATGCAGTATTTCGTGCAACTAACTTCTTGCTTGCAGGTCGTATTGTTGTCGTTGCTGGATTTGGTTACTGCGGTAAGGGTGTTGCTGAGCGTGCTAAGGGTATGGGCGCAGATGTAATTGTCACTGAAATCGATCCAACTAAGGCACTAGATGCAATGATGCAGGGCTTCCGCGTTATGCCAATGATCGATGCGGCAAAGCTGGGAGATGTCTTTATTACTGTTACAGGTAACCGCGATGTTTTGCGCGATGAGCACTTTGCAGTAATGAAGGATGGCGCAATCATGGCAAATTCAGGTCACTTCGATATCGAAATCGATGTTGCATGGCTAGAACAGAATGCAAAGACAAAGAACGTAAAGATGCGTCACCAAACTGATGAATACGTACTCTCTGATGGGCGTCGTTTACTACTTCTAGCTGAAGGTCGCTTGGTTAACCTAGGAGCTGCAGAAGGTCACCCAGCATCAGTAATGGATATGTCATTCTCAGATCAAGCTTTAACTGCTGAATACCTTGTTAAGGAAGCAAAGAACCTAAAGCCTGGTGTTCACGAAGTTCCTACATACATCGACAAGGAAGTTGCATCGCTGAAGTTGATCAGCATGGGCGGACGCATCGATGTTCTAACTCCAGCACAAGATATGTACCTGAACTCTTGGGAGCACGGTAGCTAATGACTTTAGTTATGGTCGTCGATGACGACCAGGATCTCGCAGAGATGCTCGGCATCGTTTTAACCGGTGCCGGCATCGATGTGGATCTAGTAAGTCGTGGCGATGAGGTCATGGATGTTTTTCGTAACAACCCACCAGATTTAGTTTTGTTGGATGTTATGTTGCCTGGCCTTGATGGAATCGAAGTCTGCAAGTTAATTCGTGCAGAATCTATGGTTCCAATCGTCATGCTTTCTGCTAAAGGCGATACCCAAGATGTTGTTAAAGGTTTAGAAGCTGGCGCTGATGACTACATGGTGAAGCCATTTCGTCACCCGTCAGAGTTAATTGCTCGAATCAGAACACGTTTGCGCAGAACTAATGCTGATGTTTCAGGTCTTTTGACGATTGGTGATTTGGCAATCGATGTTCAAGCTCACCAAGTAACGCGTGCAGGCAAGCAGATCGCATTAACGCGTTTGGAATTTGACCTATTGGTAGCACTTGCAAAAGAGCCCGGAAGAGTATTCACGCGTGATGCTTTGCTCAGTGAAGTGTGGGGCTATCGTCATTCGACAGATACCCGCTTGGTAAATGTGCACGTTCAACGCTTACGTTCCAAGATCGAACATGATGCAGAACACCCAGAGATCGTTGTTACTGTGCGAGGAGTTGGATACAAAGCTGGAGTAATGGGCGGTTCCTAGTAATGAGCCGAAAATTTAGCCGTATCCGTAATTCCCTTGCAATCAAGGTAATTCTTTCGACAGTGTTCTTGTCCCTAGTCATTACCGGAATTACGGGATCGGTGCTTAATTCTCAGTTATCTGCAGGTGTTAAGGATGTAAACCTTAATTCAGCCTTAGTCGAAGCTCGTTCTACTATCTTTACCGCTGAATATAGATTCTTGTTAGCTCAGGGTGAAAAAGATTCGGAAGTCCAAAAAGTCGTAGATGACGTCATTAGTTCTGCAACAACTTTAACTTCTAACGAAAACGCACGAGAAGTTGTGTTCATTAGAAGTCCTGGAAACAAAAGGGAAAACAATTACGAAATTGCATCTAATCTTTTAGATCCAAATTCCATCCCATCCTCTTTGAGTGAGCGCGTCCGCAAGAACCCTGATTTGGTCTATCAGTACACCAATATGAATTATCTAAGTGGTGTTCGAATCAAAGGTTTGGCAATTGGCCAAAAAGTGCAGATACCAAATGCTGGTCAGTACGAGATGTACATCATTTTTTCTTTGGCAAACCAAGAAAAGACTTTGGATCTAATTAGCCGCTCCCTGTTATTGGGAGGATTCGCTTTGCTACTTTTAGTTGCATTAATTACCTGGCTTGTTGTTCGGCAAGTGGTTAGTCCGGTACGCCAAGCTGCCATTATTGCTACCGAGTTCACTGCAGGAGATTTCAGTAAGCGTTTAAAGGTTGAATCTAAAGATGAGATTTCTACCTTGGGACTGGCATTTAACGACATGGCTGAATCAATTGAAAAACAAATTGCTCGCCTTGAGAATTTATCTAGGGTTCAGCAAAGATTTGTTTCCGATGTTTCACACGAACTTCGCACTCCATTGACGACGCTGCGCATGGCATCTGAAGTCATTTACTCAACAAAAGATACCTTTGATCCAATTGTGGCTCGGAGCGCAGAGTTATTAGTTGCCCAACTAGATCGATTTGAAAGATTGCTTGAAGATTTACTGGAAGTTTCGCGCTTTGATGCCGAGGTTGCAGTTCTAGAAGCCGTTGATTTTGACATTGTCCAACTAGTACAGCGTTGCGTCGATGATTTGGGATTAGTTGCTAAAGAGCGCAAAACCCAGATTTATGTCAATTCTTCCGATCCAGTAATCATGATTAAAGCCGATATTCGACGGGTAGAGCGCATTCTGCGCAATCTGTTGGCTAACGCAATTGACCATTCCGAAGAAATGCAAATCGATGTTCGAATCGTCGCTAGTGAACATGATGTTGCAGTGGGAGTGCGTGACTATGGAGTCGGTTTAGATGAAAATGCTCTCACTAGAGTTTTTGATCGATTCTGGCGCGCAGATCCTTCGCGAGCTCGAACTCGTGGAGGAACAGGACTTGGTCTGTCGATTGCACTTGAAGACGCGCGCTTGCACAATGGCGAACTAGAAGCATGGGGACGTCCAGCGCGTGGCGCCCATTTTGTAGTCACACTTCCACGCAACACATGGGAAAGCATCGATCAGCGACTTATTCCTTTACAACCAGAAGATTACAAAGCTTAGTTTCCACAGTTTTTCCTGCTTGCTTCTAGATTTAATCAGTTACCTCATGATTACCCAGTGAGTGCCTTTGCTGAACTATCACAACTTATTTTTCCTACCAGGTGCTTTGGTTGCCGCACATTAGGCCCCAGCATTTGCTCGGCGTGCAGAAGTAGTTGGCATCCACACTATTACAAAACAAAAGTGAATGACCTGACTGTGCATTCGGCACTTTTATATACTCCAACTGCTTCAAAGATAATTCTTGCAGCCAAGGAATCTGGCCTGAAAGGTGCTGATCAGTTACTCATTGACGCGATCACTCATGTTTTAGCAAAAGCAATTCCCGACAACACTTTGTATCGATTAGTACCGGTTCCATCAAGTAAAGCATCGCAGCGACGCAGAGGCAGAAGTTTTATTGTGGACCTGGTGTCACAAATTTCACAACGTACCGGAATTCCAATGATTGATTGTCTGCAACTTTCAAGAAAAGTTCGTGACCAAAGCGGATTACATCGTGACGAGCGGGCAAGAAATCTTGCAGGTGCCTTTACCCTGAGTTCACATGCCAGGGGAGAGCTGATACTGGTTGATGATGTAATTACAACGGGTGCAACCCTGCGAGAAGCGGCCAGGGCGGTTAATTCGCAGGGTTTTCAGGCTGTTGGCTCAGTCACCGCGATTACCGCCTGCGTTGCCCAACCTCTACGATAAGGGTCTGAATACGGGTACCACCCCCATCGAAAGGCGAGGTCAATGCCAGCGTTTGTAGACAAGATTTTGCGTGCAGGCGAAGGACGCATCCTTCGCGATCTCACCAAGATCGTTGCCTTGGTCAATGCTCAGGAAGCTCGCTTTTCGGCGATGTCAGACGCTGAGCTACGCGAGCAGACACCTTTGTTCCAAAGTCGTTATGCAAATGGTGAATCACTTGATGATCTTTTGCCCGAAGCTTTTGCAGTTGTTCGCGAAGCAGGTCGACGTACTCTAGGTCAGCGTCACTATGACGTTCAGATCATGGGTGGTGCAGCGATGCACAGAGGCAATATTGCCGAAATGCGCACTGGTGAAGGTAAGACCTTAGTTGCAACACTTCCTTCATATTTGAACGCACTTGCTGGACGTGGTGTGCACGTTGTTACAACAAATGATTATTTAGCAGAACGCGACAGCGAATGGATGGGTCGAGTTCACCGTTTCTTAGGTTTAAAGGTTGGCGTGATTCTTGCCAATATGACACCTGCTGAACGTCGTGAAGCATATTCAGCAGACATTACTTATGGAACAAATAACGAATTTGGTTTTGATTACTTGCGTGACAATA
This sequence comes from Candidatus Planktophila sp., assembly GCA_044348405.1. GTDB lineage: Bacteria > Actinomycetota > Actinomycetes > Nanopelagicales > Nanopelagicaceae > Planktophila. The sequence continues at coordinate 57,329 of JBIKSX010000003.1, forward strand.
TGGCTTGGTCACTCGATGAATGCGTACAGCGTGATCACTTTTTTGCAGTAGTCGATGAAGTTGACTCGATTCTGATCGACGAAGCTCGTACACCTTTGATTATTAGTGGACCAGCAGATAAAGCCACCAAGTGGTATGTCGAATTCGCCAATCTTGTACAAAAACTTCAACGCGATGTTCACTACGAAGTAGATGAAAAGAAAAAGACTTCAGGAATTCTTGAAGATGGCGTCACTAAGGTCGAAGAGCTATTGCAGATCGGAAACCTATACGAAGCCGCCAATACTCCAATGATTGGATACCTAAACAACGCAATCCGTGCCAAAGAGTTGTTTAAGCGCGACAAAGATTATGTAGTAATGAATGGCGAACTTCTAATTGTTGATGAGCACACAGGTCGCATGCTTGCAGGCCGTCGCTACAGCGAAGGCTTACACCAAGCACTAGAAGCTAAAGAGCGCATTGAAATTAAGGATGAAAACCAGACTCTTGCAACTATTACGCTGCAAAACTACTTCCGTTTGTATGACAAATTGTCAGGTATGACAGGTACTGCAACCACAGAAGCTTCAGAATTCCAGCAAATTTATAAGCTCGGTGTAGTTCCAATTCCAACCAACCGACCATCACAGCGAATTGATTCACCAGATTTGGTGTACAAAACTGAAGTTGGGAAGTTTGCCGCAGTAACTGCAGATATCGTTGAGCGCTACCGCAAGGGTCAACCAGTGCTGGTTGGAACTGTAAGCGTTGAAAAGTCTGAAGAGCTATCAGCATTTCTTCGAAAAGCTGGAGTTCCTCACGAAGTTCTTAATGCAAAGCATCACGAACGCGAAGCAGCAATCATCGCTCGTGCAGGTGTTAAAGGCGCGGTGACCGTTGCTACAAATATGGCAGGTCGCGGTACGGACATCATGTTGGGTGGAAACCCAGAGTTCATGGCAGATTTTGAATTACAGCGCCGCGGAATTTCTCCGGTAGATAATGCCGAAGAGTATGAAAAGGAATGGCCAGCAGAGATTGCACGACAAAAGTCAGCAGTTGAAAAGGGACATGAAGAAGTTGTTGGACTTGGCGGACTCTATGTACTGGGAACTGAGCGTCACGAATCGCGTCGAATCGATAATCAGCTTCGAGGTCGCTCAGGTCGCCAGGGCGATCCAGGTGAGTCACGTTTCTATCTCTCATTACAAGATGATTTGATGCGCCGATTTAATTCAGGAATTGTTGAGCGCTTCTTAACCGCTGCTGGTTTGCCTGATGACGCACCAATCGAATCCAAGATGGTGTCAAACGCCATCAAATCTGCACAAACTCAGGTTGAGGCGCAGAACTTTGAAATGCGTAAGAATGTTTTGAAATATGACGATGTCATGAACCGCCAACGCACGGTCATTTATGGTGAACGTCGTATGGTTCTAGAAGGCGCAGATATCAAGGAGCAAGTAGCGGTATTTGTTTCAGACACTTTGTCTGCCTACATTGCAGCTGCAACCGCTGAAGGTTATGCAGAAGATTGGGATCTTGAGACGCTGTTTACTGCGCTCAAAACGATCTACCCAATTTCATTTACTATCCAAGAACTAGAAGCAAGAGCGGGCTCACGCGAAGGTCTAGATGCTGATTTCATCACCGCACAGGTTCTCGAAGATTGCGAAGCGGCATATGCGCGCCGAGAAGAAGCTTTGGGTGATGAGGTAATGCGCGAACTAGAGCGCAAAGTTTTGCTATCAGTGTTAGATCGTAAGTGGCGCGAACATCTCTACGAAATGGATTATTTGCAAGAAGGAATCGGTCTTCGTGCGATGGCCCAGCGCGATCCACTAGTTGAGTATCAAAAAGAAGGCTTTGATCTATTTGCTGCCATGATGGATGGCGTAAAGGAAGAGATTGCAGGCTTTGTGTTCAACATTGAAGTATCGGTCGAGAGTGCGAGCAATCAAGTTGTAGCTCCAGGACTAGAGTCAAAGCAATTGCCTCAGACTGGTTTGCAGTACACAGCAGCAGATGAATCAGGTGTTCGTACAACTGGTGAAGTTTCTCGAAATGCACCATGCCCTTGTGGATCAGGAAAGAAATTTAAGCGTTGCCACGGAGGCGCAGCTTAAAATTAAATAAGTGTTAGACAGGTGCATAACCATCGTCCGTCTAACCCTTCAAATCTGATTGCAACCACACGTAAGCGATCTCCAAATCGCACGGTGACCGTTGCTTCACAAACACCATCCAGCGGCTCTGTAATTCTTGTTTTGCGAACTCTGCCTATCTCAGTTAAGGAACCAGTAGCGCGCTGCAGTTGTGCAAATATCGTGTAATGACATGACAATTGAAGTTGTTGAGAAGATCGCCGACCTGCCCAAATTTCAAGCGCATTATGAATGAATTGATGTATTAACGGAGCAATCTCTGGCAAGGTCGTAGCCGAAGTTGGCTGTGGTGCAAACTCTTCATCAAACTCTTCACCGAAAGTGCTGGGAACTAAATAAAGCCGAGGCTTCTTTACTACAGCTACAGATGTAGCGGGTCGGAACATTTCTAGGACCGGATGAAGAAAATCTTCATAAGGATCACTGGAAACCGGGGTTAAATCAGTAACTGTAAAAGTTGGCATGTGGTCAAAATCAGGTTGGGTTGTCATGGACATACATTTACCTGTTTCAAAAGCGAAAAACTCACGCTTTAGTATTTGAATTTCTCATACTTTTGGCTGACTGTGGACAAGTCCAGCCAGATGTCACTGATGCCCGTTGGGTGAGCCTATGAAAAATAAAAAAGATTCCTATAGCGCGCGTATGCCTCTGGCGATTACTTTAATTGTTGCTGCATTTGCTTCTGCATTCTTTATTTCAACATATTCAAATAGAGGTCACGACTACTGGGTCATTGCGCAGCCCATCACACCAGGTCATGTGATTGCTCCTTCGGACCTAACAACCGATCACCTAAATCTGGGTGCAAGTACTGACAATTACATCCGGCAATCGGATCAAGTTATAGGTTTAGTTGCAACACGCCAGATGCAGGTTGGCGAGGTCATTTCGATGGCAGATGTAAATAGCTCTAGCGAATCAATGAAAACCAGTGCGGTGCCATTAAATCTACGTTCAGGAGACTTAGCAGCTGGGTTATTTGTTGGTGATTCAGTAGATCTGTATTGGGTACTTGATTCACGCGATACAGAAGAAGTGGTCGATCCGATATTAATCCTTGGTGGAGTAACCCTTATTGGCCTAGACAACTCCAAGAATTCGTTAGGGGGAGATGTATCGATCACGGTTGCTATTGAAGAAACTCAAGTTCTTCGAATGTTAAGTGCAACGACGCAAGGCCGATTGGTAGTGGTGCGTACACATGTCTGAACTTGAAATGCCCACTGTAATCACCGCGATAGCAAACCCCGAAGCTGAAGGATTTGTCGCTGGAACCCTATTTGCTCAAGGGTGGAATGTTGTTTTTCGAGCAATAGATTGGCTTTCGCTTCAAACGTACCTTCAAGCTAATCCTCAGATCAGTCACAATGCCTTGCTCATTTTTGGAACAGATTTGTCAGGTGCAAACAAAAAGTTGATGGATTCATTAAATGGAACTGTGCGGCAGATAATTGGATTTTCATTGCCCAATGTGGCAGAAGGTGATTTTGGGACCCTAAACCCGTTACCGACTGTTTCTACTGACCTAGTTTCCTTAGTACGTGGATTTGTACGTGCACCGTTAGTCCGAACAAGTTCAATCACCCAACGTAAACCCCGAACCTCAAAAGTCATTGCGATTGGTTCAGCAGGCAGTTACACCGGTTGTACTTTCATCGCACTTAACATCGCTATGGAACTTAGTTTGCTGGATAAATCCACGTTATTGATTGATGCAAATTTTCGAGCACCGTCGCTATCGCCTCTGTTATCAATGAGAAAGTTAACTGAAGATTCACACTGGAAGAAGATAGCTTCCAATCTTTCACTTTCGGAAATAACTCAAGACACATCAGATGATTTAACTGACTTAATGAATAAAGCAACGGATGAGTTTGATTTTGTGGTTTTGGATATTGGTTCGATTTCGGGCTTATCAAATCGCTTGACCGATAGGCGATGGACTTCTGCTGTAACAACTTGGTGTTGTGATCAAGCTGATGAACTGATGATTACTTCACGAGCCGATTTTCTGGGTCATCATCGACTTGTACAGGTTATAGATTTATTGCATCAGACATCCATTAGAGCGCAATTAAGTTTTACCCAAAACATGAAGTCCTCTGGTAAACGTGGAGAAGCAGAGTTGGCACGTTTTCTCACCGCCACAACTGCGCTCAAGCCGATGCGTGTACGCAGCATGAAACTTGAGGCCCGAACAGTTCAAGCGGCCGAAGATGAACATGCCACCATGGTTGAGACAAATGAGCGCTCACATCTGCGTAAAGCGATCGCTGAATTAGCCCGAGAAATCACTACATGAGATCTATTACTATGGGTGAATGCGTGCATACCTTCCCATTAGCCATAAGGATCTTGAAGCCTTTGTGCTGACAAAAAGCATTGATGCTGATGAAGTATTTGCACCAACCCCAGGCTTTGTAACAGAGAATTTGGATTGTGATGAAGAAGAGCTCGAGTATTTACTTTCGATTGCAGCTGGCGAGGAAGCACTAGAGCTTCGACTTTCAGAAAATGCTCCTGGAATTGTGTTGGCTTTTGAAGTAACTGATGAGCAAGTTGCTGAAAAATATGAAGATTCAATCACCCTGAAATCTTCATTGCCATGGGACCAGCTACAGTGCGCCCTTCTTGCATTTCAGGGAGACGATGAATTGGTGTGGTTTGCCACCCAAGAAATTGAGATTCATTTGGCGGAGTGGAAGTAACAATGCTCCAATTTGAAAAGCTATTGGGTGCTCGTACAACAATTACTATCGATCAAGCGGAGCGATTACGGGCACTTGTTGCTAATTGGCAACTCCTTTCAGATCTTTCATTTGCAGATTTAATATTGTGGGTTCCAATCCGTAAAGACATCACCATGTGGCCAACAGGACATATTGCAATTGGACATATTCGCCCAACTACAACATCAACTGTTTATGTTAATGATGTTATTGGTGATGAAGTCCTATGGGGGTCTAAACCAATTATTGATGAGGCACTTTCGGGTGATGAAATAATTAAAGCCAGTGACCCTGAAAAATTGGGTGAGCTGTTGATTAAGTCGGAATCAATTCCAGTCACCTACGAAGGTCAAGTGATCGCAGTAATTTCTAGTCATAGAAATGTTGAGCAATCACGTGGATCTGGCAAGCTTGAAAGTAATTATCGAGAGCTAGCCAAACACTTGTTTGAAATGGTTGCACAAGGTAATTTTCCTTACAAGGACTCTGGATCATTATTTGAACCAGTTCCTCGTGTTGGCGATGGCTTGATTCGCCTTGATGCCAATTCAGCGATCTCTTTTGCAAGCCCTAATGCAAAGTCAGCATTTTCTCGCATGGGTTGGCGCGGTGATCTAGAGGGCAAAAATCTTGGTGAGATTGCCGAACAAGTTGTAACCGCAACATTAAATCCTCATGAAGAAGGCATTCGTTCGCGCTTAAATGGAAAAATTCTGCAAAGAGTTGAAATTGACAATCAAGGGGCAACAATTGATTTGTTGGTTCTGCCACTTATTGTTGGAGCAGACAAAATTGGTGCAATTGTTTTGCTGCAAAACGTGACTGAGTTACGCCGACGTGATCGCGAACTTGTTACTAAAGATGCCACTATTCGCGAGATTCATCATCGCGTGAAGAACAATCTTCAAACAGTCTCGGCGCTACTGCGTTTACAATCGCGTCGAATTGAAGACCCTGCAGCTGCTGCAGCGCTAGAAGAAGCAGTCCGACGTATTGCTTCTATCGCTTTGGTCCATGAAACCTTGTCTAACAGCACTAAGACCACCGTTGCATTTGATGAGGTCCTAAGTGCTTTGGTTACCCATTCATTAGAGCTCAGTCCACGGATGGGGGAGCTGCAGATTGAAAGAATTGGTGAAATTGGTTTATTAGAATCACGGGTTGCAACACCGTTGTCCTTAGTTGTTACTGAACTAATTCATAATGCACTGGAACATGGTCTGGCCCAATCTGGAACGCATTTAAAAATCGAGCTGCAGCGCTATAGCAACGAAGGGTTAGTAACGATTTCAGATGACGGAATTGGGCTACCTGCAGACTTTGACTTAACATCATCAGCTAACTTGGGACTACAGATTGTTCGAACACTGACAGAAAATGAATTACAGGGTGAACTTAAGTTGGAATCAACCGATAAGGGAACACAAGCCAAGTTGCGTTTCCCACTTTAAATTTGGTTTTGTTGCTCCATTAACCGCGCACGATTACGTGCAGCACGGCGCTTAAGCGCACGACGTTCATCTTCCGATAATCCGCCCCACACTCCGGCGTCCTGTCCGCTTTCTAGAGCCCAAGCCAAGCAAGGCTCCTTAACAATGCAGCGCTGACAAACCTTTTTGGCTTCTTCGATCTGGGTTAGTGCTGGACCGGTATTTCCTACAGGAAAGAAAAGCTCTGGATCTTCATCACGGCAGGCTGATTGATGTCGCCAATCCATTGCATGTCTCCTTAGGGAAGTAAGACTCAATTCAAGAGTTAGGTTGTGATACACACAGTTGTGCGTGCAAGGAGTTAATTGTCCTATGTGTAGCGAGGTTATACAAGGATGATTGGCGATGAGTTTCCAAATTTAGGGTGATCTATCTCAAGTGCCCCCGACAGGAATCGAACCTGTGCACCTGCCTCCGGAGGGCAGTGCTCTATCCCCTGAGCTACGGGGGCTCATTGGGTCAGAATGAAGGTTATCAGCGGGTGCAAAAATGTGTGCATACTGCAACAATTCCCGCATGAATTCAACAGCGTACTTTGCTACAGGATGTTTTTGGGGAGCAGAACGACGCTTCTGGCAATTAGATGGCGTGCAAGAGACAAGTGTTGGTTACATGGGTGGTATTCGCCCTAACCCTACATATGAGCAGGTATGCACCGGAGTTACAGGACATGCTGAAATGGTCAAAGTTGTCTTTGACCCAACCAAAATTTCCTACCTTCGATTATTGCAAGAGTTCTGGACCATGCATGATCCAACATCTTTAAATCAACAAGGTGGTGATATTGGAACCCAATATCGCAGTGCAATTTTCACGACAACTCATGAGCAGATGCAAGTTGCGCTCGCTTCTTGCCAAACTTATCAAGAGGAGTTAACAAAAGCCGGAATGGATAGAATTTGCACTGAGATTTTAAGTGCCGAAGGCGTTGAGTACTATCTAGCCGAGGAGTACCACCAGAAGTACTTACTAAAAAATCCAAATGGTTATGATTGCCATTCAAGCACGGGTGTTCCATACCCAGAAACGGTTCATTGACTATGAGCGAAAAAGAGTATCCCGTAAAAATCGATGAAGCCGAGCTTGCCCAACGCGTAGACCCTTTGTCATATGCAGTTTTGCGAAATGCAGCAACTGAAACTGCTTTCACTGGTGAATACACTGAAACCGAAACAATCGGTGTCTATAAGTGCAAAGCCTGTAGCGCTGAATTGTTTAGAAGCGAAACCAAGTTTCATTCTGGATGCGGGTGGCCATCCTTCTATGCGCCAACAGAAAATGACGCCGTTGAGCTTTTGGAAGATCGTTCCTTAGCCCCACGCATTCGCACTGAGGTTCGTTGCGCTGCATGTGGCTCCCACCTTGGACATGTTTTCAAAGGTGAAGGCTATGCCGTTCCTACCGATGAGCGCTGGTGCATTAACTCTGTTGCCTTGGTTTTAGAAGAGCGCTAGTAATCAAGTCCTCTTGATTCATGCACCGCTTGATAGCAGTACCAGGCAAAGACACTTCTATAGGGGCGTAACTTTTCTCCCTTAACGTCCAACAACTTTGCCGTCGTTTCTTCCTTTGTTTTATGAATCATGTCCCAACCGCGACGAACCGCTAAATCACCAGTTGGCCACACATCAAGTCGACCAAGTTGAAACATCATGAACATCTCAACGGTCCAGCGACCAACTCCCCAAATCGAAGTTAAAGCATCAAATATTTCTTGATCATCATGGATCAGATCAATTTCGTTAATCGGAATTGATTTATCAAGTGCAGCAGATGCAATCCCTTTGATTGTTCGGGTTTTTGCCCCTGAAACACCGATTTCTCGCAGTTGCTCATCACTGAGCTTTACTACTTTGCGCGGCGTTATGGAACCTTTGCACAGCTTTACAAGTCGTTCATGAATCGTGGCTGCTGCCTTGGTTGCAAGTTGTTGAGAAATAACCGAACTAACGAGTGATTCAAAATGAGTTTCTGAAGGTTCGTTTCGACCAAGGGTACACAAAGGTCGACGTTCGATAAGGCCGGCAAATTTGGGATCAATCTGCGCAACCTCAGCGACTATTCGGCGCATCTTCTGCGCAGAGTGAACCACCATGAATTACAAAGAGAAAGTTGGGTACTCGTCTGTTACCAGCAAAAAGGCGTAGCCAATGACGCGGTTCCAGTAAGCAATAGTTCCGACAACGCCTTCGGCGCAGACTTCTGGATACTTGCCGGTGAACAAAATACTAAACCAGCCGAGCAGTGTTAACAGAGCTGCATAAATTAGGTAAACAATTCCAACGATGTACAGAGGCACTGCTAGTAGCCACTTAATCAATGGCAACCAGCGGTTGAGCTGCTTTGCATCAACTTCTGGAAAAGTGACGCTGACAAGGTCATTCTCTTCAATTGAAGGGTATTCATCGGTAAGCAAAACCAAGTAAACATCAACACGCGTTTGTAGCGACAGCAAAGCTTCGTTGAAAGCCAACACATAGCTTGGGTACACCTGGCGAACAACTATTGCTAAACCAGCGGGTAGCGCCATCAACCCGGCGAGAATGCCAAGGCCATCGTCGGAGAATACTGTCGCTGGTGAAAATGAAGAAACGAAAATAAAAGCTGGGACAACAAGGATGATCCGGAAAAAAGCAGTTAGGCGATTTCGCTCAGTAAGGGATACATCGATCTGGGTTTCAATTTGGTTGCTCATAAGCAGTAATCTACCCCTGAATACCAGCAGGGATTGCTAATTGCAGCCGCTTTGCCGTACTTTTACAGTTCTTGCAGGCGCGCTTGCAGAAATTGTTGCAGAGTTCAAAGAGATGGAGGTGAAGAGATGGCTGGCATTAAAGAGGTTGCAGAAGAGGCAGGTGTCTCTACCGCCACTGTCTCGCGGGCACTTCGGGGACTCCATCATGTCAATCAACAAACTCGCGAAAAAATCATTGCAGCTGCTGAGAAGTTGAATTATCCATTACATGCTGAGCGTCAGGGCACATCAAGCGGACGTACAAATTCTGTTGGAGTCGTCGCACCTTACATTTCGCGTTGGTACTTTTCCCAAGTAATTAGCGGTGCAGAACAAGCTTTACGTGAAGCTGGAATGGATTTACTCCTCTATAACTTTAGCCAAATGAAGGGTCGTGAACGACTCTTTCAGCACCAACTGCTCAAGGGCCGTGTTGATGCATTGATTGTTATTTCCCTTCCACCTACAGAAGAAGAGTTCGATTCCATGCTTTCCCTTGGAATTCCAATTGCTCTGGTTGGGATGGATCATGAAAAGTGCGCATCCATCAAAATTGATGATGTTGCAGGAGCGAGAACCGCTACGCAGCACTTAGTTAATCAGGGTCATAAGAAAATTGGCCTAATGTCTGGCCGCCCAGATGACCCATTTAACTTTTCTGTTCCCCAAGATCGACGTAAAGGTTTTATGCAAGTTCTTGCAGAAAATGATTTGGAGTGGCTACCTTCTCGTGAGATTCATGGTGATTTCACTATGCACACCGCATCTAGAGCAATGGATGATTTATTGGCTCGACCTAATCGCCCGACCGCCATTTTTTGTGAATCAGATGAAATGGCAATTGGTGCCATGCAAGCGCTGCGTCGTCATGGTTTAAAGGCACCAGATGACATATCAATCATTGGTTTTGATGGTCATGAAATGGCGGAGTTTTCAGAGCTAACAACAATTGAACAGCCAGTGACATTGATGGGTGAAATGGCAGCATGGTCAATTATGGAGAGATTACGTAAGCCTGTAGTCGATCCACCTTCATTAGTTTTGCCAACTACGCTCGTGGTGAGAAATTCAACTCGACGATTAACTCCCGAAGAACAAGTTCTCTGAGGTAGCCTTGTGAGTATGAGCGATCGTTCGGTTTCAGCACCTAACTTGGCAGAGCTTCAAACTCACCGCAGCGAAAAGTGGCGTGCTTTTGCCACCGATGTTCTTCCTTTGCCAGTTGCCGAAATGGACTTTCCTGTCGCTGAACCCATTCGCGAACTCTTAATTGAAATGGTTGCAAAATCAGATCTTGGATACTTAGGTGTAATTCCAGAATTAGGTCAAGGCTTTGCACACTTTGCAGGCACTCGCTGGAATTGGGAAGTTAACCCTCTACAAGTTCGAGCAGCAACTGATGTTGGTGTTGCAGTTGTTGAGGTATTGCGAGTCTTCACAAACCCTGGTGATTCGATTCTCCTCAGCTCGCCTGTCTATCAAAATTTTTATAACTGGATAAATGAAACCAAGCTAAATCTTGTGGATGTTCCATTTGAGAGAACTGGTGATGAAGCCGGCAATCCTTGGGAAATTAACTGGAGTGGAATAGAAAAAGCTTATGCATCTGGCTTAAAGGTTCACATTCTTTGTAGTCCCCATAATCCATTGGGTCGTATTTATACAAAAGAAGAACTGCTTCGAATTGTTGCTTTGGCAAAACAATACAACGTGCTAGTCATTAGCGATGAAATTCATGCCCCGCTTACATTCAAAGAAAACACCTTTGTTCCATTGTTGAGTCTAGGTGCAGATGCTGAATCAGTAACAGTAAGTGTCACCGCGGCATCTAAAGGTTGGAATATTGCTGGGTTAAAGTGCGCCATCATTGTTTCTCAAAACGAAGCAATCAATGCACGTCTAGCAACTTTGCCTATGGCGGTTCATTATCGGGCTTCCTTGTTGGGTGGATTTGCTACGGCAATCGCTTTTGCAGAAGGTGGTATTTGGCTGGATTCAGTAATTGAAAATCTTGATCATAATCGCCATATGTTGAAGGATTTATTGAATTCTCAACTTCCATCAGTGCGATATCACATTCCAGATAACAGCTATTTGGCATGGCTAGATCTTGAAGCGCTTAACTTGGGTGCAGATCCTTCAGTAGTACTTCTTGAAAAAGGAAGAGTTGCTTTCAACGCCGGACATATCTACGGAAAGCAATGCTCTCAGTACGTGCGCTTCAATTTTGCAACGAGCCCAACAATTATTACTGAAGCTGTACACCGCATCGCGCGAGCTATCTAAATGATCGGCAAGAAATATGATGCGGTCATAATTGGTGGCGGTCATAATGGCTTAATTGCTGCAACGTATCTAGCTCGTGCAGGCAAATCAGTCAGAATCCTAGAGGCAAATCCAGAAATCGGTGGCGCGACCCAAAGCGTTCAAACCTTTCCAGACTATGAAGCAAACCTGTCAAGGTACTCATATTTAGTAGCGCTTCTGCCAGACAAGATTGTTAATGACTTGGGGCTAGATTTTGAATGCATCTCTCGTGAAGTTTCTAGTTACACGCCTTACGGACAGGATAAAGGTCTGTATGTGTCTCGTGTCTGGGATTCAAAAACCGAAGATTCTTTTAATGAGCTAGATCCAACTGGTAACGAAGGACGTGCATGGCAAGCTTTCTATGCAGAGGTAGCAGCGTTTGCCGAAAAGATAGCGCCAACAATGCTTGCACCGCTCATGACTCGAAGTGAGTTAAAGCGCCAGGTTGATTTAGATACAACATGGCAGTATTTAATTGAGGAACCAATTGGCAAAGTAATCACCGAAAGATTTCAGAATGATGTAGTCCGCGGTGTAGTGCTGACAGATGCACTAATTGGAACTTTCACATCAGCCTTTGATATTCAAGCAAATATCTGCTTTCTGTATCACCTGATTGGAAATGGAACTGGAGAATGGAAAGTTCCAAAAGGTGGAATGGGCGCTTTGGTGAAGGAACTAGTTCGCGTAGCAACAGAAAGTGGAGTAGAGATTTCACTAAACTCTAAAGCCACTGCGGTTACATCTTCAGCTACTGGTGTAAATGTGCAGGTAGAAAATGGCGAAACTGTTGAAGGCGAATTCCTACTTTCAAACGCAGCTCCACAGGTTTTAGCTAAGTTGCGCGGAACTTCGGCACCTAAGAGCCTTGATGGCTCGCAAATGAAAATCAATGTTTTGCTTAAGCGGTTACCTAAGTTGAAATCTGGAATTGATCCTCGCCTTGCATTTGCTGGGACTTTTCATGCCAATGAATATTTTACGCAATTCGAAACCGTCTTCAAACAAGCACAAGCCGGAATAATGCCCGCAAAAATGCCGATCGAAATGTATTGCCACACATTGACAGATCCATCAATCCTGAGCCAGAAGCTACAGGATGATGGCTATCAAACATTAACTTTGTTTGGCATCCACACACCTGCATCTTTGTTCGATGGTGATCATGATGCTGCGCGTGATGCAGCACTAAAGTCGGCGCTGGATTCACTTAATGAATTTTTGGCAGAACCAATTGAAGATGTCATTGCTGCAATTGAAGTTAAAACACCACTTGATATTGAAGATGCCATTTCTCTTCCGCGCGGCAACATCTTTCATACTGATTTATCCATGCCTTTTCGCGAGGATGGAACGCCTGAATCATGGGGTGTTGAAACCGACGACCCACGCATCTTCATTTGTGGCGCCGGCGCTGCCCGAGGCGGGGGAGTCAGTGGGATTCCTGGCCATAATGCGGCCATGGCAATCCTTTCTAACAATTAGACTGCGTACATGAGTTTTCACCCAGAAACATCGGCAATTACCGCAGGTCGTCCTGAAGTAGCACCCGATGCTCCCTTGAATCCTCCAATCGTTTTTTCTTCTACTTATCATGCAGGTGGGCCAATTGGTTATGGCCGCTATGGAAATGAAAGTTGGAGCGCTTTAGAGTCTGCAATTTCAGAACTTGAAGGCGGACAGACACTTTCTTTTTCTTCTGGAATGGCAGCGATCAGTGCAGTCTTTTCAATTCTGCCTATTGGTGCACCAGTGGTTGCATCAAATCAGGGTTATAGCGGAACCATGGGATTGTTAAATCAACATCACGCATCAGGTCGATTAGAAGTTCGTTTTGTTGATATTACAAATACTGAAGAAGTAATTGGTGCTATGAAAGGCGCGGCATTGTTGTGGCTGGAATCTCCTACAAATCCGTGTCTCGATGTGGCCGATCTTCCAGCACTTGTTGCAGCTGCCAAGAAACAAAACATTGGAGTTGGTGTAGACAACACCTTTGCAACTCCTCTTGTTCAAAAGCCATTGTCGATGGGTGCTGACATTGTTATGCACTCTGTTACCAAATTTCTTGCTGGCCATAGTGATGTAGTTCTTGGTTCTTTATCAACAACTGATACCGCTTTGTTTAAGCGCTTGGAGGAAGCACGCCGATTCAACGGTGGTATTCCTGGACCGTTTGAAGCGTGGCTAGCACTTCGTGGAATTCGTACATTTCCAGTTCGATTTAGAGCAGCTGAAGCTAATGCAAAGACGCTTGTTACTCGATTACAAAACCATGCAAAGATCACAAAGGTTCGCTACCCAGGTTTTGGAGCCGTCATATCTTTTGAAATTGATGGAAATGCGGAAAAAGCTGAGAAAGTTTGTGAATCATCACGTTTGATTGCACATGCAACAAGCCTTGGTGGCGTTGAATCAATGTGGGAGCGACGCCGTCGTTGGGCTTTAGAAAGTCCATCAGTTCCAGAACAGTTGATCAGGCTTTCAGTCGGATGCGAGCATGTTGATGATATTTGGCAGGATATAGAGCAGGCACTGGCCTCTTTATAGAGATTTTTTAAGCAAGAGCGAGTATTTTTATCCTATGTTTAAAGCCATTCGTCGAACCTTTGCAGCCTTGACTGTGACTGTTCTTGCATTTCGCGCAGTCGCATCATTTTTGTCATGGGTTGAACATCAGGATGAATCAGTAGCTGACACCTGGGTTGACGAAGATGAGTTTGAAGATGCCTGATATTCAATACATTCCTGGAAGCTGCAACATTGGCAAAAGTGAAGTTCGCAAAAGGCGAATCGTTGGATTAGTTGGTTTGTTTGTTTCAATTTCATACCTTTTAACTTTTAGCCGACTCGATGCATCCCCAGAGTTTCGTTTAGGTATTTTCTTTCCCCTAATGGTTGCATCAGTTGGATTTGTTCAATCACGTTCTAAATTCTGCTTGGCTTATGGTTTCGCAGGAACTTTTAATGTGGGCAAGATGGGCGATATCAAGCGCGTAGCAAGCAAAGAGGACAGAGCCGCTGATCGCAAAACCGCACTAGCTATTCTTGGTAAATCTTTTCTGCTAGCAGCTCTAGCGACAGCGGTGGTCTTAGTACTACCCTTTTAGTATGAAGATACAAATTCATACACGCAATGCAGATCTAGCAGAAGATTTCAAAAATATAGCTACGGAAAAACTCAACAGCATGGAGCGATTTAGTGTTGTTATTGATCGCGTCGAAGTTGAAGTTTTACATGAAGCAAACCCTCATCAGGGTAAACACAATCACAAAGTAGTTTTAACTACACATGGTTCAGGACCATTGATTAGAGCAGAGGCTGCAGAGTTCAATGATCTGGCAGCTTTTGACACAGCCATTAAAGCTTTTGCGCTACAGATCCGAAAGATTCATGAGAAATCTAAGGACTACGATCGTGCAACTTTACGAAAGATGAAAACAGAGATCTAAACGATCTCGCTTCCATCTTTACGAGTTGCTGTAAGGCTTGCCACAGCGGTGACTGTTAACGCTGCAACAATTACAAAGAGGCTGACCTCAATTGGAACGTGTGGAAGCTTCACGCCTGCAATCTCGTGGATTCCAATGCCGTGGAAAGCCTCAATGAACATCTTGAAACCGATAAAAGCCAAGATAAAGGAAAGCCCCTTGGACAAGTAGACCAATCGCTGCAATAGACCTTGTAATAAGAAGTAGAGCTGACGAAGTCCCATCAAAGCAAAGATGTTGGCGCAAACAACGATGTATGGATCACGGGTGATGCCAAAGATTGCTGGAATTGAATCTAGAGCAAAGACGAGATCAGTGAAACCTAAAGAAACTAATGCAATAACAAAGGTTGTCGCACCTTTCGAACGCAAGAAGGTGATAATGCGATCTTCTTTCCATTCTTCCTCGCCCTTATCTTCGACTAGAAGTCGATAAGCGGTGAAAATAAGGAATGCGCCAAACACAAAGAATGCACCTGAGAATTTTTCGATAATCGCGCTACCTGCAGCGATAAAGCCACCTCGTAGAACAAGAGCAATGATAATTCCGAGCAAAAGAACAAGTTGTTGTTTTGTCTTTTCAACTTGTAATCGACTCAAGATGATGACAAACACAAAGATATTATCGACTGAAAGTGCGTACTCAGTTAACCAGCCCGCAAAGAACTCTTTCTGAGCATTTGGATCTGTTGTCCAATTTGGCATCAAGATTCCAAAGACAATAGCTGCGGAAACATAGATGACTGTCCATATTCCAGCCTC
>JBIKSX010000010.1:0-22294 GCA_044348405.1 Candidatus Planktophila sp.
CGTCGCATGCAGAATGACTTTGCCATCTACAACCTTGATCGGTGACAGTGGCTGTCCTGGAATATTTTGCGTCATTCGCATTGGTTCAACTGATGACACACCTGAAACACTCATCAGAGCTGCAGATACCGGTCCAACTAATTCTTCTCGAACAACAACTTCAGTAGGCTGCCCTGAACCGCCTGGATAATGTTGCCCAAGGAGTTCTAGCCCCACGACTGAATCTGGACGTTGCGTAAATGCATCGGCGGTAGATAAGCCCTTGGCATTAAGCGTTGTTGAAAATCCAGCAAGAATTGCAAGTCCTATTGCGGTAACAATCCACAGCTTGCGAGGACGTTTTTCTACTGCCGATCCGATCTTGGCCCAAGCACCAGTTAACTGAGTATTGACATCATCATTTCTTGGAATTCGTGGCCAAAAAACCCAACGGCCAAAAGCAACTAACAATGCTGGCAGTAATGTAAGAATTGTTACAACGGCCGCAGCTACACCGATCGCACCTACAGGACCAAGACCTCGGTTTCCTGACAAATCACTGAGCAACAAAACAAGAAGCGCAGAAATCACCGTTGCACCAGATGCGACGATAGGTTCAAACACGCCCTTTAGCGCGGCTTTCATCGCTTGTGCTGGATGCTCAAAGTGGTGCAGCTCTTCGCGATAGCGCGAAATCAGCAGCAATGCATAATCTGTAGCCGCACCAAGTACAAGAACCGAAAGAATTCCTTGGGATTGTCCGTTCAGATCAATGACATCATTTTTTGTAAGCAGATAAACAAGACCACCAGCAGTAGACAAAGCAATTACTGCTGAAAAGAGCGGCAGAATCCACAGAACTGGACTTCGATAAACGATAATCAGAATAAATGCCACAACACCCAATGTGGTGAGTAACAAGGATGAATCGATACCTTCGAAAGCACCAAAGAGATCGCCCAACAATGCACCAATTCCAGTTACATTAGAAACTAGGCCAACACTCTTCGCAAACTCGGCTGAATCTTCCCGCAAAGTTTCAATTACTTCAGGCAGCGCCGGTTTCTTATTGGGCAATAACTCTGTAGCAATCTCTGATTTGAAAGGCAGATTTACTAATAGCGCTTTTCCATCCTGTGAAGGAAAGGCAAAAATCTGCTCGCCTTGTGTCAGGTATTTCGAAATAGGTACATCAGTGCCAATAATCTTTTGTGATCCAAGTTTTGCAAGATGTGCGTTAAGAGCTGCGATCTTGTCGGCATTTACTTCGCCCACATACAGAACTAAGGTCGGAAGAGTTTGATTTTGATCTTGATTAAATTTTTCGATGATTTTGGCGGCTTGAGTTGATTCGGCGCT
This sequence comes from Candidatus Planktophila sp., assembly GCA_044348405.1. Taxonomy (GTDB): domain Bacteria; phylum Actinomycetota; class Actinomycetes; order Nanopelagicales; family Nanopelagicaceae; genus Planktophila. The sequence continues at coordinate 1,339 of JBIKSX010000010.1, forward strand.
GTCTGGCAAGAATGCTGAGTTATCGTTTTCTTGCACTGTTGAGAGTTGCCCAAATAGCGGCCCCAAGACTCCGCTGGTTCCAAACCACAGGAAGATCACTAGTAAGGAATAAATCAGTGGGCGACGGCTTTTCTTCATCATTGGTGTAGACACTCGAACCAAACCTTTCAGCGTTAAACCGGCCTATAGGCCTGAATTGGTATGAAGGTAAGCCTACCTTTAGGCTATGGGTGTGCCCGTCGTTGAAACTCCGCCTGATTCAGCTATAGCTTTGTCGCGCCATGGGTTAGTTGATTATCAAAAGGCGTGGGAGTCACAAAGGACTATTCATCAAGAAGTTGCAGATGGTAGCCGTCCCAATACCTTGCTGCTTCTGGAGCATCCATCAGTTTTCACTGCCGGTCGTCGTACCGAGGATTCGGAAAAGCCAAAGGATGGAACCCCTGTGATCGATGTAGATCGCGGTGGGAAAATCACATGGCACGGTCCAGGACAACTTGTTGGTTATCCAATTGTGAAACTTCGCAAACCAACCGAGCTTGTTGGCTTCGTTCGCGAAATTGAATCTGGACTAATTGCCGTCTGCCATGACCTAGGTTTAGCTGCAATTGCAATTGATGGCCGATCCGGTGTCTGGATTAAAGATTCCCAAGGCGATCGCAAGATCGCAGCGATTGGCGTCCGAGTTGCACAGGGTGTCACCATGCACGGTTTCGCACTTAACGTTAATCCAGATCTTTCATCATTTAAATCCATCATCCCTTGTGGAATTTCTGATGCAGGAGTTACCTCACTTGAAATCGAGTTAAATCGCGCAATCACAATTGAAGAAGTTTCGCCTCTAGTTGAACGACACATCTTTGAATCTCTCAGAAGGGTGAGCGCATGACAATGGCACCTGAAGGCCGCAAACTGCTTCGCATTGAAGCTCGTAATGCGCTGGTTCCAATTGAGCGAAAGCCTGAATGGATTAAGACCCGCGCCAATATGGGTCCTGAATACACACGCCTTCGATCTTTGGTCAAAAGCGAAGGGCTTCACACTGTGTGCCAAGAAGCGGCTTGTCCAAATATTTTTGAATGCTGGGAAGACAAAGAGGCAACATTTTTAATTGGCGGAGATCGTTGTACAAGACGTTGCGACTTTTGCAATATTGACACCGGAAAGCCTTTGCCAATTGATCGCGATGAACCACGCAAGGTTGCTGAATCTGTTAAATCAATGGGTCTTCGCTACGCGACCATTACGGGTGTAACTCGAGATGACCTTGAAGATGAAGGCTCCTGGCTCTACGCCGAAACAATTCGTGTTGTACATGAACTCAATCCCGGTACAGGCGTTGAAATGCTTGCCCCAGATTTCAACGCAAAACCTGAACTCTTAAATCCTATTTTTGAAACTCGCCCTGAAGTCTTTGCTCATAACCTAGAAACTGTTCCGCGAATCTTCAAGCAGATCCGCCCAGCCTTTACTTATGAAAAGTCATTGAAAGTCATTGGTATGGCCCAGGATTTTGGCTTGATTACAAAGTCCAATTTGATTTTAGGTCTTGGCGAAACACGTGCAGAAATTTCTCAAGCCTTAGTGGATTTACACAATGCAGGTTGTGACTTGATCACGATAACTCAATACTTACGCCCAACCAATAAACACCACCCAGTTGAACGTTGGGTTAAGCCCGATGAATTTGTGGAATTGGCTCAAGAGGCAGAACAAATTGGTTTCCTTGGTGTCATGAGTGGTCCATTGGTTCGCTCTTCATATCGTGCCGGCCGTTTGTACAAGCAGGCCATGGAAAAGAAAACTACTCGTGGCTGATCTGGTATATCCCCCAGTCATTGCGCTGGTTAAGGGTTTTTGGAAGTACCTAGGTTTGCAATTTGATTTCCAAGGTGATGAAAACATCCCGCGAAAAGGTGGGGCAGTTCTCGCAATCAATCACACGAGTTATCTTGATTTTGCCTTGGCTGGCACCGGCGCACTTCCTGTAAAGCGATTTGTGCGGTTCATGGCAAAGAAGGAACTCTTTGACCACAAAATTGCAGGACCCCTGTTGCGCGGAATGCACCACATCAATGTCGATCGCAACAATGGTGCCCCCTCATATGTAGCCGCACTGAAGGCTTTAAATTCAGGTGAGATCATTGGTATTTTTCCTGAAGCAACGATCTCAACTAGCTTTGAAATCAAACAACTAAAGTCCGGTGCCCTGCGCCTTGCCGCAGATACAGGAGTACCCATAATTCCCACGATTGTGTGGGGTGGGCAACGGGTCTCAACAAAGGGCCTTAAGCCAAATTTCAAGCGGGGTAAAACACCTGTGTCAGTTTCATTTGGCGAGCCAATCTATTTCGCCAAAGATGTCGATATTGATACGGCTGCGCAACAACTACGCGAAGTCATGATTTCTATGCTTAATCAAGTTCAAGAAAAGTACCCTGATAGCCATGTCGGCCAACGTTGGGCTCCTGCTCGCCTTGGTGGAACCGCACCTGCCCCACTAAAGTAGCCTCATGTTTAAGAGAAAAGCTAAAGAACCAAAAATCAAGAAGCCGCGTTTTCAAACTTTCCGCGATGCTTACAAAGTCACTAAGCAAGTAAAGCCGTGGATCACTGCCGCGCTACTGGCCATTTTTTTTGCATCATGGGCAATCGGAATCGCAATCGGTGTATCAGTGGGTCATCCGGTTTACTTTGGGTTTATCACCTTACCGCTTGCACTGCTCTTGACTCTTTTTTTCTTTACTCGACAAGCCGGAACCGCTGCTTACGCATCCATTGAAGGCCAGATTGGTGCGGGTGCAAGTGTTTTGATGGCTATTCGTAAAGGTTGGACTACGACTCCGGCAGTTGCCGCGGCTCGAAATCAAGACATGGTTCACCGCAGCGTAGGCCGCGCGGGAATCGTTCTAACAGGTGAAGGTACTAACGCTGTTCGCCAGATGATCGCCGATGAGCGCAAGAAAGCTGAGCGCTTTGCACCGGGAGTCCCGGTTATCGAGATCCTAGTTGGCAATGAAGATGGTCGTGTTCCAATTCGCAAACTTCAAAAACACATGCGCCGTCTTCCAAAGAAGTTAACTGCGCATCAAATGCGCGAAGTTCGAGCACGCCTGAAAGCTGTTGGTGGAATGTCTATGCCGATTCCAAAGGGTCCGATGCCTACTCGCGCACCGAAAATTCGCTAACCCTTAACGCTTTTAATTCTCGTCAAAACTGTTCCGCTAAATCGCTCGTGTAACCCTCTGCCGTTTTCATCAAAGGTGATGGCAAATATGACTGTTACCAGGAGCGCTGAACGAATCAGTGCTTGAACCGGCGAGATCATTCCACCATCAGCAAAGCGAATGATTTTGATTCCAAAGATTCGATGACCTAACGATGCACCTTGTAGAGCTGAAAGTATTGCGATTTCGGTAAAGAAAAGTGCCAATACCAACCATGAGCGGTTGGGGGCCATTTTGCCAATGCCACCAGTCGTTGCAGCCACTATGAAGTAACAGGCCAACCAGTCGACCATTAACGCCGACATTCGACGCCCCAGGGTTACCCGGATGAAATTAGCGCTCACCTGACAAGCCTAACGCCCAAACTCGTCAGACGTAACATGGATTTAACAAGCGGGTTATGCCAATTTCATGGTGTGGACCTAGGGTTCAACTACCTAAAAGCGCCAGAAACTCAATGATGAGGGGTCTTGCGCATCACATGTGAAATTGGGAGAAGCATGTTTAAGAACGCAGCAGAAATTTTTGCTTATATTAAGAAAGAGGATGTCAAACTCGTTGACGTTCGGTTTACAGACTTGCCTGGTATTCAGCATCACTTCAACGTTCCTGTCGAGTCTTTTGATGAAGCGGTATTTACCGACGGCCTAATGTTTGATGGTTCCTCAATCCGAGGTTTCCAGACGATCAATGAATCAGATATGAAACTGCTACCGGTTCCAGAATCTGCATACATTGATCCATATCGTAAAGAAAAAACCCTCATCATTATTTTCTCTGTACATAATCCAGTTGATAACACTCCATACAGCCGTGATCCCCGCGGTGTTGTAGCTCGCGCAGTTGATTACATGCGCTCTTTGGGATTTGCCGATACCGCATTTTTTGCACCAGAGGCAGAATTCTATGTCTTTGACAGTGTTCGCTTTAAGACCGGTATCAACTCGGCTGTTCACGAGATCGAATCATATGAAGGCGCTTGGAATACAGGTGTTGAATATGATGCAGATGGAACTCCTAACCGTGGTTACCGCACACGTGTAAAGGGTGGTTATTTCCCGGTATCTCCAACTGATCAGTTCGCAGATCTTCGCGATGAAATGGTTATGCAATTAGGTAAAGTCGGACTTCTTGTTGAGCGTTCACACCATGAAGTGGGAACAGCTGGACAGATGGAGATCAACTACCGCTTCACTGACATCCTTACAGCTGGTGATGATGTTATGAAGTTCAAGTACGTCATCCGCAACACTGCTTGGCAGGGCGGCAAGACAGCAACATTTATGCCTAAGCCTCTCTTCGGAGATAACGGTTCAGGTATGCACGTTCACCAATCACTGTGGAAAGATGGAAAGCCACTGTTCTTCGAAGCAGGAACGTATGGCGATCTTTCAGACATGGCACGTTGGTACATCGGTGGACTTCTAAAGCACGCACCATCATTACTTGCCTTCACTAACCCAACAGTTAACTCATACCGTCGTTTAGTGCCAGGTTATGAAGCACCAGTAAATCTTGTGTACTCAGCACGTAACCGTTCAGCTTGTATCCGTATCCCAATTACAGGATCTAGTCCAAAGGCTAAGCGCATCGAGTTCCGTTGCCCAGATCCATCTTCAAATCCTTACCTAGCGTTTGCAGCAATGCTTATGGCTGGTCTTGATGGAATTGTTAACAAGATCGAACCACCTGCCCCAGTTGATAAGGATCTATACGAACTAGAAGGCGAAGAGGCTGCATCAATTCCTCAAGTTCCTGGTTCATTAGAAGCAGTGTTGACTAACCTAGAAAACGATCATGACTTCCTAACAAAGGGTGGAGTGTTCGCTAAAGATCTTATTGATACATGGATCGCATTCAAGCGTAAGGAAGAAGTGGACTATGTTCGTCTACGTCCACACCCAGCTGAATTCGAACTGTACTACGACATCTAAACAGTCCGTTAAAACAAAGCCCGCCCCTAAAAAGGCGGGTTTTGTTTTATCGCTTAACTAGTGTTCTAAACAGAATAATCGACAAGAGGGCGCTGACAACTGATGCGACGATAACTGCTAAAACTGCAATGTCTTGAGTTTGGGCATCATTGAAGGCCAAATCAGCGATGAAAATTGCGACCGTAAATCCAATACCTGCAGCACTTCCCGTTGCAAGTAGTGAAGACTTATTTACACCTTCTGGAAACTCAGCCGCCTTTAATCGCTTAGCGGCAAGGGAAGCAATAAGTACCCCTAATGGTTTACCAATTACCAAGCCGAAGAAGATTCCCCATGCAACCAAAGATTGTGATGCACCTTTAATTGATTCTGCCGTGATAACAACACCAGTATTTGCAAAAGCAAAAATCGGAACAACCAAAAAAGTGCTGAGCGGATGGAACTTATGCTCTAGCCACTCAATTACAGAAACGGTTCCATCTTCAACATCTTCAACCTTTGTCCGGCGTAGAAGTATGTTTGGTGTCATTAAACCAAGAATCACTCCGGCCAAAGTGGGATGTACGCCAGTCTTATAAAGCGAGAACCACAAAGTAAAAGCAAAAAGTGAGTAAATCAACACAGATGAAACGCCTGCCTTCTTTAGAAGGGCAATCATCGCGATGCACGCCCCAGCGCTTGCTAACCATGAGAATTTGATTCCTGTTGAGTAGACAAAGGCGATGATTAAGATGGCACCAATGTCATCTATGACGGCAAGTGCAAGCAAGAATGACCTCAATGATGCAGCAACCGATGGCCCCAGCATTGCCAACAATCCAACGGCAAGTGCGATATCGGTTGCAACTGGTACTCCCCAACCACCAGGTGCCACTCTTCCTGCTATCGCTAAGTAGATAAGGGCCGGGACTGCCATTCCGCCAATTGCTGCAACAAATGGCAACATGGCCTTCTTAAAGGATGCAAGATGACCGGAAGTGAGTTCTCGTTTGATCTCTAAACCAACAACGAAAAAGAAAATGCTCATTAACAGATAATTAATTACTTTAAGTACCGTTAGATCAATTAAGTACCAATCCGCGCCGATGGATAAACGAGTATCCAAAGCAGAAAAATATTGATCCGCCAAAGGTGAATTAGCTGTAATCAACCCTAAAGCTGAAGCCGCCAAGATAAGTAGTCCACCTGTTGACTCGCGCTGAAGAAAGTCGCGTAGCGGGGAAATTCGGCGGGTCATGTGCCAACTCTAACTGAGCGCGTTCTCCTGTGCTCTGATTTTTCGACTAGACAGCGCTAGATGACCGAAGAAGCCAAATAGCAAGGCGAATATCACGCCAACATTGGAATATGCCCAAGGACCTTCTTTGCCACCAATCAGATCCAAGAAGTATCCCTGCCATTCAAGCCATGATGCAAAAGTGTTTGTCACAAAACCCCAACCGATAATGGACCCACACATCATCAGTGCGATCGATCCCACATTTACTGATCCATAGATTCCATTAGGGTTAAACAGATCGGCTTGGCTATACGCTTTTCTGCGTATCAAAACATCAGCTACGAAGATAGCTGACCAAACTGCAACTGGAACGCCCAGAGTGATCAAGAAACCTTGGAATGGATAGAAGAAATTATCTGCAATCCAAACAACATAGATCGCGCCACCAAACATTATGATCGCATCAATAACTGCAGCTTGGTATCGCTTTATTGGTACACCCATTGAAACTAGCGCTAAACCAGAAGAATAAAGATTCAAAATGGCACCACCGACTAAACCAAGAATTGCAGCCAACGCAAAGGGAATTAGAAACCATGTTGGCAGCAGTGTTGTTAGCGCGCCAATAGGATCCATAGAAATTGAATCACTGAGCGTTTTACTACTTCCAGACAATGCAGCGCCGTAGATAACAAGAATTATCGGAACAATAGATGCACCGAATACTGTCCAGCCCACAACAGATTTGCTTGAAACAGAGCGTGGTAAGTATCTGGAGTAATCGGCGGCTGCATTAACCCAGCCAAGACCGATGCCAGTTATTGCAAAGATCACCGCACCGACAAAGCTTTGAAAGTTTCCATCTGGAATTGCAGTGACTGCTTTCCAAGAAACGTTGTCGATCGTTAGTGCTATGTAGAACAAAGTCATAACAACAATGGTGATGGTGAGCAATTTTTGGAGCTTCATAATCACGGTATGGCCCAACACTCCCCCAATTACAGTAAGAGTTGCCGCCAGGGTAAAGCCCAAAAGCAAGGAAAGATTGCGATCAATTCCGCCTATTCGAGCAAAAATAGTTCCAGTTGCTAAAGTCGCAAGGGATACAAGGACTATTTCCCAACCAACAAAGATCAGATATGACAGTGCTCCGGGAACTCTGCTGCCTTTAACGCCAAATGAAGCACGAGACAAAACCATGGTTGGCGCATTCGAACGCTTGCCTGCAAGGGAACTTATTCCCACTAAAAGAAATGATCCAATTGTTCCTAAAAATGCGGCAAGAGTTGCTTGTCTAAATGAGATACCAAAGCCAAGGAAAAAAGCTCCGTAGGAAAGTGCAAGCAGCGAGACGTTAGCCCCAGCCCAAGGCCAAAAGAGTGAGCGCGCGCGACCAGAGCGCTCGGACTCTGTGATGACATTTGCACCATTAATTTCAACTTCTAAGCGAGGCATTTAGCTTTTTCGATTTTTGGCTCTTAAGAAAAAGATGCCGATCAAGGCTAGCAAAAGACCTCCGAGCAAAGTGCCACCCGCCGGTATAGATCTTTGCTCAGGTGATTCACTAATTGGCATAGGCGATTGTGCTGCTGCGTAATCAGGTGAAGCGTTAAAGGTGTAATCACCCTCGATTACATGCCCATCATCGCCAACAACTCGGTACTTAACGGTAAATACACCAGGTGCGCTTTGCCCCGAAATCTTCGTCATAATTTTCGCACCATCGATAACTGGATCTTCGAAGTTAACGGCTATTCCAGTTGAATCAATTACTTCAAGGGAATTTACCGCTTCCCCGTCCAAAGTTTGTAGCTCGCCGCTAAATTGGATCCATACCTGCGTTGGGATTGGGTTTACATTGGCAAATCGCTCAGGGAATGAAGAAACGATAGTGACATGTGCCGAAGAAGTTGGCATGGACAAAATCGAGAGACAAGCAATAAGCAAGAGTGAGACTAATTTGCGCATGAGTACAGTTTAGTCGAGAAAGAAATCCAATAGGAAATCCTTGGTTCCTGGAGTAACTGAATACTTTTCTAAATCAGTAATTCCCTCGCTAGCTAGCAAAACATCATCAACAAAGAAGTTCCCGGTGCACTCTTTGGCATCACGGTTGAAGATGATGTAGGCAGCATCAGCCAGGATCTCAGGAGTACGTCCAGCTAAGGCATCAATGCCCGGAATCATTTGTAATGCAGCGGTATCAATTACTGTGCGCGGCCATAGCGCGTTAACACCAATTCCATCTCGCTTGAACTCTTCAGCCATGCCCAAGACACACATACTCATGCCGTACTTGGCCATTGTGTAGGCAACATGATTTTTAAACCATACTGGTTTCATTGAAAGTGGTGGCGAAAGATTCAGAATATGAGGATTGCGTCCTTCTTCTGCCGACTTTCGAAGGTACGGAAGGGCTGCCTGTGAAGTCAAAAATGTGCCACGCACATTGACATCAAACATCAGGTCAAAACGCTTGGCAGGGGTCTGATCTGTGCGGGTTAAATTGATAGCACTTGCATTGTTTACCAAGATATCGATTCCACCAAAAGCCTCTGCCGCTTGATTCATCGCAGCTTCAATCTGGGTTTCATCGCGCAAATCGCACTGAATCGCAAGTGCCTTTCCTCCAGCAGCTTCAATTTCGGCGGCGGCTGTGTGAATAGTGCCTGGAAGTTTTGGGTTTGGATCTGAAGTCTTGGCTGCAATCGCAATTGATGCACCGTCTTTGGCGGCTCGCAGCGCTATAGCCAAACCGATTCCACGGGAACCACCAGTTATAAAAATTCTTTTTCCGGCCAGTGACATTTACTTACCCTTCTTAGACATAAACTTCATGAAAGCTTCCATAGCCTCATCTGATTGCAAAGCCATCGCAAATATTTCAAATTCAGCTTTCATCACAGCAGCAACTGAATCATGATTACGTGCCTTGAGCAATGCCTTAGTATTGATTATCGCCTGAGGAGGTTGCTCGGCAATAAGTTCTGCAATCTTAAGTGCATGCGCCAAAGGATCCGAATCCTTTGCAGTAACAAGTCCCATTTCGATGGCTTCGTCAGCATCAAAGCTTTCACCAGTCATGAAAATTCTTGCAGCCCGCTGATAACCAACTAGTTGAGGAAAGAGATAACTAGAACCAGCTTCTGGAACAAGGCCCAAGGATGCAAATGGCATGGAGAACTTTGCAGCAGGACCAGCGATAACAACATCGCAGTGCAGCAACATTGTTGTTCCAACACCAACGGCATTGCCGTTAACCGATGCAATCAATGGTTTTGGAAAGTTCAAAAGAGCCGCTAAAAATTGTGCCACCTCTGAATCATCTGAAGTTGGTGGATTATTCATAAAATCATTGATGTCATTACCGGCGGTGAAGTGATCCCCAGCAGAGGTAATGACAACAGCCCGAACGCCGAAATCCCCCGCAGCATCATTGAGACCCTTGGCTAATCCTGAGTACATAGATCGAGTCAATGCATTCATCTTTTCAGGACGATTAAAAGTGAGGGTTAGCACTTCTTTGTTCTGTGTGGACAAGATTTCGCTCATTCGCGCATCCTAAGGGGTGACCCTTGCAAAAAAGAAGTGCAGAATAGGAACACGCGGAGAGGCGGAACGACAAATGGTACGTGACATCACAATTTCAACGAGAGAACTGACACCTTTTGAACAATTGGTACTAGAACTCGTATGCGAGGGCAAGTCAAACGCTGCAATCGCTTCCCAAACATCTCACAGCGAAAAGGTTATTGAGAATACCGTCAGTCGCAGTGCCCAGGTGTTTGGAATCAAATCAGATGGTGAAACTAATTTGCGAGTCTTATTAGCGCTCGCTTACCGAACACATTATGGCGATAAGGCTTTTGATAAATTACATGTTGCGTGTTCGCATTACGAGGTTGGAGCTGATGGACAATCTTTGTGCAATCGTCACATCGATTGAGGGCAAACTCTCATACACCTTGCACGGAGTGCTGACTCTCTCACTTTGCAACTGTGCGCACCTTCCTATGGCGTAGAAATACCTTGTATTGATTGTGTATTTCAATACCAATAGGGAGAGAGATAAAAAATGAAACGAAGAACTTTAGACAAAATCATATCAATCGTGAGTTTAGGATTTGCAGCATTGCTCCTCTTGTTTGCTGGATTGCTCAATTGGGGTTCCTCATTTGCCGAAGACAATGTTTCTTCCCAATTAGCGATGCAAAATATTAGTTTTCCATCCGTCGAAGCATTACCAGCTAATACTAAAGACCAATTAACTAAGTGGGCAGATCAAAAAGTCATATCCGGTGAAATGGCACGTGACTACTCAGATTTGTACATCCTTGAACATATGAATGCATCAGCAACAGCCGTTATGGGTAAACCAGCAACGTACTCTGAGGTGTCAGGTATCTACATGGGACTTGTTCGAGGTGGCAGTACTGATGTTGCCAAAATTAAACAATATGGCGATCTTCGCGAGACTCTTTTTATGGGAAATACTTTGCGCGGAATGCTTCTTCAAGCCTATGCCTTTGGAACGATGGGCATGATTGCAGGTTACGCAGCATTGGCTTCATTGGTGGGTGCAATTCTATTTTTCATTCTCGGTCTTGCAGCCGTTCTGCACCGTCGCAACACAAGCGAAGAGGTTCTGATTTAACCCTCAACTCTCCGTGAGTGGTTAAAAAAGCGCCCCTGGATAATTCCAGGGGCGTCTCTTTTTATGGTTTTTACTTCTTTAGCGCTCTAATTTTCCTGAAATGAAATCCTCAGTCTTTGTATGAGCTGCTTCATCTGTGTATTGAGTTGGTGGAGTCTTCATAAAGTAGCTAGATGGTGAAAGTAGAGCTCCACCAATCTTGCGGTCTAGACCGATCTTGGCACAGCGAAGTGCATCGATGATTACACCAGCAGAGTTTGGTGAATCCCACACTTCCAACTTGTATTCAAGGTTAAGCGGAACATCACCAAATGCGCGGCCTTCGAGGCGAACGTAGGCCCACTTGCGATCATCTAGCCATGGAATGTAATCCGATGGTCCGATGTGAACATTCTTCTCACCAAGATCATGGTGCAACTGAGATGTAACCGAATTTGTCTTTGAAATCTTCTTGGACTCAAGACGATCACGCTCGAGCATGTTCTTGAAGTCCATGTTTCCACCAACGTTTAGCTGGTATGTGCGATCAAGGTGAACTCCACGATCCTGGAACAACTTAGCCATGATGCGGTGAGTGATAGTCGCACCAACTTGGCTCTTGATGTCATCTCCAACGATTGGAAGTCCTGCATCAGCAAACTTCTTTTCCCAGACAGGATCTGAAGCGATGAACACAGGTAGCGCGTTAACAAATGCGCATCCTGCATCAATTGCACATTGTGCATAGTACTTTGCAGCTGTTTCAGAACCAACAGGAAGGTAGCAGATCAAAACATCGATTGCCTCATCCTTTAGAACTTGCACAACATCTACAGCTGGTGCATCTGATTCCTTGATGGTCTCGCGGTAGTACTTACCGAGACCATCATTTGTAACACCACGAAGAACTGGAACGCCAGTCTTTGGGACATCACTAAATTTAATTGTGTTGTTCTCACTTGCCCAAATTGCATCGGCAAGATCGAGGCCAACCTTCTTGGCATCCACGTCAAAAGCTGCAACGAACTTGATGCTAGAGATGTGGTATCCCCCAACAACTGCGTGCATCAGACCTGGGATCTCCTGATCAACAGCAGCGTTCTTGTAGTACTCAACGCCCTGAACTAATGAGTTAGCGCAGTTTCCAACGCCAACAATTGCAACACGGATGTCGCCTTTACCGGTTGTGATGTTCACTCTATTTCCTCTCGGTTTTGATCATGTCTTCCAGCCAAGCAATCTCTCGATCAGCTGTTTCCAGTGAATGACGTCGCCACTCCTCTAGATATTTGTCGATTCCTACTGGTGACTTCTCGAGTTCACCGCGCAAGATTTCGGCTTTCTCCTTAAGGCGACGATGGCGCCCCTCAAGAATTCGTACTCTGTTCTTTGCCGATGTTGGTGAGAAGAAGGCAAAACGAATTTCAAAACCCTCGTCCTCCCACGTTTCGGGTGTGACTGATTCAGTGAGATCTTCAAATTTGCGAGCGCCTTTTTCCGTAATTGCATAAACGATTCGCGAGCGACGAGAGGTGGTGTCCACAACCGATTCCTCGATCAGTCCGGCCTCCATCATGCGGCGAAGTTGTGGATACAAAACCGAGAAGGACAATGCGCGGAAAGGACCGAAAATTGTTCCAATGCGCTTGCGGAGCTCATAGCCATGCAAAGGGGCTTGTGAGAGCAGGCCTAGGAGGGCGAACTCGAGCGACTCTGAACGCGAGCGCATCTGACCCTCCTTACTCCGTCACATGTATCTATTCGATATATCGGAGCGTAATCTATTGGGATATACCCCTGCTCGCAACCTGAACACACGGCTAACGCCCAAATCTTCACCCGTTTGAGGGTGTGGCGTACACACAGGTAACGCACAGCCCAGTTCTACGCTGAACGCTCAGGCTCGAATTCGGGCCCCTCAGGAAGGAAGTCATACATGTCTCTGCTCTCGTGGAAACTGCATGGAAACGGAAAGTCGGTCAACCCAGGTGAAGTTGTTTCAACTGATGAGCGCCTTACTTGGCCTCGCACTATCGGCGTCGGCGTTCAACACATCGCGGCAATGTTTGGTGCAACATTTTTAGTTCCGATCATTACTGGATTTCCCCCAACAACAACTTTGTTCTTCTCCGGTGTAGGAACTCTTATATTCCTAGCTTTAACTCAAAACAAGGTTCCTAGTTATCTTGGTTCCTCCTTTGCATTCTTAGCGCCGATTGCTGCGGCTAAGACAAATGGCGGAATGGGCGCAGCTCTTGGTGGCGTTGTTGTAACTGGTGTGATCTTGGCTGTTGTCGGTTTGATCGTTCGCCAAGCTGGAATTGGTTGGATCAACTGGATGTTGCCACCTGTAGTAACAGGAACAATCGTTATGGTCATTGGATTGAACTTGGCTGGAGCTGCAAAGAATAACTTTGTTGCTGCTCCGATGATCGGTGTCATCACTTTGGCATCAATAGGAGTAATTTCAGCATTTTCCCGTGGCTTTATGGGACGCATTAGCGTTTTCCTTGGTCTAGTTATCGGATATGCCGTTGCTTTTGTGCAAGGTGATGTGAATACAGATGGCATTACAGCTGCAAAGTGGTTTGCCCTTCCAACATTTACTAACCCAACATTTGATGGCAAAGCAATCATTCTCTTCCTGCCTGTCGTTCTTGTATTGATTGCTGAAAATGTTGGTCACGTCAAGGCTGTTGCCTCAATGACAGGCAAAGATCTTGACGATCAAATGGGAACTGCCCTAATGGCAGATGGTGTTGCAACAACACTTGCAGGCTTTGGTGGAGGTTCAGGTACGACAACATATGCAGAGAACATTGGTGTAATGGCTGCAACTCGCGTGTACTCAACAGCTGCTTATTGGATTGCAGGTGTCGGTGCGATTGGACTTTCATTATCACCTAAGTTCGGTGCTGTGCTAAGTGCAACTCCAGTTGGAGCACTCGGTGGAGTTGGCGTAGCACTGTTTGGAATGATCGGTGTTGTTGGCGCGCGAATTTGGATCGAAGGAAAGGTTGATTTTGCGAACTCAACAAACCTTTTGATTGCTGGATCGGCGCTAATTATCGGTATTGCAGATATGTCATGGACTCGTGGTGATTACACATTCAATGGAATCATCAACGCTACCTTGGTTGCAATTCTTGGCTACCGAATTCTGCACTCGATTGCAGATGCACGAGGTAATAAGTAACATCTCTGAATGATCATTCCATCGCGGTTTCCTGAATATATCGTTGCCGCGATGGTCATCATCTTGGCGCCTGGCCCGAGCGTGTTGTTTGTCATCGCTCGGGCCATTGCGTGGGGTCGCGCAACTGCGGTATTTACCGTTGCTGGAAATGTAACTGGCGCTTTTTCCCTATCTGTCTTTGTCGCATTAGGTCTAGGCCCAGTTTTGGAACGATCTGAAATCGCATACGTTGCTGTTCAATGGGCCGGGGGTTTGTATTTAATTTACTTAGGAATTGAGGCAATCTGGAAACGCTCGCTTCAGGCCGCAGACATGGCCAATCAGGGAGATACCGCACCAAGTATTCGGCGATCTCTGCGCGATGGTTTTTGGGTCGGTGCCCTAAATCCCAAAGGTGTTGTTTTCTTCGCAGCTGTTTTACCGCAATTCATCGATCGCGATCGTGGAGGCGTCACCGCCCAGTTGATATTTTTAGGGGCAGTCTTTGCGATCTTGGCATTTTTTTCTGATGGTAGCTGGGGTGTTCTGGCAGGGACTGCACGTAATTGGCTTGCCACAGATTCCAAACGGCTAGAAAAATTGCGTGCAACAGGTGGAGCAATCATGATTCTTTTAGGAATACAGGTTTTGGTCTCTGCAATTGTCAGTGGCTGAGTACACAATTAGTTCATGATTAAACCAGCCAAGCCCGCCCGTGAAAATATCTCTCCTTCAGATCTAACCTTTGGTTTATCTACCTGCAAACGATGTTTATGGATTAAATATTGGTACAAGGTGACAATGCCTGGGGCGTTTCCGCTGGTCGGCACCATGGCAGCATTGCAGGAAGAGCATTTTCAAGGTGCTGACATGCCAACAATTGATCCCTCACTTCGCCCGGGGAAAGTAAGTAAATGGGGCGAATGGGTTAAGAGCAAGCCGCTAACAGTAAATGGTGCAGAAAGTCGCTGGAGAATTCTCGGTAAGTACGACCTTGTATCAACTAACGACGATGGAACTATCGGTCTAATTGATTGCAAGGTTTCAGATAGTCAACGCGACAGTGGTCAGTTCTACTCTCCTCAACTAGAGGCCTACGCCTATGCTTTAGAAAATCCTGCCGCGGGCAAGGCCCAATCTGTCGCATCCATGGGTTTACTAGTTTGGAAACCAACAACAGCAATTGGAAGCCATGCCAACGAATATGGCTTTGGGGTTATGCAAAAATATGTGCCGGTTGAACGAGATCAAGCAAACTTCTTGCGAGTAATTGGTGAGTTCATTGATGTTCTCGAAGGTGATCTGCCTGATGCCGGAAGTGAATGTCAAACCTGTACCTATTTAGTTGCGCGAAATGCTTTGGATTAATCCTCTTCTGTAATTTCGCCGAGCTTGACCTTCTTGGGTGCATAAATGTCAATGTATTCCTGGCCTGACATGGCATGTATTGCATTCATAATTTGATCAGTAACGTCTCGAAGGTGCTGCAAATCTGTTGAGTCACCATCAAAGTACATCGGTTCCCCAAAATGCATACCAACGCGTTTCACATTTGGAATAACTTTGCCAGTTGGTTGAATCTTGTCCGTGTTTGACATAGCAACCGGCACAACTGGTGCACCGGATTCAATGGCTAAACGGGCTATTCCGGTGCGGCCTTTATACAACCTGCCATCAGGTGATCTAGTTCCTTCTGGATAGATTCCGATGCAATTACCATCAGCTAAAACCTTCAAACCTGTTATCAATGCTGCTTCACTTCGTCGACCACCTGAACGATCAACGGGAACCTGACCAAGAGCAATAAAAGTAAGCTTCTTTAACAAACCTTTGGCACCAGGGGAAGTGAAGTATTCACTCTTTGCAAGAAAGGTAACTTTGCGAGGAACAACCAGCGGCATAAAAATAGAATCGCTAAATGAAAGATGGTTGGAGGCGATGATTACAGGTCCCTTAGATGGAACATGACGTAAACCACGAACCTTTGGTCGAAAAGCCAACATCAAAATTGGGGTCAGAAATGCCCGCAAGGTTCCATAGGGCAGGTTGTTGAGCACGGGACCA
The DNA here is from genome assembly GCA_044348405.1 of Candidatus Planktophila sp. Taxonomy (GTDB): domain Bacteria; phylum Actinomycetota; class Actinomycetes; order Nanopelagicales; family Nanopelagicaceae; genus Planktophila. The sequence goes on from JBIKSX010000010.1 coordinate 17,591, forward strand.
ATTTAGTGGCTATTGACGACTATGACACTATCTGAGGGTGAGTAACGAGAAAAAAGGGCCAGATGGCTTTGATGAAGAGGAATTAATCCGCTCAGAGTTTGACTCCATCGTTTCAGGGCTCAATTTAGATCAATCATCGCCATCTACATTTCTTGATGATTTAGATCGGATTGATCAGGAAGGCTTTGTTCCTCCAAACCCAGCGCCGCAAACACCGCGTGGATTCATCTACTCAGCTCGAAACGCGATCAAGAAATGGTTTAACCGAAATCAGCGAGATGATGATGGTGCGACATTATGAGTAATTCTGGCTCCGAAAAATTTAGCTGGGGAATCTGTGGTCCCGGCGGAATTGCGCGAGCCTTTGCTCAAGATCTTACTTTAATGCAGGGTCATACAATCGGTGCAGTTGGTTCACGTTCACTAGAAAATGCACAAAAGTTTGCAACAACTTTTGGCGGTACTGCATATGGAAGCTACGAGGAACTTGTTGCTGATCCAACTATCGACGCGATTTATGTTGCCACACCTCATCCTGCACATCATGACAATGTGATTCTGGCATTAAACGCCGGTAAACCGGTTCTTTGCGAAAAACCTTTTTCAGTAAATGCAGTTCAGGCGCAATCCATGATTGATGCTGCAGCACGAAATGGTGTTGCTCTGATGGAAGCAATGTGGGCACGCTTCTTGCCTCATTATGCAAAGGTTCGAGAGATAGTTGACTCCGGGGTACTGGGGCCAATACTTTCAATTCATGCAGATCATGGGCAGCGTCTGGCCGATCAAGGCATTGTCCGATTAATTGAACCAGATTTGGCAGGGGGTGCATTACTAGATCTCGGAATTTATCCAGTCTCTTTTGCGCACATGATTTTGGGAACGCCGGCACATATAACATCACAGGCAGTTATGACCGATAAAGGTGTTGATGCTCAAACTTCGATGATCTTTACTTATGAAAATGGCGCACAAGCTGTCCTTACAACAACAATGATTGAGCAAACACCATGTCGAGCCGTTGTTGCTGGTTTAAATGGTTGGCTCGAAATTGATCGCACTTTCTATAACCCGGCGGCCATGCGGGTGGTTTTAAATGATGGATCCACTACCGAATATCCAAATAATTACAACGGACATGGATTACGTGAACAAGCTGAAACTTTTAAGCAGCTTGTCAGATCTAGAAAACTTGAATCGGAAATCCTTACCTGGAAAGCGACCGTAGAGATCATGAAAACTTTGGACACAGTCCGCGAACAGATCGGCCTTAAATACCCTTTTGAAAACTAGACGCGAGCTAAATCAGCAACACCGACAAGGCCTGCTTCGTTACCCAACTGTGCAGCAATTAGTTGTGGGTAAGGATGCTTGCCGGCAAAAGGCATAGTGCGTTCAAGTGCCTCACGTGTCGGCTTCAGCAAAATTTCACCAGCATCAATTACTCCCCCGCCAATTACGACACAGGCGGGATCTAACAAAACAGACAGGGAAGCAATTCCTGCCCCAAGCCATTGTCCAGTTGTATTAAACGCTGCAAGTGCCACTGGATCACCATCACGAGCCGCATCGGTTATTGCTTGGCCAGTTAAGCCCGCCACCGTTCCATCACCTCGTGACAAAAGATTTCGCGCTATTTCGGGGCTGGCATTAATTGCTTCACGTGCGTGACGAAGCAATGCATTTCCAGATGCATATTGTTCAAAACAACCTCTAGCTCCGCAGCCACATAAATGTCCGTCAGGAACAACACGCAAATGTCCAAACTCTGCTGCGATTCCAAAAGCTCCGCGATAAAGCGAACCATTGACAACAATTCCGCCACCGATTCCTGTGCCAACGGTAAGCATCATCATGTGGTTTTGATTTCGTCCCGCGCCAAACTTTGCTTCACCCCAGGCTGCAGCGTTGGCATCATTTTCAATAACAACGGGTAGGCCGATTTGGGCTGTTAACTCTGCATCTAAATCGACGCCGTTCCAGTCAGCAATATTTGGAGTTGCGAGCATTGTCTTGCGGTCTGATGAAACAAATCCAGCTGCAGAAACGCCAACAGAAGTTACTTCAAACTTTTCCATCAACTCTTTGGCGGTATCGGCAATTGTACGCGTAAGTTCTGCCCCACCTTGACGTGGAGTTTCTTTTCTGGCGGTTGCGAGAATTTTTCCATGCTCATCAACAACGCCACCAAGAACTTTGGTGCCTCCTACATCAATGCCGATCGTGTTACCCATCTAATGTTTAGGCTTCGAGATATGACTTCAATTGAGCAAGTGCGGCGTCAATAGTTGCCTTCTCTGCTTTCTGGCGCATCATTGCCGGTACAGGCATTGACAACTCAACACCAAGTTCGTAAGTGACTTCGGTTGTGTCTTCATCAACTGCCACAATTGTGTACGCCCCGTCCATACTGGTCAGTAGGTCGGCTTCGTCTAGCGAAAAGAGAAGTTTGTTGGGAGCCTGGCTCCAGTCGTAATCAAGGGTTGGACGATCCTTCATCATGCCCGCGTCAATGCTCATCTTTACCTTAGTAATGCGTCCCTGATCATCGCGTGCCAAAGCTTCTGCGCTCTTGATCTGTGAGGACCACTCTGGATACTTGTCTAATTCGAAAAGCGCCTTTTGAACACGGTCAATCGGAGCATCGATGGATATTAACGATTTGCTGAGATCAGTCATGGCGCAAGGCTACCCTCTTCCCCTTTTATCCGCCTCCACGCTAGCGTTCCCCCATGAATGAAATCTCAATCCCTCCTTTAGTTCCCGCAGCTACTGCCGGAAACCTCACAAATCTGATCGCTGAACGCGCCTGGTTTGAACCAGAGCGCATCATCATGTCTCGCCCATTGGGCGAGGGATGGCAACCTGTAACCGCGCGCGAAGTTGAAGAAGAAATTCGCGCAACTGCCAAAGGCTTGATTGCAGCCGGCGTGCAAATTGGCGATCGCGTTGCCATCATGGCGCGCACACGTTACGAGTGGACCATTCTAGATTTTGCGACTTGGTTTGCCGGCGGTGTCGTTGTTCCAATTTATGACACATCATCTGCAGAACAGATTGATTGGATTCTAAACGATTCACATTCAGTAGCAATTATTGTTGAGACTCCTGCACTTGCTGAACTGGTAAAGACAGTGCAGCCATCTCATACACGTCACATGTGGACCATGACTGAAGATGTTCTAACAGTTTTGCGTGAAGCTGGAAAGCACATCGGAGATGATGAAATTGATCGTCGCCGTAATGCAGTTACTCCAGCATCACTTGCAACTCTTATCTACACATCTGGAACCACTGGTAAGCCAAAGGGTGTTCAGTTAACGCATGCCAACTTCCTTTCAGAGTGTGGCAATGTTGTTCAAGGTGCAAGTGAACTCTTCTTGAAGCCTGGCGGATCAACTTTGTTGTTCCTCCCAGTTGCGCACGTCTTTGGTCGCATGGTTCAAATTGGTGCAATTTCTTCAGGATTACACATGGCACATTGCAGCGATCCTGTTGGTCGCTTACCGATGGATCTCGCATCATTTAAGCCAACATTTGTGTTGGCTGTTCCACGTATCTTTGAAAAGATTTATAACGGCGCTGAAGCTAAGGCAGAAGCTGCAGGAAAGGGAGATATCTTCCGCAAGGCTGCTGCTGTTGCAATTGCATACTCTGAAGCACTTGATAAGAAGAAGGTTTCGCCAATTCTTAAGCTCAAGCACGGTCTATTCGATAAATTGGTGTACAGCAAGATTCGTGCAGGAATGGGTGGACGCGTAGAAGCTGCGATCTCAGGAGGCGCACCACTTGGTGCCCGTCTTGGCCACTTCTATCGTGGTGCGGGTGTTACCGTTCTTGAAGGATATGGTTTAACGGAAACAACTGCGGGTGCGACCCTCAACCTAGTGGGAGCCCAACGCGTTGGTTCTGTTGGACGACCAATTCCAGGAACTTCAGTAAAGATTGCAGAAGATGGTGAAGTACTTCTACGTGGCCCAATCGTCATGGAAGGTTACTGGCAGAATCCAGCAGCAAATGATGAAGTATTTGATTCAGAGCGCTGGTTTAAATCTGGCGACTTAGGAAAACTCGATGAAGATGGGTTTCTTTATATTGTTGGTCGCAAGAAGGAACTTATTGTTACTGCGGGTGGAAAGAATGTTGCACCTGCTGTTCTTGAGGATCGACTACGCGCACATCCATTGGTAAGTCAGTGCATGGTAGTTGGAGATAACCAACCATTTATTGCAGCTCTTGTAACTCTTGATCCAGATGCACTTAAGGGTTGGGTGGCAAATAACAAAAAGGATGGCGCATCAATTGGTGACTTGGTAAATGATCCAGATCTGATTGCAGTCATTCAGACCGCAGTTGATGAAGCCAATAAGGCTGTCAGTAAGGCTGAGTCAATTCGTAAGTTCACGCTACTTTCAACCGACTTCACAATTGCTGCTGGCCACTTAACCGCCAAGCTTTCAGTGAAGCGACATGTTGTTGCAAAGGAGTTTGCGAAAGAAATTGACGCATTGTTCGCAAAGTGAGCAATGAGCGGGTAACCCTCGCACAGGAACTCCACGATGGAATCGCCCAGGACTTAGTTGTCCTGGGCTTTTCCATTGATCGGGCAATTTCTATTTGCAACGAAGATGAACTTAGGGATTCGCTGCGGCAGATCAGATTTACGACTACTGAATTAATCGAAAAAGTCCGGCTACAAATGCA
>JBIKSX010000032.1:0-6846 GCA_044348405.1 Candidatus Planktophila sp.
TCCTCACTTAGTCGTGCTGATTCAGCACCGCCCCATTCGATCACAGTAATTGAATTGGCAATGTCTAGATCTAAATCATCTAAGTAAAGATTGGGGTTTTCAGAATCCACTAAACGGTAGGCATCAACATGGATAAAAGGAATAGCGCCCTTGTGAACTCTTGAAATAACAAAGGTTGGCGATGTAATTCCAGTGATGCCAAGTCCAGCTCCAATGCCTTGAGCCAAAACTGTCTTGCCTGCACCAAGTGGGCCATTTACAAGGACTAGATCGCCAGCGCGCAAATGTGCCGCTAACTGAAGGCCAAGTTGATGCATGGCTTCAGGTGTTGCAATTGTGATCACTGTCTTAGAGTAAAGGAAAGCGGGGCCAGATAAATCTGGCCCCGCTTTTTACTTACACCCTATGTAGAGCTGATTACTTAGTTATCTCCGTAGTATTTCAACTGCGGAGCGCTATAGCCACGATCGTAAGTCATATTTCCTGCCTTACGAAGCTTAGTAAGCAATGGGCCTCCTGAAAGGTGTTGCCCCTTAGCTGAGGCATGTGCAAGTAGATCTGCAATTGCCATGTACTGAGATGTGGTGAAGTTACAGTGATTAGTACCAGTTGCGGCTGGAACTGTTGTATCTGGCGCCCCCGCAGCTGTGTACTTGGTGTACTTCTCAGGTGGGAGGTTCCAAAGGGCTAGCACATTGTTAACAGGACGCTTGCGATCTCCTGCCTTTCTTGCAGCTACCCACTTCTCTGCCCAATAAGTTGCATACTTATCAATAACTGACTGTTGGTTTCCAGCAGTAGTTATTGGATCAGCAACACCAGTAAAGAGAATGGTTGGAATTTCAACCTTTCCTGAATGTGAAGTAAGTGTCTTCAACTTGGCAACCGCAGCAGGATTTGCTTTAGCGCGTGGTGATGCAGCAAGAACGCTGAGAAGTCCCGCTGTTCCTGATGTACCTGAAAGCGCTGAAGCCCATGCAAACTGTTCCTCAGCAACTCTTGCTGAATAGTTAGTGTTGGTGTTATCAAACACTGCGCCGCCAGCTTGTAGTTCCAAGTCATGGGTTGCAAGAACTGCAAGTGCTGCAGCGTTTGCTACGTTCTGAAGAGCTGCAAAGGCTGGGTTAATCGCAAGCTGGAATGAAAGAGCGTTCGCAGCTGGCAAACCAGGAGGTGCTGATGTTGAATCGAAGTTTGCTGATTGCATTGGAATTCCTGACATCAACGCAACTAATACAAGTGCGCTACGTGAAGGAATTGCCTTGATTGCATCTGGAACCTTAGATGTCGCTGGCCAAGCTGGAGTGCTTGGGTTTGCAGCAAATGCGGCTTGAAGTGATCCGATTACTGTGAAGACCTTTACTAGATCGCCCATCGCTTCGGCATAACCCGCAGTTCCAGCTGAGTAGTTACCACCCTTGATTGTTGGATCAAAGAAGGTCTTGATTCCCCAAAGCGCATCCCCTGCCATTGTCATAAGCGGAGTGATATCGCTAGCCATACAAAGTGGTGCTGCAGCGCTGAAAAGATCTGCATGCTTCTCTGCAAGAGCTTGGGTAATGAATCCACCAAGTGATTCGCCCCATGCAACAACTTTTGTAGTCTTCGTGAATTGCTTCTTGAAGAGACCTACAAGTTCGACGTTAGTCTTGATTGCTGAATCAGCATTCCAACCTTGACGTGCAAATCCTGAACCAACAACGCCGTAACCTTTAGCCAAAAGCGCACCAATTACTGTTGCGTTTGGACCAGGTTGTGGCGTATTGGTGACTGTGTATCCACCGTATCCTGGAATTCCAGCAGGAACTGGAACGTTTGGACGGTATCCATGTGAATAGAGATAAACAGTTCCATTGAAGTTTGCAGGAACCATCATTGCGTATGGTGCACCATCAGATGTTGCGCCTCCGCATGTCTGAACTGGGACCTTGCCATCGCAAACAGGATTTGCGCTAGCAACTGTTGGTGCTGCAACTAGCAGTGAGGCAGCAAGTGCTGCACCTGCTACGAGCGTTAAGGAACGCTTGAATTTAAAGTTTCTCATGAGTTACTTGGTAATCCCTTCGCTGGCATTGCCGGACGTTTGAAGTTGGATACAACAACTGGACCGGAGCCACTATTAGTTGTGTAAAGCGTTACTTTTCCACCAAATGGCTTTCTATCTCCGTTGGCATCCATAACTGCCATGTAGTAACCGGTGTGACCAACATTGCTGGTCTTTGAGAATCCAAGTGGTGAGTAAGCAACTGATGCAAAGGTTGAACCCTTGTTTTCCATCGCAGCGATCAATCCCTTACGAGTTGGTCGTGGTCCTGCGGCGCGCAAAGCTTGAACAGTCATTAAACCAATGTTCATACCTTGCAGTACATAGTCATCAAAAGCAGTACCAGTGTTGTACTTGGTATTGATCTCTTGGAACTGCTTTACGTACTCATCGCTGGTGTCATTTGGTGATGGGTTACCAGCTGGAGTCTGTGCGCCATTGAGAACTGCCAATGGAACACCGAGTGCGCGAAGAGTTAGTGGGTCAGCACCAACTGATCCAAGGATCCACTGTGGTGCGTACTTAGCTGCTGCAGCTACTGCAAGCAGTGGAGCTGTTGCTGAAGTTACACCGAAGAAGACGACGACTTGAACTCCGCCTGCTGCAAGCTGGGAAACCCAGGTCTGTGCAGTAGCAGCGCTCTGAGTGCCTGATGTGTAAGGAACAGATACATCAAATTTAGTTCCGGCTGCTCTGAAGGCACCCATTCCATCGATACCAAATTCATCGTTCTGGTAAACAATGCCGATTTTCTTTCCAGCATGATTCTCTTTCAGGAACTGTGCCATGATCTTTGCTTCCATCGCATATGAAGGAAGAACCATGAATGAGGTTGGATATGTTTTCTTATTTGCAAATCCACTAAATCCAGTGTTGAGGAAAAGACTTGGGACTCCACGTCGTGCAATGCCGACTGACTTGTGTACTGATGTGAAGTTTGCAGTTCCAAGTGGGCCAACTAATGCAAAAACTTTGTCCTTCAAAATCAATTCGTTTGTCTTAGCAATCGACAACTGTGGGGAGTACTCATCATTTTTTTGGATGAGAGTGACTTTTCGACCATAGACTCCACCGTTGTCATTGACATACTTGAAGTAGGCGTTCATCGCATTGCCGATCTTGTTATAGCCAGGCGATGCTGCTCCAGTAAGCGGAAGAGTGATACCGAGTTTTATCTCAGTGCCGGTAACTCCGGTCTCTGCGTATGCTGGAAGCGATGTTGCAAATAAGCTACCAACTGCGAGCACCGTGGCGGCGAGCCAGGTCCCCTTTGCACGAGTCTTTCTGATCATTATTTTCCTTCCATCGAGGGTGGTTGAACTTCTCGTAATCTACTAGTTACTTACTAGTAACTTAAGCGCTCATGTCTTCTTTTTATGGTGGTGTCTTCGTAAATTATCTCCCGGACCATTTGGTGTAAAAATTACTGAGAGAATCAGCAATACACTCACAATCAGGCTTGGGAGATAGTTGTTTAAGTTCTCGGCGCCTCCCAATCGGTTGGCCACTACATCTGCGACCTCGGGTATAACTACCAAGATCAGGGCTCCAAGAACAACGCCGGGCAAGCTAGAGATGCCAGCAAGGACCGCCCCTGTCACCAGTGCAAATGAAAGGGCTAGCGTGTAAGCACCTGGGGCAACCAGACTGATAGTCATGGCCATCACCGCTCCAGCTAGTCCAGCAAGGGCTGAGCTGATGGTGAAAGCAAGGATCTTCATCCGCGAAGCATTGATTCCCGATAACTCGGCGGCCAATGGGCTACTGCGGATTGCACGCCAGGTTCGTCCATAACGCGATTGAAGAATATTAGAAGTGATAAACAAAGCTAGTAGTGCAATAAAGCTTGCGATCCAAAAGAACCATTTGTATTGCGAAAACTCTACTCCAAGCCTTTCAGGAGGAAGACCCACATCAAATAGAAGCCCAGGCACTCCTCCAAGGAAATCAAATTGGTTGGCAATTTCTGGCAGACCCACCGCTAATGCCAATGTTGTTCCCGCCAAATATGGTCCGGACAATCGAGCGGCTGCCGTTCCTAGGAAAGCACCAAAAAGAGCGGCGGCAACAATTGCCATTAAAAATGCAAACCAAACAGGGCTGCCTAGATTGTTGAGGCTCAGCGCTGCGGCATATCCACCAACCGCCATCATCGCACCATTACCAAGTGATACTTGGCCGGAGTAACCAGTGAGCAAAACTATTGATGCCAATGCAATCGTATACATCGCGATCTGTGCTCCTTGATACACACGAAGCTCATCAACGCGATCACCAACCAAAAGCAAGACCCAACCAAGCACAATGAAGAGAGCTATTTTTTTACGCACGGCGTGCCTTACCTTTCGCCATTATTCCATCTGGCTTAACAAGTAGCACAACAATCAGAACTACAAAGCCACCGATAAAGACCAAGGAAGTTCCGACATAGTTCAAAATAAAAGTAAGAGCAATTCCAAGAAGTAAAGCTCCAACAACAGACCCAACCATGCTTTCAAGTCCGCCAATGACAGCTGCAATAAATCCAAAGACTAGTAAAAGATCTAGCGAATAAGGTGAGAGGAAATTGTTGGCCGTTACTAACATGCCAGCGACTCCACCAACTCCACCAGCAATTGCCCAACCAATAGTTCTAATTCGCGCTGTTTTGATTCCCGCTAACTGCGCGATCTCGGGTGCATAAGCAGAAGCTCGCAGAGATAATCCTAAGTTTGTGCGTTGAAAAACAAGCGCCAGAATAATAAGGATTGTGAATACCGTACCAATAACCAGCAGATTTAAGGCTGAAAATGGAATTGTCGTATCTCCAAAAGTAAAACCGTCTGTAGATGCTGGTGCTTTGATTGATTTGAATTCTCCACCCCAGATCAATCCCACAGTGCCTCTGATTAATCCGAGTAAACCCAAAGTGGCAATTACTGGAGCGACAACAGCTGCAGCTCCCGAAACCGCGTGCTTAAACAAAACTCGCATGAAGAAAAAATCTACGCCCGCTCCAAGTAGCGCGCCGGCAACAATTGCAAATGCCAAGCCAAGCCAGAAAATTTCTGTTCGGCTAGCTATCTCAAAACCAATATATGTAGAAAGCACCGCTTGACCAGCTTGGGCAAAATTAACTACACGAGTGGATCTCCAAACTAGGACGAGAGCAATTGACATCAAGGCATAAATAGAGCCAGTTGATATTCCAATTAGGATCGTCTCTAACAATTTGTTCATTAGTACCCCAAGTATGCCGCGCGCACGGCAGGATCATCGATGAGCGCTTGTGCATGATTCATTGCTACAACTTTTCCAAGATTGAGAACAATTCCAAGATCTGCAATTTTTAGTGCACCCATTGCATTTTGTTCTACTAATAGAACTGTCAGATTCATTGAAGTTGTTAAGTCACGAATTGTTTGGAAAATCTGTTCAATTACAAGAGGTGCAAGGCCAAGGGATGGTTCATCTAAAAGAAGCAATTGTGGTTTAGACATAATTGCTCGCCCGATAGCAAGCATCTGTCGTTCGCCACCAGATAAAGTGTCTGCGCGTTGTTGTAGGCGCTCACCTAGTCGTGGAAAAATCGAAACAACTTGATCGATAGATTCATTTGATTCTTTGGCATTTCGCCGCCAAATGGCACCTAGCTCTAAGTTCTCGCGCACGGTTAACTCTGGGATAACTGATTTACCCTCAGATACATGTGAAATACCCCGGCGAACTAATGCTTCAGGTTTCATTCCAACAATCTTTTCGCCCTTCCACATGAATGAGCCATCTGTCGGATCCTTGAGTCCAGAAAGAGTGCGCAGCAAAGTGGTTTTGCCCGCTCCATTGGCTCCAATAATGGCGGCTAGCTTGCCCGTTGGAACTGCAATTGAAACTTGGTTAATTGCGCATATCGCACCATGGTGAACAGTTAAATTGGAAACATTCAGGCTCATTTAGCACCAGTTCCCAAATATGCAGCCATAACTGCGGGATCACGACGCACAGTTTCAGCATCGCCACTTGCAATTACTTCACCAAAGTTAAGAACATATAACTTGCTACAAACTGACATGACAACATCCATGTGGTGTTCAATCAAAAGCACTGCCATATCCACACTGAGATTCTTGATTAGTGAATTCATCCATTCAATATCTTGACTTCCCAAACCTCCAGCCGGTTCATCCAACATCAAAATCTTTGGTTCACTTACTAGTGCACGAGCAATAGCTACTCGTTTGGTATCCGGATATGACAATGTGTCTGCGCGGCGATGTGCAATACCACCGGCATAAACGCGCTCTAATGCAACTCGAGCTCTGTCGCGTATTTGATTCTCATCTTTTCTGTTGCGACCAAGAGCTGCTGATAGCAATCCTGTTTGCGCTAAATTCTGAGCACCGATCATCACATTTTCTAAAACAGTTAAGTCACCAAACAGACCAACACCTTGCAGAGTGCGTGAGATACCTAAATCAACTAATTCATGCGGCTTTGGAAAATCTATCTTTTTGCCATTGAGATGCAGTTCGCCTGAATCTGGAGTTACTAAGCCGCACAGAGCATTGAACAAAGTTGTCTTGCCGGCACCGTTCGGCCCAATCAAGCCAACTACTTCATTCTTAGCAACTTCTAAATAAACATCATTGAGTGCCCGAAGACCGCCGAAGGAGACATTTACTCGTTCGACTTTTAGCGCTGCATTATTAGTAGACATGAGGTGCATAGATTCTAGGCACACGGGGCCCAATTCGTGTAATTATTTCATAATTAATTGATAACGATGCAGCTCCCCAGTCATCTGCTGTGTACTCACCGGTAGCGCC
>JBIKSX010000033.1:0-6774 GCA_044348405.1 Candidatus Planktophila sp.
GAACTTGGCCACACAATTAACAAGAATGTAATTACAGATTACGAAAATGTAATTACAAAGATTGATTTGGCATCAATAGATGCGCGCGAGAAACAATCTCGCCACGATGTCAAAGCCCGCATTGAAGAGTTCAACGCCCTTGCCGGACATGAAGCCATTCACGCTGGAATGACAAGCCGTGATCTAACTGAAAACATTGAAGCCCTGCAGATTCGCCAAGGCCTAGATTTAGTTCACACTAAAGTTGTTGCCCTACTTGCTCGACTTGCCGAAGCATCAGTGAAGTATGCCGATCAACCGATCACAGGCCGTTCACACAATGTTCCGGCGCAAGTAACAACTCTTGGAAAGCGCTTTGCGACAATTGCTGAAGAACTTCTATTTTCATATGATCGCTTGGTTGGCCTACAAGAGCGCTATCCATTGCGTGGCATCAAAGGTCCGGTCGGAACCGCCCAAGATTCAATTGATTTATTGGGCAGTGCAGCAGCCCATCACAAACTTGAACAAATAATCGCTAAAGAGCTTGGATTTAGCCAAGTTCTGGATTCAACCGGACAGATTTATCCTCGTTCTTTTGATTACGATGTTTTAACAACATTGGTCCAACTTGCTGCAGCGCCAGCTAATTTAGCAACATCAATTCGCTTAATGGCTGGAGCAGAATTAGTTACTGAAGGCTTTAAATCCGGCCAAGTTGGTAGCAGCGCAATGCCACACAAGATGAATACCCGTTCATGTGAGCGGGTAAATGGTTTGGCAGTTGTCTTGCGAGGATACGCATCTATGATCAGCGAACTTTCAGGCAATCAATGGAACGAAGGCGATGTTTCATGCAGTGTTGTTCGCCGCGTTGCAATTGCTGATTCTTTTTATGCATTTGATGGATTGATGGAAACAATTTTAACTGTGCTAAACGAATTCGGAACTTTTCCAGCACTTATTAATGCAGAACTTGAACGTCAACTTCCGTTTCTTGCAACAACAAAGATTTTAATGGCGGCAGTAAAAGCTGGTGTTGGTCGCGAGGTCGCTCATGAAGCCATCAAGGAGCATTCAGTAAAAGCTACGATTGCAATCCGCGAAGGCAAAGCAAACACATTCTTTGATGATGTAGCAGCAGATTCTAGAATTCCACTAAATCGATCAGCGCTAGATCAATTAATTGTGCAACCACTTGATTTTGCTGCAGATGCACAACAGCAAGTTAGTCGTGTTGTAAACAGAGTCAATGCGATTACATCTCAATTTAAAGAAGCTTCGCAGTACGCAGCTGAATCAATTCGATAAGCGAATTTGTTAAGTGCGCGATCCAGAAATTCTGCAACAAGTTAAAAGCACGCTTAACGCATTAACAATTAAAGCCCCAGGCAGAGCAATTGAAGTTCGAGTACCGCCATATGCCGCCATTCAATGTGGCGCGGGACCAACCCACACACGTGGAACCCCACCAAACACCATCGAAATGGATGCCCCGACCTGGCTTGCCCTGGCTACCGGTGAGCTGTCCTGGGAGCAAGCGGTGGCCAGCGGGGCGGTTCTAGCCTCTGGCTCAAGGGCTGATCTGGCCCAATACTTGCCGCTTTAGCGCGTGAAACCTGGTGGAAGCACCTAGCCAAGCGCGATAACCTACCTCCCTGACGCAAAGTAATTAGTGAAGGAGGTCGCCCATGGGTCGCGGCCGCGCAAAAGCAAAGCAAACAAAAGTTGCACGTGATTTGAAATATAACGCGCAAGATATGGATTTAGATCGTTTAGCCAAGGAACTTCATGGCGAAATCGATACAACCTCACGCAAGGATGATGATGATCCATTTGCCGAGGGCAACTACATTCCACGTGCGTGAGACCTACACCGTACGTCGCTTCACTTCGTATCTACGAACCACTGTCGGCATTTGAACCTGCCGATCGTTTACGGTGGCAAAGTTTAGAAATCGATCCGTTCTCCTTTAACAAAGAAGAAGAACTAGCGTTACATCGCGTTATTCAACCAGAGCCACCAGCAGGTCGACCAGATGGTGTGCACATTTTTGATCGAGATGGAATCCGTTACGTAGCTCCTTGGGCAACAGCGATGCGTTGCTGGGGAGCACTAGATAATTTTAAAGAATCTCTTCCAAGCACGGTTGTTCCATACTTTATTTCTCCGGCGATGGAAGATGTAATAACTGCTGGTGTTGATTTACTTGAAGATAAAGTCCCTCACATTTTAAATGAGACATGGATTATTCCTCCGCGTTGGTTTATTTTGTTTACACCTGAAGAGCGAACTCGCGGCAAGAATGCAGATGGCTTGTATTCACGCGCTTTGACAACTATTGCAAATGCAAAACAACGTTGTAGCGGTGCACATGATGCCGTCCTTGGTGCATTTGGTGATGGTCCTGTCGAACAAGAGTTAGAAAATCTTTTAGCTTGGCTTGAAATGTTCCATCCAGAATCATTAGTTGAACTTGATTATGGTGGTCTAGCAAATTACATGGATCGTGCATTGCGTGATTCAGGTGAAGATGGCCTGGAATCGGATGCATCGATTGAAGATGTCACACATTCTGTTGCTGGCCTTGCAGCCGCAGATGGAATGATGGCTGGCGTTGGCTATCAACGATTAATGTCCCGTTGGCGCTTAGTTCAGGCATACGAACAAGCTTCATAGGTATTGCTTCACACAGATTTAATGGCAATACTTCACCCCAATACGGTCCAAAACGGACAGCCCACACTGGCTAGAACACGATTGAAGGAGTCACCATGAACCGCATCCCAGATGCCGAAGTTCTTTTGACCCCTAAAGAGGTTGCGCAACGTTTTCATGTGAATCCAAAAACTGTTACCCGCTGGGCAAAAGCTGGAAAGTTAACTGCTATCCGCACATTAGGTGGGCATCGTCGTTATCGCGAATCAGAGGTTTTGGAACGTTTACGTGAATATAAAGAGTCAAGCTCATAACAAGTAAGGCGGTAGACTCAACCCATGGCCGATAAGAATGATGACATGAAAGCAAGAATGCTTGCTGCCCTTGAAGCTAAGAAAAATAAGCCAAGTGCACCAGGAACTCAAAACCATTCTGAAGGCGGATCAAAGATTCGTGGTGGACAACGCAGTGGCGGTGCACCACAGGTGCAACGTAAAGCGGGTCCATCAGGATCTGGTTCTGCTGGCTAACGCTTTACAGTAAACCTCGACGCTTTAACAGTGGTTCGATTTTTGAATCACGCCCACGGAAATTGCGGAACATCTGCATTGAATCAATTGATCCACCGCGTCCAAGAAGTGTGTTCTTAAAGTGTTCACCATTTTCGCGCTTTAACCCACCGTTTTCTTTAAACCAATCGACGGTGTCTGCATCTAAAACTTCAGACCAGATGTATCCGTAATAACCAGATGAGTAACCACCAGCGAAGATATGACTGAAGTATGTTGAGCGGTAACGAGTTGGAACTGGCGCAAAATCTAATCCGTAATCCTTAATCGCTTGAGCTTCAAATTCAACAACATCAGTAACTTTTGCCGCCTGCTCAACGTTAAGCGAATGCCACGCTAAATCAAGGGTTGCGGCCGCCAAGTAACTAGTAGTTGCGTGACCTTCGTTGAAGGTGCGTGCAGCATTTAAGTTGTCGATCCATTCTTGAGGCAACTTCTCGCCAGTTTCGTGGTGGCGGGCATAGTTTTCAACTACTTCTGGCCACAAGATCCACATCTCATTTACTTGCGACGGAAATTCCACAAAGTCGCGCTGAACACTGGTTCCTGAAACACGCGGGTACTTCACCTGAGACAGGAAGCCGTGAATAGCATGCCCAAATTCGTGGAACAAAGTTGTTGTCTCATCATAAGTGAGCAAGGTTGGCTTACCTGCAGGTGGTTTTGGAATGTTTAGGTTATTTACAACCACAGGAAGTTGGTTAAACAAGAAGTTCTGATCTACAAGGTTATTCATCCATGCTCCACCACGCTTTGAATCACGGGTGTAGAAGTCACCAATAAACAAACCTACTTTGCTTCCATCTTCATTGTTTATTTCAAATGCGCGGGCTTCTGGGTGATATGTAACAAGATCAGGACGCTCTTTGAAGGTAACTCCAAACAACTTGTTTGCCGCAAAGAAAACACCATCATGTAGAACACGTTCTAATTCAAAGTATGGACGCATCTTTGAGGTGTCAATGTTGTATTTTTCTAAACGAACTTTTTCAGTGTAAAAGCCCCAGTCCCAGCTTTCGATATCTGATCCAGCAGCTTTCTTAAGGTCAGCTGCTTCGGCTTGTGCATTGCGTACTGCAGCCGGTGCGATCTTGCGCAACATGGCATGCACGTTATCTGGGTGTTCCGCGGTTTGAACCGCAATTACATGTTCAGCATGGGTTTCTTTACCAAATAATCGTGCACGTTCTGCACGTAGCTTTACCATTTTCAATAAAACAGGTTTGTTGTCATTGTCATTGGCACGGTTTGCCTTAAGCAATGAAGCCTGCATGATCTTCTTGCGAAGCTCACGATTAGTAAGTGAATCTAGAACTGGGTTACCAGTGAAGTTGACCATTCCAATAAGCCACTTACCTTCATGCCCGCGATCTTTTGCAGCTGCAGCTGCAGCTGCGATTTCATTTTCGCTTAAGCCATCTAGTTCTTCAATTGAATCAACCAGAACGGCCAAATCATTGGTATCTGCCAGCACATTCTTGGAAAAGAGCGTTTCTAGAGATGAAAGTTCTTCATTGAGTTCCTTTAGTCGTGCGCGTTGTGCCTCTGTTAAGTGCGCACCAGCATGTATTAAATCTTTGTAGTAACGCTCAAGCAACCATGAATCTTCGCTGTTAAGCCCCAGTGATTCGCGAGCATCGTAAAGATCTTTGATGCGCTTGAACAGTGCAGGATTTAAGTTAATTGAATCTTGGTGTGCGGCTAACTTTGGTGCAATCTCTTCTTCAATTGCATCCAATGCATCATTAGTGTCACTGGATGATTTGTTGTAGAAAACCAACAACATACGCATCAAGTATTGCCCACTTTTTTCTAGAGCCACGATTGTGTTCTCAAAAGTTGCTGCACCTGGGGTATCAAGAATTGCTTGTACTTCAGCTAACTGTTCTGCACATCCTTCATAGAAAGCAGGCAGGTAATGCTCCTCTTTGATTTGAGCAAATGGAGGTAGCTCATATTCAAGAGTGCTTCTTTGGGCAAATGGATTCGCGTTAGTCATAACGCGAAACCTATCAATTAAAGGTTGCTTTAACGAGGGCGACGGCGACGTTGGCTTGAGTTAGGACGTGGACGCTTTCCGCCGCTACGTACTGACTTTTCAACGATCGGAACGATGTAAGGAATACCTGATGGCTCCTGCGCTCCCGTAATCTTCATTAACTCAGTACTAAGCGGTGTAACTCCAACAAACTTAGGGGTGACACCCGCGCGCTGTGTAAGTCCACCGATCGACTTTTGCTGACGTGTAGTCGCAAGAGTGACAACAGTTCCGGCCTCACCCGCACGTGCAGTACGACCTGCACGGTGTAGATAATCCTTGTGATCTGTTGGTGCATCAACATGCACAACAAGTGAAATTCCAT
The DNA here is from genome assembly GCA_044348405.1 of Candidatus Planktophila sp. Classification (GTDB taxonomy): domain Bacteria; phylum Actinomycetota; class Actinomycetes; order Nanopelagicales; family Nanopelagicaceae; genus Planktophila. The sequence continues at coordinate 5,571 of JBIKSX010000033.1, forward strand.
CAACGTGAATACCGCGAGCAGCAACATCTGTTGCAACTAGTGCGGCATTTGGTGTTTCCTTGAAAAGCGCCAAAGTACGGGTACGTACTGCTTGTGACTTTCCACCGTGTAATGCACCTACTGGAACTCCAGCATGAGCAAGCTTGTCAGCCAAACGATCTGCACCGCGTTGAGTCTTTACGAACAAGATCGTCTTACCGTTACGAGCAGCAACCTGATTAGTAATGTCATCTTTATCAGTTGGATTCATTACTAATACGTAGTGCTCCATAGTTGAAACAGATGCACGGTCATTTTGTAGCGAGTGAGTTTTTGGGTTCTTCAAGTACTGACGAACCAAGGAATCAACGCCACGATCAAGAGTGGCAGAGAAAAGTAAACGCTGACCATCCAGCTTTGCCTGATCAAGAATTTCCTTCACAACTGGCAAGAAGCCCATGTCAGCCATCTGGTCTGCTTCATCAAGAACAGTAATTTGTAATTGATCTAATTGAACTTCACCTTTGTTAAGTAAATCGATCAAACGACCAGGTGTAGCAACCAAGATTGCAGTTCCGCGACGCATTGCAGTGATCTGCTTTGAATAAGACATTCCACCAGCTACAACAACTGATTCGTGACCAATTGAACGTGCAAGTGGCATCAAAACTTCATCAATTTGTTGCGCAAGTTCACGCGTTGGCGTCAAAACAAGTGCCAATGGCTTATGTGGCTTGGCAACCTTGCCATTTAGATTGTTTAGAAGTGCTAAACCGAATGCAAGAGTCTTTCCAGAACCAGTTTGTCCGCGACCCAAGATGTCATGACCTGCAAGAGCATCTGGAAGAGTTGCGATCTGAATTGGGAACGGATGCATGATTCCTTGCTTGCTTAACGCGTTGACAAGCGGCGCTGCAATTCCAAGATCAGCAAAAGTAGTTGTGATTTCGGTTAGGGGAGTTGCATCAACAAGGTTTGCATCTGCAAGATTTGCTGAAATGTAATTGTCATCTGCGCCAAAATCTACAGCGGCATTTGAATGAGATTTAGCGTGCTTTTTGAAGTCATCACGAGCATAAGCTGGTGAATCATTACGGCGATCGCGAACTGGACGCTCTGCACGGAAGTTGGCTGCACGAGTATCTGGTGCAACGCTGTTCTTCTTGGGACGTGTTGGATCAAACTTTTCGCGCTTACGTGGCTCAAAGTTTGGGCGACCATCATC
>JBIKSX010000034.1:0-6526 GCA_044348405.1 Candidatus Planktophila sp.
TGGGTTTAGGCAGCACCAATTCGAGTACGACGAGGTGCTGCATAAGACTTTCCAACCGCAGTTAACTCGTCCGATACTTGAGCTTTGATTGCATCTTCACTCTTGAGCAACTTAGTCAGCGCAGCAATTGTGGTCTTAAGTTCCTTTTGCTCTGTTTCTAGTTCGAGCTTGCTCATCTTGGTTAATCTGCGAAGTGGCATATCCAAGATATATGTAGCCTGTTCTTCATTTAATTTGAAGTCTTTAATCAGCTTGTCTTTAGCTGCTGCTGCATCATCGCTACCACGAATGATCTTGATGACCTTATCGATATCAATGATCGCCTTGAGCAAACCATCAACTAGGCCTAATCGACTTTCAGCTTTAGCTTTGCGGAACTCTGAACGGCGACGCACAACTTCGATGCGATGATCGATGAATACTCGGAGCAACTCTTTAAGACCAAGAGTTTGTGGGCGACCCTTAACAAGTGCAACCGCGTTAATCGCAAAGGCATCTTCCATGGGAGTTAGTGCATATAGCTTTTCAAGAACTTCTTCAGGCTCAAAACCATTCTTGATTTCAATAACAACATTTGTGCCGGTCTGGCCATCAGAGAGATCAATGATGTCGCTGATTCCCTGAATCTTCTTGGCTTTAACCAGGGCAGCAATGCGCTCGACAACCTTTTCAGGTCCAATCGTGTAAGGAAGTTCCTTAATGACGATACCCATCTTGCGAGAGGAAACCTTTTCAATTTCAACGGTTGCGCGAACTTTAAAGGAACCTTTTCCAGTTGCATACGCTTCACGAACACCATCTAGTCCAACAATTTCTCCACCTGTTGGAAAATCTGGTCCTGGAACAAATTTCATCAACTGCTTAACGGTTGCAGTTGGGTTTTCAATCAGAAACTTTGTTGCTGCGATTACTTCACTTAAGTTGTGTGGAGCCATGTTGGTGGCCATACCCACAGCAATTCCGGAACCGCCATTGACTAGCAGGTTTGGATATGCCGCTGGTAAAACAATTGGTTCAGAGAGTTGACCGTCATAGTTAGGTCCAAAATCAACAGTATCTTCATCAGCTTCGGCGACCATTGACATCGCAGCAGGAGCTAAACGAGCTTCGGTATAACGCATCGCAGCAGGGCCCGCATCAAGTGATCCAAAGTTTCCGTGACCATCGATTAGCGGTAATCCCATTGAGAAACTCTGCGCCATACGAACTAAAGCATCATAAATTGCACCATCACCATGTGGGTGCAACTTACCCATTACTTCACCAACAACACGTGCACTTTTTACATGTCCACGTTCTGGGCGCAGACCCATGTCTGCCATCTGATGAAGAATGCGGCGGTGAACTGGCTTTAAACCATCACGTGCATCAGGAAGTGCACGTGAATAAATTACTGAATATGCATACTCGAGAAAAGATTCTGAAACCTCTTTGGAAACATCGATGTCAACGATCTTTCCTGGATATTCACCGGGCTTTGGTCCAGCGGGTTTCTTACCTTTAGCCGCAGATTTCGCGGGAGTCTTCGCAGTTGCCATTGGGGCATTCTGCCAAGAGTCAGGCTTAATTTAGGGGAGGGCGCGCCCCAACTGATGAAACACACTTTGCTGCCAATGCCGCACCTGCAGAAAGAGCTTGAGTCAGATCACTTGTTTCTAGCCACTTAGGAATAAATCCAGCAGCAAATGAGTCTCCAGCACCTGTGGTGTCAACAACATTGGTAGTTACAGCAGAAACCTTGGCTTTGTGTGAACCATTGATTGCCATCGCACCCTTTGAACCCAATTTAATGACGACAAGCGGTGTGATATTTGCAAGATTTTCTTCTGCGGTTTCAACATCAGTTGCATCACCTAGATACAAGGCTTCTTCGCTATTGAGCAAAATTCCATCCATTAATGCAACCCACGACAAAACTTCATCGCGACTGACAATTTTCATCGCACCAGTTGTGGTTGGATCGAAATAGATTGGCTTGCCGCTAGCTTTAATTTTTTTAATCATGGCAAGAACCGCATCGCGGCTGCGGAAATCCAAAAGCGCATACCCTGATAGATAGACACCATCAATATCATCAAGTGAAGGTAGATCAGATGCTTCAAGATCCGCATTTGCTCCATTGTCTGGAAACATTGTTCGCTCACCATTTGCATCAACCAAGATCACAACAACTCCGGTTGGGCGTCCGCTATGCATCAAATTAAGGTGTTCTACGCCGTACTTATCCAGATCTGAAATCAAGGCAAAACCAACAGGATCATTGCCTGTACGTGCAACTAAATGAGCTCTTGAATTAGTGCGAGTAATCCACGTTGCAACGTTTGCAGCCTGTCCGCCGGGGTGACTTGAAATTCTACTTGCCGTGTCATTTCCGTAATTGATGGGTTCCTTGAGCTGGGAAATAACATCTAGCGCTAAGTCGCCAATGCATAGAATCTTTTTCATTGAAGTGCCACCGCTATCTGCGCACCCAACAAGCAATTTGCCTTGATGATTTCAGTGTTAATCGCAAGTGATTCACCCTGAGAAGTTGTGTGGAAATGTTCGAGTAAGAAAGGCGTGACATTTTTGCCAACAACACCTTGCTTTTCCGCCTTTTCAAGTCCTGATTTCAAAATCTCATCATGTCTGGCTTTATTCATTTCTTTGACAACTGGGTTTGCCACGACAAGTGCCTTGTTTAAGGTTCCAACTGCCGCGCGCGCCTTGATGATTGCTGCAATTTCTGCCGGTGAATCAACTCGATGTTCAAGGGTGTAACCAGAATCAGTTAAGTAGAAACCTGGAAAAGCTGTGGTCTTGTAACCAACCAAGCTGATTGCCAAAGTTTCTAGTCGCTCCAATGTGGCTGGCACATCCAAAATTGATTTAACTCCTGCACAAACCATGGTCATATCAACATTTGCTAAAGCGGTCAGGTCTGCAGATTCATCAAATGATTCATTAGCCCCGCGGTGTACGCCACCAAGGCCACCTGTTGCAAAGACATGAATTCCGGCCAGTGCTGCAATGTGCGCAGTTGCAGCAACTGTCGTTGCTGCGCTTTTGCCTTGGGCGATGATGATTGCTAAATCGCGAATTGATGCTTTAGAAATATCGTCGCGATTGGCAATTGCCTCAAGTTCGCTTCTTTCTAAACCGACCAAAATTTTTCCATCAAGCAATGCGATTGTTGCTGGAACCGCACCTGCGTCACGAACAATTCGCTCGCATTCAAGGGCTACTTCTAGATTGGAAGGACGTGGCAAGCCATGGCTAATAATCGTTGATTCCAGAGCAACGATTGGCTTTTTGGCCTTAATCGCAGCCGAAACTTCAGCCGATAGCTTGATCGCTTTTTCCATAGCCAAACTCTAGTGCACTCTCGTGGGAAGATAAGCACGTGCATTTGTCCCAGATAACTCCCTCTATCTTTTCTTCCCTTGGGTTAGACAGTGCTGTCGATCACTTGGAAATGGGTCAATCCCCGATGGGACGCGAACTGCTTTTTCTAATTGATGGATTTGGTTTTGACACTCTGTCAACATATGCCGAAGTTATGCCAACCATGAGCCGCATGATTAACTTTGGAAAAATTCAAACGGCCTTTCCTTCAACCACTGCGACATCACTTGCAACGCTAACAACTGGAGAACTTCCTGGAGTTCACGGAATGTTGGGGTATACAGTTCAAGTACCGCGCAGTGGAGGCCGACTGTTAAATGCACTGAAATGGGATGAGCGTGTAGATCCTGAAAACTGGCAACCCGTAGAAACACTCTTTGAACGTGCAACAAAAGTTGGAATTAATGTCACACATGTTGCTGCCAAGCGCTATGAAAATTCGGGCTTTACACGCGCGGTGTTTCGTGGCGCGCAATACAAAGGCGCAAATGTTGTCGCAGATTTAGTAAGTGAAACCAAACAAGGACTTCAAAAGACTCCGTCATTTGTTTACCTCTATGTTAATGATTTGGATGCCGCAGGTCATTTAGATGGAGTTGGTAGTGATAAATGGATTGCTGCACTGGCTGCAATTGATCAAATGGTTTCGCAATTAATGAAGGAAGTTCCTAAAGGGACACGCATCTGGGTTACTTCCGATCATGGAATGATCAATGTTGAAGAGAAAATCATTATTGGACAAGATAATCCTTTACTTTCTGGAGTTAGCGTTATTGCGGGAGAGCCACGTGCCCGACATATTTATTTGGCTCAGGATTCAGTTCAGGCACGTCTTGATGTAGCTGGTGTGTGGCAACAGTATTTGCAGGATAAAGCGCTGGTTCTAACCCGTGAACAAGCGATAGCAACCAATCTTTTTGGGAGCAATTTAAGCTCTGATTCCATTGATCGTATGGGTGAAGTGATTGCGATAGCCCGCGGTGGTTTAATTCTTGTTGATGCTGATCGTGACGATAAAGAAGGCGCTATGGTTGGACATCACGGAGGAGATAGTGAAATCGAATCTGAAGTGGGATTGCTTACAACTACTTTGAGCTAGCTCGGCAAAGTTTCTACTTATTGTCCTCTGGCTTTATTCCGAACATGATTTCATCCCAGCTTGGAACCTTGGCGCGTGCGGTGATTCCATCGCGAGTGGCTTCATCATCTGGCTCTTCACGAATTACTGCTAGGCGGGGAACCTCGCGAATAGGTTCAATCTCCTCTTCAAGCTCTTGCTCAAGCGTCTCTTTCCGAAATTCGCTGTACACATCAATAATGCGACGCTCAGAGGGGTGAGAACTCTCGGTGGGAATTAATGCAGGGGTTGGAAGTTGGCGCGGAGCAGGATCATCACCCATCATCCAGCGTGCGTTTTCATCCATAGAAGTAACAGTGCGCAGGGTGGAGTCAAAGTTCCATTGCGCAATTCCAGTACCTGAACTGTTTGGGTAATGAAGTTCTAAAGTCCAGGTGCCATCTTCTAAGCGCCAGGTGTCCCATGACAATTCTGAAGAGTCAATGTTGCGGGGAGCTAAACGTGAGATTACAACTCCGAGCAGAGTTACTGCATCGCGTCCGCCTTCTTTGCGGATAACAATCTGTTGTGCTTGATCAATAATGTAGATGCGTTCAGAAAGAATTGGTCCAGCAAAACGTTCGATCTTTTCAATAGTTGTGTTGTTCTCGCGAGCAATTTGCTCTGCAGTTTGTCCTGCACGCAACAAACGCTGAATCTCTTTAATTGAAATACTTGGTTCGTCAGTTGATGGAACAGCCATCAATCTTTGCTGATTCACAGTTGCGCGCAATGTGTCACTGACTCGAACAGTGAATTCATTTCCATCATTGTCATGCAAAGACAGGTACAGACCATCTTCGGTCTTTCCGCCTAGTCGTAGCTCAGTCACGTGCACGAGGGTAGCCGATGAGGGCCTTATAAGTCTGGAAATACGGAAGTGTGGCTGCACATGCCGCAATCATGAATCCCAGAGGCACCCAAAATGCGATGTCGGAACCAAACCGATCGATGATTTGGCCGGACAAAGCACTAGCTAGTGCTCCACCCATAGGCATTCCTGCAACAACCCACGTCAAAGTCTCAGTAATTTGATCCGGCGGTACTGCACCTTCTGCAACGCCATATGCATTGATGACTAATGGTGCAATAGCAAAACCATTAAAAAATAAAGCTACTGCCAGCCATCCCAAGGTGTGTGTAAATAACATGGGGACACACAAGGCAGTAAGTGCAAATAAGAAAATCAAGAAGCGGGTTGCGCTAGATGACTTCCATTTGATGGCGCCGTTGATAATTGCAGCGATTCCGCTTCCGAAAGCCCAAATGGCTAATAGCAGACCAGATTTATCTGCTTGACCGCGTTGTTCTGCAAAAGCAACAGTGACAATTGCGATTGATCCGAAAAAACCACCAAGCAATGTTGTGGCAAGAACTATCGCCTGCACTCGTTTGTTTCGAATTACCGCCGGATGAGGATCAATTATTCGTTTAGGAGTAGATGGTGGCTCAGTTGATTTTTGCATGACAAACAAAGGAACACCGATTGCTACAAAGATGATTCCAGCCATCATTCCAGCAGCTGGTGAAATGGTTGTGGCACAGGCAGTGACAATGATTGGACCCAAGATAAACACAACTTCATCCATCAGCGCTTCAAAGGAATATGCCGTGTTCACCAAGTGGCGATCTTGTTCATCTTCGGCGGTACTTGATTTATCTGGACTTAAAACATGTAGCCAGCGGCGACGAACTAATCCACCGGTATTGACTGACATTGATTCAGCAATAATGATGCTAACAAACCAAGTCCATGTAGGTGCTTGATTCAAAACTAAAAAGGTGAAAAGACAAAGCCCAGCAACCTTAATCGGAATAACACGTACCAACATAGCGCTCTGGCCAATTCGATCAGCAACACGTGACCAATGTGGTGTAGCAAATGCCATAACAACCGAAGCTGTTGCACTAAGCGCACCAGCAATCGCATAAGAGTCACTTGCCGCAACTACTATAAAAATTAAGGCAAGAGAATCCATGGAAATTGGCATGCGCGCAATTAATCCAGATATCGAAAATTTAAGG